>CAYUDP010000007.1:25360-32799 GCA_964443725.1 uncultured Candidatus Saccharibacteria bacterium
ATCGTCTCCTTGTTCGTTAAGGTAATCAAAAATTACAACGATATAATATTTCTGTCAATAGATATAATTTTGTCATTCTTATCTTCATCTGTTGCTTTTTCTGATGGCCTTGATATTTCTGTCTGGTTAAAATACTCCCCACTTACGTGATCTAAATCATCACTTAAAGCAAGGTAGACCTCATTCATCGCCGCCCGCCTTGGAGAGATAAGGGTCAATTTATATATAAACCTCAAAATAGGATTCATCTTTGAGATTGAAGTGAGGGTCATTGGTGTTTTAACGACGCCAGGGTGCAGAGCGTTTACAGTTATGTTGGTTCCCGACAATTCCTTAGCCAATACTCTAGAGTAAATAATAACCTCCAATTTAGAATCACCGTACGCTTTATACCTATCAAAATCACGCTCATTTTCTAAATCATCAAAATCTATCTCCCCCTCAGAGTGAAGTGAGGATGATAAATTTATTATCCTCCCATGTTTTGCTAGCTTTAGATACGGCAACAATCTTTCCGTAATCAGAATAACTGCTAACACATTAACTCCCCTGTTTAACTCATGATTATCCTTTGTCAAACTTCTTTCAATCGGCAGAACTCCAGCATTGTTGATCAATACATCAAGTCGATCATACTTAGAAATAAACTGATTTAAGAATTCTTTTATAGAGGAAATAGATTCCAGGTCACATAAAAAATAACCTACTTTTGCATTTTTATTGTTATTCAAAATTTCATTAACAAGCTCATCCGCTCTACTTTTATCTCTTGCAGTAAAGATAACTTCGGCCCCCCTCTTAACAAGTTCTATTACAGTCTCTCTACCAATACCAGATGCGCCACCAGTCACCAAAATTCTTTTACCCTCACCTTTTAAATTATTAAATTTATTCCTCCTCAAAAATTTCATATTTATCAGCTTCAATTCTTGTTCTTCTCAAGAATATTATCACTAGACTAGAAAAAATAGCCAAAAATATGGCCAGCCCACCAAAAACCCATTTATTATCGGGATCTATAACCCCAACCGCCCCAGAATCAGACACAGACGCCAACACTCCAGAAACACTTTTTCCATGTGGAATAGTCACATTTTGAGAATATTTGGCTACAGAAGCTTCATTTGATGTTTTACTTGGGGGTACCGATACTTTATTTTCAGACCCCATATTTGGCGGGCTAACCACAACAGGAGATCCATTGCCATATTTCAAAAACGGACTGCTGGTTGTAAAGAATAAGCCAAGTAATTTGTTTGGAAATTTAATACTAGATTTACCTAGTATTATTGTATTATCAGGAATACTGAAATCATTTACCCCGTCTGAAATAATTACACCAGAAACATTCACGGAATTACTAGATTTGTTAACTATCTCCACAAAACCCTCCTGACCACTTTTGAAACTTGATATGTAAATATTTATTTCATTAACCTCAACCGCCAAAGTATCCCCATTTGAAAAATGACCAGAAACTCCCTGCATACTGACTAGGTACTTACCTGGGAAATAATAAATATGTGAGACAGTTTTACCTTCAGAGACACCTCCGTCTCCAAAATTCCAAATAAATCTCGCATTATCTATTGGTTCTTTTTTTAACCCTAAAAGTACCCCATCAAACTTTAGCGGTATACCGACGAAAGTAGTTTTGTCCGGTCCAGCATCAGCAAAGACTTGCTGTTCAACTGGCCACGAAGAACTATTGCTCTGATTTGATTCAACTTGATTAGAAGACGAAGAGGCTTGTTGAGACGCTGAGGTTGCTCCTGAATCAAGTGTGGTTGTTGTTTTTATATTTTCCTTACCAGGAGAAGGTGTCCCACTTACAAAACTATTAGACACCAGAGAAAGAGAATTACCGTCCCCATTTCCACTCAGGCTAGATTCATAGTTCACAGAATCCTCAATAGTATCCCCATTCAATATTGAAAGTGCTTCGCCAGTATTGGAAAGTGAAAAAGAGCTGTCAAACAAAACTCCACTGAAACTAGGATTATCAACCAAAAACTTCTCCGGATTATCCGCTATAACGGCGTAACTATTGGCATTAATATTATTACCCCCACTATATGGAATTAGTTTATGACTTGTACCCCCCTCTCTAAAATAATATGCCGAAATATCTACTCCCCCACCCGAATCATTTTTTACTTCAACCCACTCTCTTCCGGTATCGCTCCCTGGGAGGTCGTACATAATCTCATTTATTTTTATAGATGCACCGGCGGCAGGGGCAACTGAAAAATAGATGCCGAATAAAATTAAGGACTTTATTTTATTTTTTGATGTCTGTCTCATCTTCACTTACCTCAAGCATAGCTTTGAGGTCCTTCTCTGGTATCTCTTTTGGCACAACTTTATCACTAAAATCTACATTTATATTTTTAGTCTCCTTAGAGACAACCCCACTTTTAACTTCTTCCTTGAGTTGCTCCTTTGGCTTCATTTCTTTTTTCAGTAGCTCATCTAAAGCCGCCTTGAGAGCCAATTTATTTGCAGTATCTGTATTTTCCGTCTCTAAATTCATATTTCTATCTGACCTTTTATTTTCTTTCCTATCGTCAGGTCTCTCACTTCTTCTATTATCACCTCTCCTTTCCTCCCTTCTCCCACCTCCATCTCTTTTACCGCGATTCTTGTTTTCAATTTTTATGTTGGTATTATGAGAAATATTATTAACCACTCGATTGTCTTCAATTTTTACTTCTTCTTTTACTACTTGAGGAGTAGCAATATTTGCCTCCCTAGCCTTTAATACTTCTTTATCACTTACCACTTCTGGTGGGCCCAAAACCGATGAGAGGGCCATCCTAAGATCAGACAGATGTGCCCCGTCTTCAACTTTTTTCTTTGGGATACTCGACTCCCGAGTATCTTCTCTTAGTGGTCTATTCTCAAGTTCTTGTCTATCTTTTCTATCTTGTCTCTCTTCTTTTCTTTTTAACACAGTCTTCTCTGGTGCCGGTGTAAATTCTATTTGCGTTATTATATTGTCTTCAACTTCACGGCGCGAGCGAGCGAATTGTCTTCTTGAAGATTCTATAACCCCATCTTTAAATGATGGGCCATCCATCTGTATAGGTGGCATACCAGTTGCAGAGAAAGGATGGGAGGTGACCCCATCTATCATTAATTTGAGATACATCTGATACATTCCAAGATTTACAAAATCTTCTGCTGTAAAAGTGGGAACAAACTCCTTCTCAAATATCTCCGCATCAAATGGCCCCACTCGGAAGATAACCATGGTTCCCACGTTACCAAAAACAGCCGCCCTCACCTCCTCAGACATCTGCTCCAAATATTGATGGGCCATAGTAAGATTAAGTTTATATTTTCTAGCCTCAGATAAAATATCAGCAAAACTTTCATTGGCAAAGGACTGAAATTCATCAACATAAAGGTAAAATTGGGGTAATCTGGCCAAGACCTTTTCAGGGACATCCGCTCTCGACATGGCGGCAAGATATATTTTCGTAATAAGCATACTTCCGAGTAAGTTTGCATTACCTTCTCCCACCCTACCTTTAGAAAGGTTTATGATAAGGATTTTCTTCTCATCCATCATTTTTCTTATATCGAAAGAAGAATTCGGCTGACCAACAATATTTCTTATAAGAGGATTTGAAGTAAACTGCCCAACCTTATTTTGTATAGCTGGAGTTGCCTCGGCAGCAAACCTATCTGTATATTTTGCAAATTCATCAACCCAAAAAGACCTCACTGTAGGATCAGTCACATGCTCCAATACCTTTTTTCTAAACTCCTTATCAGAAAGCATCTTGTTAATCGCGAGAAGAGTTGCTCCTGGATACTCAAGAAGAGCAAGAAGTGTATTCTGTAAAATATATTCCATTCTTGCCGACCATGCATCAACCCAAATCTTCTTAAAGGCACTCATAAGCCCCGAAACGACAAGATGCCTTTTATCTGGACCGACATCTTCCATCACATTGAAAGATATCGGGTTCTCCATATCAAAAGGAGCAAAATACAGCACGTCCTTCATTCGATTCTCAGGAATATAGTCGAGCAACAAATCGGCCGTTTTTCCATGAGGATCGATAAAAGCAAAACCATTGCCGTTTCTTATGTCCTGTATGGCCATGTTTTCAAGAAGAGTTGACTTGCCCATACCCGTCTTACCAACAGTATAGACATGGCGAACTCTATCTTTAGCCTTTATACCAAATCGAACTCTTTTATTTCTAGCATCGGTAAAACCAAAATATGTTATCTCATTCCCATTGTTGTCCATAATTTATTAAAGTATAACCCACTATTTTTTAATCAGAAAATGCATACTATCGAAATACACTCTAGACGCAAAAAGGTACGCAAATCGTGCCAAAATAAGTTTAATTCCAGAATAGATTTTTTGTATTTTAATTTCTCTTACGTCACTAACTTCAAAGCCATAATCATTGAGTTCCTTTATGGCGTTTTGGTATGACCTGTAATGCATATCACTCAACCTCTGTACCCCAGCACAACCAGAATCATCTTTATTTTTACCAAATAAACTAATTATCCATTCTGCGACCACTCTAGGCATCCAATTTATAAATACTAAATGATAATGTGGATCGATTAGCCCATATCTATTAGGGATGGATATATAAGCCTCCCCTCCTTTAGAGAGGGTCCTTGAAACCTCTTGCATTACTTTTCGTGGATCATGAACGTGTTCAAACACCTCAGACATATTTATAAAATCAAAAGAACTATCACCAAACGGCAAACTTTCACCATCACCTCTTTCTATTTCGATATTTAAACCCTTTTCGTTAGCCAATCTTAAAGCCTCATCTATATAATCTGGATTATATTCAATACCAACAGCTTTCAAACCTCTTCCAGCCAAATCTAGTAAAAAACCACCCTTACCTGCACCCAAATCCAGAATCCTCTTTTGCGACAAATCTGGAATCATTTTTAGAAGATTATCAAAGTGTGTCATATTTTTAAAAACATAGAAATTCACTTAGCTTAAATAAAATAATTATTTCATTCCAATAATTACCAATATATTATTGGGTTAGTAAAGCAGAAACCGTGTATCTATTTGACGGAGCCCAAAGCATCCAAGAATCCAATCCAGAATCATATGTCGCTTTTATTTGTGCCCTAACTTCTTCTGGTCCATAATTCCCTCCGTATTTAAAATCTTGAAGCCATGGTCTTAATTTATACCTATCGTATATTGGCTTACTATACAAAGCTGGGGTTGAAGTTCCCAGTCTAGTTGAACCAAAGACAGCTACAGGACTAGTCGAGGCCTCGGCCCTCTCAACTGCTTTGGTCATAGTATATTTTATAAGTTCATAGACATGTTCATTCGGATTTTTCCAACCATTAAACATCGGCGGAAAATGTGATGGGTAAACCATAGGAGCAACATAATCAAAAAATGGCAAGGCATTCTCTTCAACCTGCCCGATATTTAGATCGTCAAAATTTGTAGTTGTCATGCCAAACAGATCAACTGAAGTGATCATCCCCGTGTCCTTGAGAGAATCATGAAGATAAGAGAAAAATTCTTTCAGGACCTCTGCCTTAGTCTTCCCACGAGAAAGGGTAAAATCTATATCTTTCATGTCTCCATCCGATGGAAATCTTACATAATCAAAATTTATTTCATCAAAACCTATTCCGTAGGATTCCTTGGCGATGTTTGCAATATAATCCCAATGAGGCCTTGCCCCAACGTCAATAAACGATAGTCCTTTTCTGTCTTTCCATATACCACCATCACTTTTTCTTCTAACTGCAAGTTCTGGGTGGGTTTTTACCATATGTGGGTCCTGGAACACAGCTACCCTGCCAATCACATATATATTTTTTTGATGAAGCCCTTCGATAAATTCCTTCATATCCTTAGCCCCACACTTGTCAGAAACGGCGTGAGATATCTCTGGATTATCAGTATCAAAAGATAGTAATCCAGAATAATCTTTTATATCAATAACAATTGAATTTATTTCTGTTTCATCAGCCACCTTTACCAAATCATTTCTAAAGTTCTTCGTACCAACAACGCAAGAACTCATATATATAGCCTTAAGAGGTTTCGGTGTCTTAAGGTGAACAACTTCTTTCGGTTTTTTTATACTCTCCTCAAGCAAAGTGGTACTGGTACTACTTTTACTATCGATAGCAATGGCCTTTAAATCACCCCTTTCATAAACAACTTCTTTACTAAAAAAAATATTAGAAAAAAATAAAATTAAAAATAAAAAAGCTCCTCCAAGAATAAATAGGGCTTTTTTATTATATTTGATTAAATTATTGTTGTTCTTTTCTTTCTTCATCTGAAATGACGGCAGCCACTTCCGCAAGTGGAGCAGGAATCGACGACTCCTGGCTTACGGGGGTTGTTGGACCAACTTTTTTACTTCGTCTCAAAGCAATCTCTTTTAGAAGTTTCTTCTTATAGTGCAACTGGTAATAATTGGCACCAGCAATAGACAGTCCCAGAACAATATAGACCCAGTCTTTAAAAGATGATGGGATCGCGATAGCTGGCATAAGTGCTATCAAAATACCCAAAGTAGTTATCAAATGCTTAGGCATAGTAAAATTATTTTATCATTAGGAAACAATTACAACAAACTCCCCCTTTTGTTTTTCTTTGGTCAATTTTTCTTTAACGGATTTGGGGGTTCCCCTCAGTACTTCCTCAAATATTTTTGTAAGCTCTCTTGCAACTGTTATCTGTTTGTCGGGACAAAATTTATCAAGCGACTCAAGTGATTTTATTATCCTATGTGGCGATTCATAAAAAACAACCGGCCTTTTTGTATTCGCAATCTCCTTAAACAAAGTTTCTCGACCTTTCTTATGAGGTAAAAAACCCAAAAAGACAAATTCATGCAAATCGACCCCAGATATAGATATCGCAGTTGTCAAAGCGGATACTCCAGGAACAGATTCTACCTTAACTTTTCCTTCCATTTTCTCCATTATCTCTCTAACCAAAATACCGCCTGGATCAGAAACACCTGGTGTTCCAGCGTCTGTAACCAGAGCAATGTTTTTCCCATCACTTAGCCAGGCAATTATTTTATCAATACTAGCTCCACTTTTCTGCTCATTATATGTAGAAAGTTGTTTATCTTTTATGTCGAAATGATTTAACAACTTTTTAGTCACACGGGTATCTTCACAAAGGACAATATCGGCCTCCTTTAAAGCCGAAATTGCTCTCAGGGTTATATCCCCCAAGTTGCCTATAGGTGTTCCAACAATATATAAATATGACATATATGAATACTAAAAAAGAAAAGCTCCGCCGTAAAGCTCCACAGACTAAGTGGTGCTAAAACGGCGGAACACAATCCATCACTTCAACCGAAGACCCCCGAAAGCCGCCGTCCCCTGTCCTCATGCATTTTCCTCAGGGCTATTGCTTCATCTTCAAACCCAGCCCTCTC
>CAYUDP010000007.1:32899-37026 GCA_964443725.1 uncultured Candidatus Saccharibacteria bacterium
TTAACGGGCGTCTTGTCGAAACCTTCATCTACGATGAATTTTTTGGCCAAGTACCTTGCCCTATACAAGTAATATTGACCAAGAATAAACTTCCCGACTGCCCGCAAACAGAGCGGATGCCCGAATTCGCCCGAAGATCGCGCAAGCAACATGCGCCCCGCAATCCTATGCAAATGGGTAATGCTGAGGACCTTCCTTTCTAGCCCACCTCCCATTTTAGGAGGTATGTTGAGCATCAAGTCGTAAAGCATTCCTGCGCGATTGAAGTCAGCCGGACGGTCTGGCGAAAGAGCTCTCAGATACTGGTCTTCAAGCTCAAACGGAACTTCCCCCGACAAAACAGCTTCACCACTTGAATAATCTCGACTTGCGTTTGTCACATGCATGTTGGTTATTCGCGTAGCCCGACCCACCTCGCTCGATATGACTCGCCCATCGAAAGAAATAGCTCCATTCACATCAATACCGACAGAGCCTCTATCTATGACGGCGAAAGTAGAAAAACAAAGTGCACCACCACAGATATAAAACTCGACAGGGCCTGGATCTCTTGCCGTACCGTAACTACTGATGTCAGTACGGAATCTTGCTTTGAGTTTCATCTTCTTCTCCCAAGAACAAAAACAAAGACCCTAAGTGGCAAAGTAAAACCACAAGTAGGGCCAACCTCTACTGATTTAACATCATCTCTCCTATTTTGTAAACATCTCCAGCCCCTATTGTGATAAAGATATCCCCTCTCTTAAGTTCCTTGGATAATAGATCTTTTGCTATATCAAAATTTTCCACATACAAAGCCCGATCGCCAATCTTATTTGCAAGCATTTCACTATTTATACTGGGATCCTTATGCTCCCTCGCTGCATAAATTGGTAAAATCAAAACCTTATCAACATCAATAAAAGAATTTGAGAAATCACCCAAAAGCATTTTAGTCCTCGAATATAAGTGGGGTTGAAAGGCTACAATGATTTTTTTATCAACAAATTTTTCTCTAGCTCCACGCAAAGTAGCTTTTATCTCTGTTGGATGATGACCATAATCATCATATATAGTAGTGCCATTTTCGGTTTCACCCTTTAGTTCAAACCTTCTCCATGTTCCTTCAAAATTAGAAACTGACATTTCGGCTTCTGAAAAATTTAGTTTTAAAATATCTGCAACCGCAAGTGCTATAGAAGCATTTAATTTATTGTGGACACCTTGAACAGCCATGGGTAAATCATTTTCAAGATAATCCCGATAATTTATCACCTTACAGTCAAGCCCTTTTGTAACTTCCTTCACTTTTTCATCATCAGTATCACATATTACATATCCATCCCTTGGAACTTTAAGTACGAATTCTCTAAAAGCTGATTTAATATCCTCAATATCTTTGTAATAATCCAAATGATCATTATCAATATTTGTAATAATGGCAATCTTAGGATGAAGATTTAAAAATGATCTTCTATATTCACAAGCCTCGACAACAAATAAATCACTATCTCCAGAGACAAAGTTGCTATTATACTCTTTAAGAAGAGAGCCTACTATAACAGTCGGACTCTTCTTAGCTTCTAACAATACTTTTGCAATCATGGCGGTTGTGGTTGTCTTACCATGTGTGCCAGAAACAGCTATCGTATAACTATCTTTTGAGATAAGCCCAAGGCCTTCAAAATAAGTTAAAACTGGTTTACCAAGTTTTCTTGTTTCTTTCATAAGATCTGGGGTTAAATCATCCCATGCAAGACTATATATATAAAGATCAGCATCTTTTTTTACATCTTTAAAATCTGTAGATATTTTTATATCTACAGATTTATCAAAAAGTTCCGACAGAGTATTCGAGCTCTCGCAATCATTTATACCAGAAATATCAAAACCCTGATTCAACATCATCTTTGCAAGAGCAGAGATCCCGATCCCGCCAATACCAATAAAATGCACCTTATTTATTTTTGACAAATCAATTTCCTGCATTAAATTTTATTCACTATTTTATTAAATTTTTCACCCCTATCATACTCATTCTTAAACATCCCAAAAGAAGCAAAAGCTGGGCTGAGCAAAATAACATCTCCCTTGTCTGACATATCCATAGCCTCAAGAACTGCATCTCCCAAGTCGTCATACTCAAACGCCGGAACTTTCATTTTATCCCACATAGTCTTAATTCTCTCCGTGCCGGTACCTGATAGTAAAACGACGGACTTCACACTTATTTTTATTTCTTTCAAAAGTTTCAACATGTCAAGATTTTTATCTGCTCCACCCATTATAAGAACTACATTTCTCTTGTCTTTTTCACAAAGTGCCCTTAGGGCAACAATAGTCGCCTCCGGAGTTGTTGCGGTAGTATCATTATATATTTTCCTGCCATAAGCATTTCTGATGAATTCAAGTCTTCCCGGTACACCTTTAAAATCTTTCAGGGCTTTTTTTATTACGGAATCTTTTACACCTAAAGCATTGCAGACTGAAACAGCAATGCTGGCATTATAGGCGTTATGTTCTCCAGGAACCCTAAGACTGAAGCCTTCTTTTAGTTTTGTATTTGGAATAATTATTCTAGCTTTTGATTTAAAATTGTTTTTACTTGAAAATTCTTCAAAAAACTTTTTCATTTGGCGTCCCAAAACAAGCGTGTCACCACTTTTTTGGTACAAAAAAATATTAGCCTTATCTTTAAAATATTTCTCTAGGGAATCCTTATAATAATTGAGGTGGTCTGGATAAAAAGTCGTGAACACCGAAATATTTGGACTCATCTTGGCATCTCCAAATCCCTGAAGTTGCCACGAATCAAGTTCAAAGACTGCGATATCCGCGTCTTTTACTCTACGAAGTAAATCTAGGTTTGAAACACCTAAAACATTCCCCCCCAATAAAACTTTCTTTCCAGAAGTTGAGAGTATATGACTTATCATCTGTGTGACAGTAGACTTACCTCTCGTGCCAGTAACAGCAATCATGGGAACATTTGAAAGTTTTTTAAACAACGAGGCACTCATTTCAACTGGAATCTTATTTTTCTTTGCCTCCTTTGTGTATATAGAATCAAGAGGAACACCAGCTGATTTCAAAATCAAATCTCTATTTTTAAAATCTTCCAATTTATGTCCCCCCAAATGAAAAGATACATTTTTATATTTGGACAACTTCTTTATAGAATCTCTGAGAGCTAGTTCGTCTTTTAAATCCGTAACAAGCACATCGGCTCCACAATCAAGTAAAAACTTAGCATCGCCAACCCCCCTTCCTAAGAGACCAAGCCCCATTAAAGTTATTTTTTTACCCTTAAAATATTCTTTGCATTTTTTCTCTATCATGTTTTTAATCTAAGACTTTAATTATATATTTCTTATCCCCCATGATTTCACTCACTTTGTCCCTAAAAAACTTTGAATCTTTTGAGATAATAAATTTTCTTTTTGAACTACCTCTCACAGAACCAAATTTTTTCAAAGCTTCCTTGGCCACAAATTCTGCTGGGTCAATTATTTTAAACCTGAACCCCAAATCCTTTTTGACTTTTTCAAATATACCCATAACAAGAGGATAATGTGTACAACCCAAGACAACATGGTCATACTCCACTTTTATTTTAGCAAAAGTTTTTCTAATAGTTTTTTCAATATCTTTTTCATCCCCCCCGTTTTCTATTATTCCAGCTAGACTTGGTATTGCTTCTGTATCGATTTTTACCTGAATTGTTTTGAATCCATTTTGATATATACCGGAGCGAATTGTAGCCTCTGTCCCCAAAAGCAATATCTTCTTATCTGTTTTATTTTTAAAAGATTTAACCGTCGGATAAACCATCTCTATTAAGTTATCCTTTGGTACACCCATTAGATCAAAAAGTGGAAAGGCGATATTCGCAGAAACACTATTACAAGCACTTATGATATGAGTAGCCCCATTATCAAGCAAAATTTCGAAATCGATTATTGTTAGAGCCCCCAACTCTTCCCCAGTTTTGTTTCCATAAGGGGCATTCTTTATGTCACCAAAATACACAATATCTGAATTTGGCAATTTCTTCTCAATTGCTTTAAGTACTGTCAAACCTCCTGAACCAGAATCAAATATACCAATCATTATGAATACTATACAAAAATACTAGAGGCGATGCTACA
>CAYUDP010000008.1:0-7051 GCA_964443725.1 uncultured Candidatus Saccharibacteria bacterium
AACATTTCTTCTTCCGTTCAGCTGGAGGAAACTTATACATAGGATCATCAACTGACTCTCTATCTGCCACGAGTACATATATGGCTATTATTAATGGAGGGAATGTTGGGGTGGGAACTACAACACCAAGGGCAAAAGTGACAGTGTCAGCCAATAGCCCGAGTTATGAAGGATTTTCTGCATATAATTTTGATTCTTCAAACGGAGGCGCTTCATTTGATGTGTTTAATAATCTTGGTACGTCTGGAAACTTTAGAGCATATGCTAGTGGTGTAAACTACGGTTTGGGAGACACTGTTGGATTTGGATCGACCAAGGCTATAAACATATTCTCAGATGGTTCACTTGCTTCTGGTGGAACAAATTATGTAGCTATAAGAACTGGTGGTTATCAAGCTCAAAATGAAAGATTAAGAGTAGATTCTATCGGTCGTATTGGTATAGGAACAACCACTTCCAACTGGATGCTCCAACTTGCAACTTCAACTATTCCTCAACTCGCCCTCACCGACCCAAGTGCAGGAACAAATGCCAAACACTTCTTCTTTAGATCAGCAGGTGGCAACCTATATATAGGTTCATCAACAGACTCTCTATCTGCTACGAGTACATACATAACTATAGGAAACGGTGGATACATTGGTATGGGTACATCAACTGTTGTAAACAAATATGATTTTTATGCTAATGGTTCAGATGGTGGATTCAACGTTAGGGCTACTAATGGCTCATACTGGTTCTCAGTTGGTAATGGCTCAGCTGGAGTAGTTAAATTCAACGAACAGGGAGGTATAACTCAAGTTGGTGGATCAACTGATCTAGGTGCACGTATGAATATAGGTTCACTATCAAATACAACAGCCGTTCTTGCCCTCTCTGGTGTCTCTGGACAAACAGCTGACCTATTCAGAGTGAATACAAATGGAACAGGTGGTAACCAATTTGTTATAAAGGCTTCTGGTAATGTAGGAGTGGGTACCACTACACCCAACTGGATGCTCCAACTTGCAACCTCAACTATCCCTCAACTTGCTCTCTCTGACGGCTCTCTAACCTCCAACCACTGGACTATGAGAAGTGTTGGTAGCATGTTCTATGTAGCCACAGCTTCTCCATCAACTTATGCTACATCAACTTCAGTTGCTATGTCTTTTGACACAAATGGTCTTCTAACTGTCACAAATGGTATACAAGCTCTAGCCTCAAGTACTCTCCAGAACTTCACAGGACTAAAATCGACGACTACAAACTCAACCTCGACAACTTTTGCTGTGACAGGTACTGCAACTTCAACTTTTGGTGGTGGAATATCAGTTACTACAGGTGGCCTTACAATATCAACAGCTAATTGTTCGACTTTCTCAAATGGTGGAAAGCTCACAACCGATGCTTCTGGAAATGTGACCTGTGGTAATGACCAATCTGGTGGTGCTGGTTCAACACCAGGTGGAGCAAATGGGGCAGTGCAATTTAATTCCTCGGGCTCATTTGCCGGTGATGAAAATAATCTCTTCTGGGATTCAATAAATAAGAGTCTTGGTATTGGTACTTCTTCCCCATACTCAATGCTTTCTGTTGCTGGGCAAGTTGTGGGGCAGAATTTTGTGGCAACTTCTACGAATGCAACCTCGACTTTTGCTGGGAATGTAATAGTCGGTTCTGGTAATTTATTACCAAATTCGCCATTTCATGTTGGAGGTAGTGTGAATAATTATTTACAGATGAATGTACAAAATACATCAAACGGTAGTAGTGCCTCATCTGACATTGTGGCAACTAATGACATAGGAACAGACAGTACTTATTATGTTGATTTGGGTATAAATAGTTCCTCTTATAATAATCCGGCATATTCAATAGTTGGGGCAAATGATGCCTATCTATATGCTCAATCAGCTGGACTTGCTATCGGCACTGCTTCTTCAACTGCTGGGGTATTGAAATTCCATACGGGGGGTACAACTGCTGCAAATGAGAGAATGCGCATAACAGCAGATGGGCTTATTGGCATAGGAACTACAACCCCTTGGGCAACAATATCGGCCTCAACTACAACGACCACTCCTGCATTAGTGATTGACCAGAGGGGGACTGGTGGGCTTATGATTCTTCAGCAGGCTGGTGCGGATAAGTTTACTGTTGCAAACAATGGTGGGTTGACAATTAACTCTGCTACTACTGACGTTGTTAAAGACTCAGCTTCTACTGGTAAGACAAGTGACTTTGATTACACCGGGGCTACATTAAGTAATGTTACAACATCAGTTTCTGGGGATATGTATCTAACTCGTGGGACTGTTCCAAATGGTGGACAAGGTTATACATATTCTCCAGCTGCGACGACAACCACTGGAACAATAGGTAATGGTAGTAATGTGATAATTCGTGATAATGGGACGTATCTTATAATTCATGGTGGTGGGACAAACACTGGTTCTGAGTGGGACGGTATGAGCTCTTCAATGACAGCGCGAACTGTGACAGCTGCTGGTAATGTGGGTGCCGGTTCAATAGCTATAAGACGTGCTGATGGTAGGTATCTTTTGATACAAGGAGGTGCTTCTACAGCAACAACCATTCTCGATCCATATGGATTGACAGCTCCAATCGCTGGGCCAGCGGTTTGTACTGCAGCAACCGGAACGATTGCTTTCCAAAGGGATGATGGTAACTATACGATCATGTGTGGGGGTGCTAACACTTGGGGTGTATATAATACAGTAGCGAATACTTATACAGCAGGAACCGGTGCCCCGTCATCAAACTATGGACCTGGAACGCATGCTATAAAGAGACCAGACGGAACATTTCTTATTGTTGTCGGTAATGGTACCACCGCTCACCAAATATATAATCCCTATAACGTAGCCACTGTCGGATCTATGTTGAATAATCCAATTTCTGGATTCCCAACCGTTTCTCAGGGGGCTTTCTCAATACAGCTTTTGGACGGTAGATTCTTGATGTTGACTGGTGCAGCAAATGGTTCGTATCTTTATACTCCTACAGAGACAGCAACAACGACAAACTTAGGTGCTGGAACTATTGCCCAGCATGTGGACGGTGGATCGAATCCATTGGGGCCAACCGTGTCACTTCAAGATGGTGCCCAAGCTGTTTGGAGACCAGATGGGAAATATCTTCTTTTTACTTCAAACGGGGCTTCTCCAACAGTTACGAATATTATTGATCCGGCTGCTATAGGAACTGCTTCAGCTTTCTCATCGGGACCCGCTTTGGTAAATGGACTTGCCGCGACTTCTACTGTATTTATGAGACCAGATGGAACTTATGCAATCTTGCGTGGAGGTAGTACTGCGGTTGATCTATATGACGCTGGGTTTGTAGTTGGGGGCACTGCAGCATCCGGACCCCTTTCGGGTATTTATGAATCAGAATGTATGTCCGTGTCTAGTTTGAACACCAACTCCACGCTTTCATGGGATGGCGCTGGAGAAGGAAATGTATCCTTCTATATAAGAACTGGTAACGGTTCGGGTAGTTGCTCGTCAGCCACTTATAAAAATATTGCAAAATCTGGTGACTTTGTTAGTCCTGGGGTATCTGACAACTATGCTCAGGTAAAGATCGTGTTTCAAAGGAATTTACCACAATTTGTCGATCAAGATTGGCAAGCGAGAAGATCCGGCCTTACAAGATATACGAGAAATGTTCTTGATCCCGGGATTCATAGTTACACGATAAATAATAATAATTTATACAAGAGAACAAACTTTACATTTGGTAATGCAACATCTTCTCCGTCTGGTCCAGTTTTAGTTAACTTGGTCAACAAAACTGAAGGTGTTGGATTGGCGTATGGACAGCAGTCATCTAATAATGAATATGCCGCAACAGTTAACACAACATCAGGGAACCTTCATCTGTATAATGGTGCCTTTGCTACCTCAACCTCTTTGCAGGTTGGTGTCGCATCATCTTCAATTGTAATGAAGAGGCCGGACGGTAAATTTGTAATTATTGCCGGATCAACTACTACTCCGAACGCCCAAGTATATGACCCAACGGCAGAAACCGTCACGAACTTAGGTTCAGTACCGACTGCATATGGTGCAAACGTTAACATTGGTCTCGGGGCTTTAGCTTTCAAGAGACCGGATGGAAAGTTCCTGTTTATCCTTGGTAACGCTGCAAATACTGCCGGTTCAGGAGCGACGTCGACAACGATTATCTTTGACCCAGTTGCAAATACATTTACACAGGGACCAAACTTGATGGCGACAGCCGGCCGTGGAGCATTTGTAATACCACTGCCATCTGGAAGAGTACTTATTGCTCATGGAAACTTCACAACTAGGACCTCCGTTTATGATCCGGTTAATAACACTATGAGCCCTGGACCTATATCAACGACGGCCATTGGTTCTGGTTCGGTTGCAATACCAAGACCAGACGGAACGTATTTTGTGGTTGCTGGTAACTCGGCCGAGACCTGTACTCTAGTCACCACAACTATGATCTTTGATCCATTCCAGATGTCATTTAGAACAAACACTGGTGTGACTATTACTACAGGTACCGGTGCCGGAGCGTTTGCATTCCAGAGAAATGATGGTCTTTACGTGATAGTCCATGGTGGTGGTACTGCGGCTGGATGTGCGGCAACTAACAGAACCGCTATATATAATCCATATAACAATAGGTTGATTGTTGGACCAACCCTTACTGCTATCCCACAGATTGGGCCTAGGTTTGAGGGGTCATATGCTATACCAAGGCCTGATGGTTCTTGGACGATGGTTGTTGGTATCGCAACTGTTACAGCAAGAACACTTCATTATACAGAAGACATAGGAGCATACACTGCCGATATGCCATTTGGTAAGGGTATTGGTGTCTGGTATGCTGGACCGGTTTCTCCTGGACCATCAAGTCCAATAGATGGTGCTGCAGCTGGCCCTGGGGCAATAGCTTTCCAGAGAGATGATGGTAAATTCGTTATGATTGGTGGATCAGCTGCTGGAGCAGTCGCTGCTTCAGTGGCCTCATCAACAGCTATGTACGAATTTGATGGTGGCTGGGTTGGATATGGTAAATACAAAAGTGAACAAATCTATATCAATGATTTGGATTCTAATTCTGTTTTGAGTTGGAAGGGGTCTGGATTTTCAAACATTTCAGCTGAAGTTAGAACTGCCACGACCCAACTTGGTCTTGCGACGGCAACGCCGAGGTTGGTTGAAAAACCTGGTAGTAAAATAAATTCAGGGACAGGTGAAAAATGGCTACAAGTGTCATTTAATATAAAAAGATCTTTCCCTGGGTATAAGGGGATTTATGAAGATGTTTGGTATAACGGAGCTACTCCAGTTTTGACTCAAAGAAACATAGATCAACCAACAATAACTGAAATATCTGTAAACAAAGATACAAACCTCATTGATCTTCAAGCTGATGGGCTGTCGGTGTTCCGCATCACTTCAAATGGAGATGTCTATGGTTCAGCCCAGGGAAGCATAAATACATCGGGTGCTGACTTGGCTGAAAGATATACTTCAAAACAAGAGTTGGATCTAGGGGAGGTAGTCTCTATCGATCCTCAAAATGATCATGGGGTCATGAGAAGTAAATATCAATATCAACCTGATGTTGTCGGTGTTGTCTCAACTCAACCTGGATTCGTTGCTGGTGCTTACACAGAAAATTCTTACCCAATAGCTCTCATTGGTCGTGTACCGGTTAAAGTGACAACGGAGAATGGGATTATTCATACCGGAGATTTTCTTACCGCCTCATCTTTGCCTGGCTATGCAATGAAGGCAACTCTTGCTGGCAAGGTTATTGGTAAAGCTTTATCATCAGTTGATGAAAGTGCTTTGACGGATTGTCCTAATAACGGTGATTTTAATGTACCTGGCAGAAAATGTGGAGTTGTTATGGTTTTCGTAAATCTTATAGATTATAACGGTGCTTCAGTTGATGTTGCGATGGACGATTGGAACAGCATTCATGATCAAGTCTCAGATATTAGCAGCTCTCTAGGACTTGAAGTTGCCACATCGAGTACTGCCTCAGGAATAGTTTTGAACGGCAGTGCCACTTCATCGGTGATTGCTTACGGCAGTAGGGAGGATAAGATCTTAAATTTCCTAAAGGCTTTCAAGAAAGAAAGGGAAAATGGGACTGTCAATAAGTCAGAAATTTTTGCGGACAAGGTGTCAGCGATTTCCCAAATAATTTCTCCAGAGATAGTCTCAGATCTTATAACAGGGAGAAGTTTGGTGGGAGACAATATTTCTGGACTTACTATTGAGTCAAAGAGTCTAAAGACAGATAGTATCGATACGAATGAAATAACTCTTGGACATAAATTTAGGATTAGAATAGATGATTCTGGCAGATTGGGAATATTTAATGTCGCAACAAGTTCAAATGATCACAATTCTAATCTAGCAATAAGTACCACTACGGATGCTTCAGGTACACCACTTATCCTCGATTCAAGTTCAACTGATAATCTGGCCACTTCTACTGTAGTAGATTCCTCTACTACCACACCATTGTTTGGGGATACTCCTGCTATGACTATAGATAGCCTTGGTAATATTTCATTCGGCTTTGGCAATGGGTATAGCATGACTTCTGAGAAGATGATATTACTGGCCAACGTATTAAACTCAATTAGCTTCTTATATGATACTGGGGCTTCTTCTGCAACAAGTACAATGAACGGCACAAGTTCCGTACCAACACTTATTGCAAGTGGGGCAATAAAAGTTTTGGGCAAGACCTCTCTTTCTGGAGGGCTATCAGTCGATTACATACAATCCGATTCCACGACTACTGTGAGCTTCATGTCGGACACTGTATTCTTTGGTCGTCCATACTTTAACGAAGATGTGGCTGGCTTTGCTACTATAAAGAAAGGACAAAAGAAGGTTGAGGTGAATTTCTCTAGGGAATATATCGATCAGCCAATAGTCAATGCGTCTATATCTCTAGAGGGTGATAGTGATGAAGATATTGATAAAGTCTTGAATTCCGACATTAAGTTTATTGTTGCAAAGAAGACAGTCAAAGGGTTTACTAT
>CAYUDP010000008.1:7151-12523 GCA_964443725.1 uncultured Candidatus Saccharibacteria bacterium
CCTATAACGTCTTTGGTTGGGAAGGCGACGGATTTAATTAGTGGGGTATTAAATTCAGGAGGAGTGGAGCCATCACCAACCACAACAAATACTACAAATTAGCAATATTTGCCTAGTGGCAAGATTATTTATACTATAATGGTAACAATATGAAGAAATCTTTCGAAGAACTAAAAAGGAAAATATCAGAAATGAAGTTAGTGTTTGTTATTATTGCAATATTATTATTGTCCTCTATTTCAACAACTGTTTTTTTCTACTACAAACTTCAAAGGGCTACGAATCCCGATCAGGCGGCAAAAGAGGAGCTTGATCTCGCAGTCAAAAAAGTTGGGGCTTTGATGGTTTTGCCGGATGATGAAACTCCAACTCTGGCCACCGTCTCTGATCCAGAAAAATTGAAGGACCAGCAATTTTTTGCTCGTGCAGAAAAGGGGGATAAAGTACTTCTATATTCTAAGGCCAAGAAAGCAATACTTTATAGCAGTTCAAAGAATAAAATTATCGAGGTAGCACCATTCAATACAAACGGTGCACCAAGTACAAATTAGTTATTTTGCAAAAAAGTTTTGTGTTCTTTTGAGAAAGATGATGAAGAAAATATTGTTAATATTTCTTTTGGGTTTGTTGTTGCCGAATATCGTTTTTGCAGATATTTATAATTCTTCTAATTATAAAATTGTCGACCCAGTGTTAAATGGTGCCAACTATTCTACTTCGAGCAGTTTCAAACTAGAGAGTACAATGTCACAGCCCGCTATAGGTGAGAGTAGTGCTACAAGTTTTGGGGCTAAGGCTGGGTTTTTGTATTTTCCGGTTGTTAGACCGCCAGTTTTAAGTGGAACAGCAGGCAACACTGCTTCAAATTTGAATTGGACTTCGGCTCAGGGTTTCCTGGGATGGGTAGTATCTTCTTATGTAGTTGGTAGATCAAATACTCCTCTTGGTCCGTATACATATTTGTCTCCTACAGGCTCTCTTTCTATGGGGGATTCAGGATTAACTAATGGCACAACATATTATTATGTTGTTGTTGCAAGAGATTTCTTTGGGAATAGCCTGGCAACCTCAAGTGAAATTGCACTTACTCCAACAGGGTCTAGTTCTACTGGGGGAGGGGGTGTATCCAATGGTATGCCTATTGCTTATATACCGAACTTACTTATACCAATAGAGAAAATCGCAGAGTGTAAAATAATCGCTGATTTAAATTGTGATGGCTATGTAGATATAGTCGATTTTTCAATAATGTATTACTGGTTTGGTAAAGATAATTCACCTATTAGAGTCGATTTATCACATGACGGTAGGGTAGATATAAGGGATTTCAGCATTATGGCCTATTATTGGAAAGAGAGACCTAGGAAATAAAACTTATGAGATTTTTATTAAGTATCTTTTTATTTATAATTTTATCTTTACCACAGATTACGTTGGCAGAGTCTATTTTTCTTGAAAATAATGGCGGGATTTCAACTCTTGGGGGTTCTTCGATTAATGTTAATTTAGATTTATCTAAGAGTAATGTAAACGCAGTTGATGGTAGGATTATTTTTGAAGAAAGAGATATAAATATATCGTCTATAAACGTAGATGGTACCTCCATAAGACAGTGGATAAAACCACCTCAGTATAAAAATGGAAGTATAGAATTCTCTGGGCTTATACCAAATGGTTTACCTAAAGGGGGGAATAGATTATTTAAAATTATATTAGGAACGACAAATATAAAGTATAAAGAAATAAACGTAGAAAGCAGTGCAAAAATATATGTTAATGATGGCAAGGGTACGGAGATTAATATCCCGTCACACAGGGAGTCTTTTAAGGTGATAAAAAATGCAAGTAAGGAGACGCTTGTGGTAGATAAGGTCCCACCTCAACTTATTAGTTTTTCAATTGGTCAAAATAGCGAAATTTTTGATGGAAACTATTTTTTGATGTTTGAGATTAAGGACAAAGAAAGTGCAAATATAAAATCAGAAATTCTTTTAAGTAATAGTAGTCTAGATCCGTTGTCTCTAAGGGGGGATAATAAAAAACCTTGGAAGGAAGTGTCAAATCCTACCCTTATAGATGACAATAAACTGTGCAGTTATATATATTTGAGGTTGAGAGATGAAGTTGGCAATGTATCAGTTTATTCAATTTATGAACCGAAAGAGTTATCACCATGTATTGTTAATAAGATATCAAAAAGTGAATTTTTTTCGGGTATAATATACAAGATAGGCGCAGTGTTTGTTCTGCTAATTTTAGTTTGGCGTCTCTTCCTTTATGGAAAGAAAAAAAGCAATTTGTAAAATTTTTAATATTTTAGACAAGTGTGATACCGGTATTTTTTTTGCACGGGTGTTTATTTTTATTGCCATATTTTCATTTGGAATAAATAAGGCGACGGCGGCTTCTTTTACAGTTTCTCCAACGACAGGGACATTTACTGTGGGGTCTACATTTGATGTGTCGATATTACTCAATACTGATGGTAAGTCGGTGAATGCTCTTGATGTCGATTTGAAATTTCCGCCTGAGAAATTACAGCTGGTTTCCCCAAAAACAAATGTTTCAGTTATTTCTGTCTGGACAAGCCAGCCACAATTTAACAACCAAAATGGAAGCCTCCGTCTTCAAGGGGGAATACCTCATGGAGTGAATGTGAACAATGCTACAGTTGCAACTCTGACTTTCCGAGTCAAGGCAGTTGGTAATGCAATTATTAGATTTACCGATAATTCAAAAATTCTTTTGAATGACGGTTTGGGTACAGACGCTTTCACAAATAGGCAAAATGCTGTCTTTTCTCTTACTTTGCCTCCACCGGCCGGTCCAGTCGTTGCTTCAGAAACACACCCTGATCAGAGTATGTGGTATGCGAATCCTACTGTGATTTTAAATTGGGCAAGTGATGAAAAGGTTGATGGATATAGCTATGTGTTTGATGAGAACCCAGTAAACACTCCAGATGATTCAGTTGAATCAAAAGAAAATAGGGTTGTCTATAAAAATGTTACAGATGGAACCCATTATTTTCACATTAAAAGTCACAGAAGTGGATCGTGGGGGGGAACTACTAATTTTGCTGTAAATGTTGATACTGCTTCTCCAGCCTCTTTTCCCCTTGTGATATTGCCAAATTCAAGGACAAATGTCCGAGATCCTATAGTAAAGTTTGCTACAACCGACGCTCTTTCTGGTATAGACCATTATGAAATTAAGTTTGTAGATTTGAAGCCTAAGAAAAACCCAGACGGTAGTGATCCTGGGCAGCCTTTCTTTATAGAGGCTGATAGTCCTTATATTTCTCCAGCCCTTGATGTTGGAGCTTACGATGTATTTGTCCGAGCTTATGACAAAGCATCAAATTATTTTGAGATAAAAAAGAGGCTTACAATCACAGACAGCTTCTTGTCTTTATCGACTGAGGATGGTTTGACTATTGGAGATACATCAACTCCAATATCGTTGGTAATATTAATAATGATATTTATTTTGTTAGCGCTTTATCTGCTTGCGAGATACGCTAAAAATCGACATTACGAAATAGATAGAATTAAGAAAAATAAGGATCTTCCTGCTTCTGTAAAAGAGCAATTAAATGAACTTCAGCAGTATAAGAGTAAATATGGGATGATTTCTATTCTCGCGATTGTAATTTTATCCTTTGGATTATTTATGTTTGGTGGAAAGGATACATATGCCGAATCATCTGCGGTAGAACTTGCTCCACCATATGTGAGTGTAATATCGGAAAATATAACCAATAACGAAATATTTTATATTGGTGGAAAGACAGAAGATAGAAATACTCAAGTTATTATTTACACTCAAAATATAGGCACCGGAGAAACCTACAACTATTCGGTCCAGTCTGACAATAAGGGGGAGTGGTTCTATAGAAGTAATGGCTTTTTAACCCCTGGAACTTATAGGATCTGGTCTCAGTCAAAGGTTGGAGATTTAGTAAGTCCGCCCTCTCCACAGATAACTATGAATGTCGGTCGTGCGGCCATATCCTTCGGAGTATCAAGGATAAGTTATGAGGCAATATATCTAACGATCATAGGTGCCATGGTTTTCCTAATGCTGTTTATGGTTTTGTATATTATTTATCATCTTTACCATTCAAGGAGGAAACATAATGTGTTGATGAAGGAAGTTAGAGAGGCTGAAGAGTCTTTGAGGCGCGGTTTCGCGATTCTGAAAAGGGACATAGAAGTAGAGTTGGCCTCTCTTAAAAAGAGTGTGGGCAGACCCCTTACTGATGATGAAAAGAGTAGAGAGAAGGAACTTATGCGTGATCTAAAGAATATAGAGAAGAGGGTTGGTAAAGAGGTTTGGGATATAGAAAGAGTCGAAATGAAGTTTTAGTTTGCAATAAGCTTACAGTCAAGAGTTTTTTTCTCGATGTCAAAGGCAGAAAATTTAAATTTTACATTGTCTCCTAGGCGTATCCTTTTGCCAGTTTTTTCACCGACTATGCAATAGTTTTTTGCATCAACCTTATAATAGTCATCATTTAAGTCGCGGAGTTTGAGCAATCCTTCGGCTTTTGTTTCTTTTTCTTCTATGTAGACACCCCAGTCAGTTATTCCGGAAATTATTCCGGATAGAGGCTGGTTAATTTTATTACTCATGTACTCAACTTGCTTTAATTTTATTGATTCACGCTCAGCTTCAGCAGCCTTTATCTCTGATTCTGTATTTTGGCTTGCCATATTTTCATAAAAGGCAAATTCTTGCTGGGGTATTTTTTCTCCCAGAAGATGCTTTTGTAGTAATCTATGAACGAGTACATCTGGGTATCTTCTGATGGGGGAGGTGAAATGAGTGTAGTAGTCAAAAGAAAGGCCGAAATGCCCAATATTATTTGTGGAATATATTGCTTTTGCCATACTGCGTATGGTAGTTGTCTTTATTAATCCCTCTTCAGCTTCGCCTTCAATCTTTTTGAAGAGTGCGTTTAGATCATTTCCTGTTACGGACCCATCTTCAATTGGTAGACTGTAGCCGATGGCTTTTAAGAATATTGAAAGTTCTGCGATTCTATCTTTGTCTGGAGTATCATGTATGCGATATAGAAATAGCGGAGTACCCTTTTCTTCCTTTTTATATTTCTTGTTTACAAAAATTGCGACCTCTCGGTTGGCGAGAAGCATGAATTCTTCTACCAACTTATGTGCATCTAGTCTTACTTTTCTGAATACTCTTATTGGTCTACCCGCATCATCGAGTTCAAATTTAACCTCATCTTGTTCAAAGCTTATCGCCCCCTTTTCTTCTCGTTTTTTGTACAATTCTTTTGCTATTGAATTCAGTGTCTTTAATGTATCTCCAAAAGGTCCTTCTCCAGTTTCTATTACTGCCTGAGCTTC
>CAYUDP010000008.1:12623-29789 GCA_964443725.1 uncultured Candidatus Saccharibacteria bacterium
TCTTTAATGTATCTCCAAAAGGTCCTTCTCCAGTTTCTATTACTGCCTGAGCTTCTTCATAGGTAAATCTCTTATCTGAGTGGATTATCGTTTTTCCAAACCAGTTATTGTGCACATGTCCCATGTGGTCGACTTCAAAAACTGCAGAGAAAGTTAATTTATCCTCGTTTGGATTTAGTGAACACAGGTCATTTGAAAGAATTTCAGGCAACATTGGTATGGTTCTATCAACCAAATATACAGAGACTCCTCTCTTTTGAGCCTCTTTATCTAGCTCGCTTTTAGGTGTTAGGTAGTGTGATACATCAGCAATATGGATGCCGATTTCAAATAGGTTGTCGTTTATTTTTTTGAATGAAATGGCATCATCAAAATCTTTTGCATCTTTTGGGTCTATTGTACAAGTAAGGACTTTTCTGAAATCTCGTCTTTTTGGGATCTCTTGTTCCATATCGTTAAGGGCGCTATCTTTTATCTTTTTCGCCTCATTTTCAACTTGGTGTGGGAAAGTGCTCTTAAAACCTCTTTCAAGGGCAATTGAAGCCATTTCTGCGTCGTTATCACCCTTTTTGCCTATTATTTCTATAAGTTTTCCGGTGGGTGCTTCGTTTGGGTTTTTCCAGTTCAAAAGTTCAAATAGTATCTTGTATCCCGGCTCGACGTCTGCATTTATAAGTACAAAAGGTACATGTATTTTTCTGCTGTCAGCTATGCCAAAAGTGACCCCCGATTCTCTTATTGATGTTCCAACAAAACTGGTTTGTTTTCTTGCTATAACTTCTACAACTGCACCGAGTTTTCTGCCATGGGCACTTTTCTTCCCCGTTAGTTTTACATTAACCTCATCTCCTGATAGTGCAATATATGTGTCTTCCGGAGCAATTTCTATATCCTCCTCAACATTTTCTTGCATTAAAAAGCCTATACCTTTTGAGTTTATGCTTATTCTGCCTCTTAGTAATTTTTCTGATTTATCTTTTTTCAACATATTTTTCGAATGTTATCAAGTTATCATGTTATTGGCTTTTTGGCTATTTTGCCAAAAAGCATTTGACTAAAGGCCTTTATTTTGGTAATTTATTCGTCATGTTAAGAATTAGATTACAGAGAGTTGGAAGACGCCACGAACCTAGTTTTCGTGTGGTTTTGACTGAGTCTCAGAACTCAACAAAAAGTGGAAAGATAAAAGAGGTTCTAGGTTCTTATGATCCACGTTTTGATAACCCAGCAATAAAAGCTGATAGGGTGAAATATTGGATATCAGTCGGTGCTAAGCCAACTGATACAATGCACAACCTACTCATCACAGAGAAGGTAATTGACGGAGAGAAGCTTAACGTTAGAGCTAAGAAAAAGGAATCCAAGAAAAAATAATATACAAACAAAACCGCCACAAAAATCTAGTGGCGGTTTTGTTTTGGGTGGGCGTTGACCTTTTTGTGGTTTTGTTCTACTCTTTAACCATTGAAGGGCATAGGTCATGCCTATTTAGAAGAATTAGAAAAGTAAGTAAGAATTATGTCAGATCTAGATACAGCGTTCCTAGAGCATTTGGTAAAGTCACTTGTTGACAAACCAGAGGCTGTAAAGATAAATCGCACCGTTGATGAGATGGGAGTCCTCCTAACATTGGATGTTTCTCCTGAGGATATGGGTAAGGTTATTGGCCGATCAGGAAATACTGCGAAGGCAATCCGTACACTTCTTCGTGTAGTTGGAATGAAAAATAATGCCCGTGTAAATCTAAAGATTAATGAGCCAGCCGGAAGTCGTGGTAGTGCATCATCGGTTGCTTCGAGTGTTGATGATGTTATTGAGGAATTGAAAGGAGAATAATTTCTTAAATAAAGACAAGTAGCAAAAACCGTGTTATATTAATAACACGGTTTTTGTATTATGATAAATTTTCATTTCGTATCACTTTTCCCCGAGAGTTTCTCGTCCTATCTTGGAGAGTCAATAATCGCTCGGGCAATTAAAAACAAAATAATAGGGGTTAAATTTTATAACCCTAGGGATTTTGTTACTGGTAAATACAAAAAAGTCTGGCCTGACGGGAACGTTTCAGCACAGGCAGATGATCGTCCATATGGAGGTGGTCCCGGGATGGTTTTAAGGGCAGAGCCTATAATAAAAGCCACAAAGAAGGCTATTGGTAGAAAAAATAAAGTAAAGGTAATAATTTTGTCCCCGAGTGGGAAACAGTTTACCAATACTGAAGCCGAAAAACTGAAGAAGTGCAAAGATATTGTTTTTATCTGTGGTAGGTACGAAGGTATAGACGCCAGAGTTAAAAAGGTTTTGAGGGCGGATGAATATTCTGTTGGGCCATATGTTTTAACTGGTGGGGAATTGGGGGCTATGATAATGATGGACTCAATATCAAGAAGAATCTCTGGTGTTTTAAACAAATTAGATTCACTTGAAGAGAATAGGGTTTCGACATCTGAGGTTTATACTAGGCCTGAAATATTTGAAATCGGGGGCAAGAAATATAGTGTTCCCAAGGTGCTTTTGACAGGCAACCATCTAGAGATCGATAAATGGAAGAAAGGTAAGAATAAGTAGTGGTTTTGTGTTATCCACATTGACATAGAAACTCGATTGACAGTATTGACAAAATAAGTATAATCTGACCAACCTTTTCGATTGAGTCTTAGCTGCATAAAGGTGCCTTATTACCAACCTCTTTTGCTTAAAACGTGCAAAAGAATTGAAACGAAATTGCCTTAATAGATCTTCTTCTAAAGGGTGGTTTTGTTTTTTGCCGTTTTAGTGGCAAATTTATAAATAATAGTTAGGCGCATGCAGAATAAAAAATATTTTGGCCGATATAAGGCTCCTCTAACGACTTTGCCAAATTTGGTTGAGTCACAGGTCGCTTCTTTCAAATGGGTCGTTGAAGAGGGACTCAAAGAAGTATTCAAGGAGTTTTCTCCAATAAAAGACTACTCGGACAAAAAATTCACAATGGAGTTTGTGTCTTTTGAACTTGGTACTCCAAAGTATGATGAACACTATGCCAAGGCAAATAAACTATCTTTTGAAGCTCCGCTTAGGGCTATGGTTCGTCTTACCAATAGAACTTTAGGCTCGAAGAAAGAGCAAGAGATATTCATGGCCGATTTCCCTATGATGACAGATCATGGGACTTTTGTAATAAATGGAGTGGAACGTGTCATTGTTCCCCAATTAGCCCGTTCTTTTGGTGTTCTATTTACCTCAGAAGAGGTTAAAGGTAAGCAATACTTTGGATCAAGAATAATACCTTCACGTGGTGCGTGGATAGAATTTGAATCTGATCCAGATGGTGCAATATACGTGCGCATAGATAGGAAGAGAAAGTTCCCTGTAACGTCTTTATTTAGGGTTTTGGGAGCTACAACCGATACAGATATTTTGGCCCTAGCAAAAGGTAACGATAATTTCAAGAAAGTTATTGAGATCACTCTTGCCAAAGATCCAGCTAAGACTGCAGATGATGCCAACATAGAGATATATAAGAGGATGAGAGATGGTGACCTTGCCACAGCTGACAATGCAAGAGAGTTTGTGTCATCTATATTTGATGAAGAAAGATATGATTTGTCTAAAGTTGGTAGGTTTCGATTTAATAAAAGATTTGGTTTGCCAACGGATGATAAATCAATCCTTGAGAGGAGTATTTCTCTTAAAGATTTGTCTATAATAATCAATCATGTCGTTGAGTTGAATAATACTCCAAACGCAATGCCGGATGATATAGACCATTTGGGAAGTCGCCGTGTTCGTTTTGTTGGTGAAATGTTGCAACAAAAGATGCGTGTTGGTATGGCAAGAATGAAGAGAAATATTCAAGACAGAATGTCTACAATCGATGCTGGGTCAACTCTTCCAATACAATTCATAAACCCAAGACCCTTCCAGGCATCTATTAAAGAATTCTTTACCACAAACCAGCTTTCTCAGTTCATGCAACAAGAGAATGTGCTTTCTGAGCTTGAACACTTAAGAACTCTTTCCGCACTTGGTCCCGGAGGTCTTACAAGAGAGCGTGCTGGTTTCGAAGTGCGTGATGTACACCCATCGCACTATGGAAGACTTTGTCCTATACATACCCCAGAAGGATCAAACATTGGTCTTATTT
The DNA here is from genome assembly GCA_964443725.1 of uncultured Candidatus Saccharibacteria bacterium. Taxonomy (GTDB): domain Bacteria; phylum Patescibacteriota; class Minisyncoccia; order Phycocordibacterales; family JAKFXT01; genus CAYUDP01. The sequence goes on from CAYUDP010000008.1 coordinate 16,750, forward strand.
TGCGCTTATCGACCTATGCAAGGCTAAATGATTTTGGAATGATTGAAACTCCTTATGCCAAGGTTGTTAATGGAAAAATCACAAAAGAAGTTGAGTACCTGAATGCACTTGAAGAGGAGAAATACAATATCGCTCACGCTGCCATTCCTTATGATGAGAACGGCAATATAACAGTTGATATTGTGGAAGTTAGATCCCATGGTGAGCCAGAAACATGTAATAAAAAAGACGTTGATTATATAGATGTTGCAACTAACCAAGCTTTCTCTGTAGCAACAGCGATGATACCGTTTTTGGATCACGATGATGCTAACCGCGCACTCATGGGATCAAATATGCAGAAGCAGGCTACTCCATGTATTAGGCCTGAAGCACCTCTCGTTTCGACTGGAATAGAAGAAGATGCCGCTAAGGATACTGGGCGCGTCATAATTTCAAAAGAAGATGGTGTTGTAGTCGGTGTGGACGCCAAGGGTGTAATAGTAGAAGGAAAGAGCGGAAAAATATCGTACCCATTGGTAAATTTCGTTAGAACAAATGGTTTTACAGCATTTCACCAAAGGCCAACAGTTAATCTAAATCAGAAAGTTAAAAGAGGTGATGTCTTGGCCGACACCTCAACATCAGTCAATGGACAGATGGCTCTTGGTCAAAATATTCTTGTTGCTTTTATGTCTTGGTCTGGTGCGAACTATGAAGACGCTATAATTCTTTCAAAGAGGCTTGTCAAAGAAGATAAGTTTACCTCTATCCACATAGAAGAGTTTGAGTGTTCTGTCCGTGATACAAAACTTGGACCTGAGGTCACAACCCACGATATTCCAAATGTCTCTGAAGCTAAACTCAAGAATTTAGACGAAGATGGAGTTGTTAGGATTGGAGCTGAAGTAAGACCCGGGGACATTCTTGTGGGAAAAATTACTCCAAAAGGAGAAACCCAACTAACTCCAGAAGAAAGACTTCTAAGGTCAATTTTCGGTGACAAGGCTCGAGATGTGAAAGATACGTCTCTTAGAATGGAAAATGGAAAGCGTGGCCGTGTCATAGGAGTAAAAGTTTTCTCAAGAGAAAGGGGAGATGTGCTCGAATCTGGAATAATAAAGAAGATATACATTGAAGTTGCACAACTGCGTCCAATCTCGGTTGGCGATAAGCTTGCTGGTCGCCATGGAAACAAGGGAGTTATTTCTCGCGTATTGCCAGTCGAAGATATGCCATACATGGAAGATGGTACACCAATCGACATCATTCTTACTCCTCTTGGAGTTCCATCACGCATGAACTTGGGTCAGATTTTGGAAATGCATCTTGGACTAGCTGCAAACACTCTAAACTATCAAGCAGTCGTTCCTCCATTTGCTGGAGCAACTGACGTTGAAGTTAAAGAAGAGCTAAAGAAAGCAGGGTTCCCTGAAAATGGAAAAATACCGCTATTTGATGGAAGAACTGGAGAAAAATTCGACCAAAATATTGCAGTTGGATATATGTACATATTAAAACTTCATCATATGGTTGAAGACAAGATTCACATGCGCTCAATAGGACCGTACTCTCTAATTACTCAACAGCCTCTTGGTGGTAAAGCTCAATCTGGAGGACAACGTTTTGGTGAAATGGAAGTGTGGGCGCTACTCGGTTATGGGGCTTCGTATATTCTACGAGAAGTATTGACGATTAAGTCAGATGATATTGTTGGAAGATCGTCAGCTTTTGATTCGATTGTTAAGGGTAGGAGAATAAGTCAGCCCAACTTACCCGCATCGTTCAATGTACTCTTGAATAACATGAGAGGGCTTGCGCTCAGTGTTGAATTGAAGCACAAGAAAAACCCTATAGAAGAAGTTAACAATTAATATAAGCGTCGCTTAAAAGTATGATGAATCACAACAAATCAACAAATGTAAACGACTTTGATCTCGTATCAGTGGCGCTTGCATCACCTGAGAAAATAAAAGAGTGGTCTTACGGTGAAATAACAAAACCCGAAACAATAAATTACCGAACTCAAAGACCAGAAAAAGCCGGATTATTCGATGAAAAAATATTCGGACCAGAACGAGACTATGAGTGTTATTGTGGTAAGTACCGTGGAATAAGATATAAAGGTATTATCTGTGAGAAATGTGGAGTTGAAATCACACGTTCTATAGTTAGACGTGAGAGGATGGGGCATATTGATCTGTCTACTCCTGTTGCTCATGTTTGGTTTTTGCGCGGAGTTCCATCAAGGATATCAATGATTCTTGGAATTCCCGCAGGTGATCTCGAAAAGGTTATATATTTTGCCGGATACATAATAACCAAAATTATCCCCGAAGAACGAGACATAATACTTCGAGATCTAGATACTGAATATAAAAATAAGATAAAAACTCTTCAGGATGAAAAATCAAAAGAGAAGATGAAGGAACTTCTTGTTGGTACTAAGCATGATATAGAAAGTATCTTTCCGGGAGCAGTTCTTGATGAAGCAACATATCATCGTTTCTCGATGCGTTACGGAACAATGTTTGAAGCTGCCATTGGAGCTGAGGCTATATATAACCTATGTAGAAATCTTGACCTAAATAAATTAAAGGGGGAGCTTGAGGTTGTTCTTGAAAAAGCTGGTGCAGCAGAAAGAGAGAAGGTCCAGAAAAGATTGTCACTACTTACGAACATGCTTCGATCTGGAGTAAGGCCAGAGTGGATGTTTATAACTAGACTTCCTGTTATACCGCCAGCAATTCGTCCTATGGTTGCTCTTGAGGGAGGTAGACATGCATCTTCTGATCTAAATGATTTGTACCGACGTGTCATAAATAGAAATAACCGTCTAAAGAAACTTAAAGAGATAAATGCACCAGATGTTATCTTGCGTAATGAAAAGCGTATTTTACAAGAAGCCGTTGATGCACTCATAGACAATTCCATACGCCATTCACAAGGTGGTGGTGGAGCTATTTCGGCTGCTCAGAGGCGTCCGCTTAAATCTCTTGCTGATAATCTTAAGACAAAGCAAGGTTTGTTCCGTCAGAACCTTTTGGGTAAGCGCGTAGACTATTCTGGTCGTTCAGTTATCGTTGTTGGTCCAGATTTGAAACTGCATCAATGTGGTCTTCCAAAGCACATGGCACTTGAATTGTTCAGGCCATTTGTTATCGCGAAGCTATTGCAAAAAGAACTTGCATTCAATATAAGAGGTGCAAACCGCCTTATTGATGAAGGTATACCAGAGGTTTGGGCAATACTTGAAGATGTTATAAAAGATAAATACGTATTGCTAAACAGAGCCCCAACTCTTCATAGACTAGGTATTCAGGCCTTCCAGCCAATACTTATTGAAGGTAATGCTATACAGATACATCCACTCGTTTGTTCAGCTTTCAACGCCGACTTCGACGGAGACCAGATGGCCGTTCATGTTCCATTGTCTGAAGAGGCACAACTTGAAGCTCGCGAGGTTATGGCGGCAAATAGAAACATCCTAAAGCCAGGTAATGGAGAGCCAACCATTTCTGCTAAACTGCTTGATATTGTTTTAGGTTGTTATTACATGACAAAAATCGTCGAGGGAGAGAGGGGTGAAGGTAAAATATTCCCGAATCCTAATAGTGCCATAACGGCCTCAGACTTTGGCGAAGTAAGTTTCAGAGCAAAAATAAAAGTTTTGCCGACTGATACTCCTAAGTATACAAACTTTGATGGCAAGCCGTTTGAGACAACTGTCGGTAGATTATTGTTCAACAGTACTCTTCCATCTGACTATTCATTTATCAATAAAGAAATGGATAGAAAGGGAATCGCTGCACTCATTGATGATCTGATCGATAGATACGGGGTTATAGGTATTCCTCCAATAATGGACAAGATAAAAGCTTTCGGCTTTAAGTATGTGACAAACGCTGGAATAACTTGGGGATTAGATGATGTTAAGATTCCAAATCAAAAAGCTGAAATTATAGGTGAGGCCAAGAAGAAGTCAATGAAGGTTCTCGAAGAATATAATGAAGGACTTCTATCAGAAGATGAGAAATATCGCCAAAATATCGAAATCTGGCATGCTGCCAAAAATGAAGTTGAAAAAATAGTTCCAACCGCACTAGATAAGAATGGTCCTGTAGCAGATATGCTTTATTCTGGTGCTCGTGGAGGTATTGGTAACTTGGCTCAGATGGCCGGAATGAAAGGTTTGATCCAAGACACTTCCGGAGAGACTATCGAATTCCCAATTCTCTCATCATATAAAGAAGGACTGACTCCGATAGAGTATTTTATTACTACTCATGGAGCCCGTAAGGGTCTATCAGACACTGCCTTGAATACTGCTAAGGCTGGTTATCTTACAAGGCGTCTCTTTGATGTCGCGCAGGATATAGTTATTTCTGAAGAAGATTGTACTTCAAAAGAGGGAATAATAATCGAAAAGAGAAGTGCTTCAGGTATTGAAATCCCTCTAGCTAAAAACATTTGGGGTAGGTATACCGTTACGGATATTGTTTCTCCAACAGGAGAAGTCTTGTTCAAGAAAGGCCACTACATAACAAGAAAAGACGCTGAGGTTGTTGAAAAAGCTCAAGTATCAAGCGTTACCGTGAGGTCTCCGATGACCTGTAAGAGTTTAAGTGGTATATGCCAGGTGTGTTATGGTGCGGACTTAGGTACCGGTTCTCCTGTAACCCTAGGTGAGGCAGTTGGTACTGTTGCAGCTCAAGCTATTGGTGAACCTGGAACTCAGCTTACAATGCGTACTTTCCACTCAGGAGGTACTGCTTCAGTTGGTGGAGATATCACACAAGGCTTGCCACGTGTAGAAGAAGTTTTTGAGAGAAGGTCTCCCAAAAACCCAGCCGTTGTTTCGACTGCTGATGGAGAAGTCGTAGAGATAAGAAACGAAGGTAAGGAAAAGATAATAGTTGTAATGCCAGATGAATCTTCAAGAAAAGGGAAGGGTAAGGAAGCATTAGAATTTGTCGCTCATTTCAGACGTATGCCGCTAGTTTCTGTGGGCAGTAAGGTTGCAAAGGGTGATCTCCTAACAGACGGATCCGCCGATCTTGATGATCTATTCAAGTATGCTGGTAGGGAGAAAACTGAAAATTATATAATCCAAGAAATAGGTAAGATTTATGAGCTTCAAGGTGCTTCAATATCTAGAAAACATATAGAGGTTATAATCAGACAAATGTTCTCAAGAAGAAAGATAAAAGATATTGGTGGAACTGGGTTTGTTGTTGGAGATGTTGTTTCGGCTTCAACTCTAACAAGAGAGAATATGAAAGCGAAAAACGAAGGTGGAGAAGAGGCCAAGGCGGACTCATTGATTATGGGTATACAAGAAGTATCACTAAGTCGTGAGAGTTTCCTTTCAGCTGCTTCATTCCAACATACGACAAAGATACTTATAGCCGCCGCAGTTAGGGGGGCACAAGACGAGCTTTTGGGTCTTAAAGAGAATGTCATTATTGGTAGGTTGATTCCAGCAGGAACCGGCTTCAAGGGGTCTCCAAAAGAAGAAAAAGTAAAATTACTCCAGAAACAGTTGGACGAAATATACTCATACGAGGAAGAAGAGCTTTAATCGCATTTTCTACCACGTAGAATGGGAATAACTACAGCAGAAAAAATAAAAGAGCGCCTTTCAGTTTCTGATGTTTTGGGAACTTACATCAAGCTTGAGAAAGCTGGCGTGAATTTTCGCGCCAGATGTCCTTTCCATGGTGAAAAAACGCCATCGTTTTTTGTGTCCCCATCTCGTGGTACTTATTATTGCTTTGGATGTAATGCAAAGGGGGACATATTCACCTTTGTAGAGAAATTTGAAGGAGTAGATTTTATGGGGGCACTGAAAATATTGGCAGATAGAGCTGGTGTTCCTGTAGAGATTAGTCTTGAGGATAGAAAAGTTAAAGATACCAAAGACAGGCTCTTCTCTCTGATGGAAGATGCAACTACTTTCTTTGAGGAGAATATAAAGAAAGACGCAGAGGCACTTAGTTATTTGTCAAAAAGAGGGCTTACGGAAGATACGATAAGAAATTTCCGTATAGGGTATGCTCTGCCAGAATGGAGATCATTAAATGAGTATCTAAAATCTAGAGGTTATAGTGAGAAAGAAATAGCTGATTCTGGTATGGGGAAAGAAACTTCTGGAAAGTGGTTTGACCGCTTTCGAGGAAGAATAATGTTTCCTATTTGCGATATCTCGGGAAGGGTCGTGGCTTTTTCTGGAAGATTCTTTAAGCCAATTTTGGGACAAAATAGTGATATTGAGCCAGCCAAATATATTAATAGCCCTGAAACACCCTTATACCATAAGAGCAATATCTTGTATGGTATGGACAAGGCGAAAGACGGCATTAGAAGACTTGGTTTTGTCACTTTAGTTGAAGGGCAAATGGATTTGGTGATGTCCCATCAGGCGGGATACACAAACTCGGTAGCTCTTTCCGGTACAGCTCTCACCGAGGAACAAATATCAACCTTGTCTAGGTTTACTGACAAATTATTACTTTCTCTTGATGCTGATACGGCTGGGGTGAACGCAACGCACAAAAGCTCATATCTTGCACTTAAGAAGGGTTTTGACGTTAAGGTTGCGAGAATAATTGGAGGTAAAGACCCAGCAGACATCATTCTAGAAGACAAGGAAAAATGGAAGGAGATAATAAAAAATTCTCACCATGTTATCGATTTCTATGTCTCTCTTATAAGAGAGAGAGGTCAAGATGAAAGGAAGTTTAGACTCGAAGTAAGTAAAACAGTTTTGCCACTAGTTAATGTCATTCCGTCAAAAATAGATAGAGCACATTTTGTTGAGAAAATTGCAAAAGAAATTTCTCTTCCTGTTAAAGATGTAGAAGGTGAGTTGAATAGGATAGGAGAGAATAAAACAGCATACAATGAGAACAAGGATGCAGAAGAAATGAAAGATTTACCAATCCCTGTTTTTTCTAGAAAGGACGAGATCGTCAAAAGAACTATTGGTTTAATATCAAGTATTGATAATATAGAAAAAAAGAAGTTATGGACTGAAAAGATAATAGAAATACTTGGGGTCGATGAATCTAACAAGTTGCTTACGAATGAAGAATTTGTAAACGAGTCAGCTTTTATCGCAGAGGCCGATTCAAGAGATGGGCCAATCGATGAAGAACTCGAAGAGTTATTGGTTAATCTGTCATTAGAACTTCAGAAGGAAAAACAGAAAGATCTATCTAAGAGGATTAAAGATGAAGAAAGGCAGGGGAGTGTAAAAATAGAATTAATAAATGAATATCAATCAGCATCAAAAAAGGTATCTGAATTGATAGAAAAAATTAAATCAGGGTTTTCAAAAAAATAATAATAACGTAGTATTAAAAATTAACAATTTGTTATGGCCACAGCCAAAAAAGCCAAAAAGAAAATAGTGTCCAAAAAACCGGCCAAAAAATCCGGTGTCAAAAAAACGACTGCAAAAAAGAGTAGTTCAAAGAAAACTCTCTATAAAAAAATCAAGGCAGCAAATTTAAAGAAAATTATAAAGAAGTCTCCAAAGGTGGCTTCAAAAAAGACTGCAAAGAAGTCCGAAAAGGTGGTAGTAAAATCGCAGACTCCTATTAAATTGTCCAAAAAGGAGTTAGAGTTTAACAAAAAGGCCGGCATTCTAATAGTAAAGGGAAGAGAAAGAGGTTTTGTTACTTATGACGAAATTCTTAGAGAGTTTCCAACAATTGAGGAGAATATAGAGGGGCTAGAGGCACTATATGAGAAATTTCAAACTGCGGGCATAGATGTGCTTGAGGGCGGTGGTATGCTATCTCTTGAACCAGAGGTTGAGGAAAGAAAATATAGATACGGTTCGACTACTGGTACAGGATCATATGATTCAATCCAGATGTATTTGAAAGAAATCGGGCAGTACCCACTTCTCTCGCCCTCAGAGGAAAGGGAATTGGCCAAGCGTATTGTTGAGGGGGATATCGAAGCAAAAAATCTTCTTGCTAGAGCAAACCTGCGTCTTGTTGTCTCTATTGCAAAGAAATATGTCGGTAGAAGCCCAGATTTGACTCTTCTTGATTTGATTCAAGAGGGCAACCTCGGACTATTTAAGGCTGTCGAGAAATTTGACTATACAAAGGGGTATAAGTTTTCTACCTATGCTACTTGGTGGATAAGACAGGCGATAACTCGCGCTCTTGCCGACCAGAGTAGGACGATTCGCATACCTGTTCATATGGTTGAAACTATAGCTAAGTATAAGCAAGTGGTAAGAAGACTTTCTCAAGATTTGGGCCGAGACCCTCTCTCAGAGGAAATTGCGGTTGAGATGGGGGTTGATGTCGATAAGATATATACTATCGAGCAAATAAACCAAGATACAGTATCTCTTGAGAGTCCTGTTGGTAGTGAAGATGATGATGGTAAGTCTGTACTTGGAGATTTTATTGCAGATGACAAGATCATTTCTCCTGACCAAGAAACTTCTCAGAGGATCTTGGCAGAACAAGTAAGAGATATACTTGATGATTTGTCTCCAAAAGAGCGCAAAATTCTTGAAATGAGAAACGGGCTACTTGACGGTATAACTCATACGCTGGAGGAAGTTGGAAAAGAATTTGGCGTGACCCGTGAACGTATTAGACAGATTGAAGCCAAAGCCCATCAGAAGATTAGAGAGCACGACAAATCAAACAGACTTCAAAATTATTAAATAATTTAAAAAGCGCCTACCCCTCCTTGGTGGCGCTTTTTGCGAATCGGTCTGTTTTAGCCGATTCTTATTTCTATGTGGGTGCTTCTCCCAGCCGCGTCCACGTGCTCATGGAAACCATGTGCTCGCGGCAGGGACTTCAAGACGGGGGATGACTTCCCCTCGTGGATCAAATCGATCGGGAGCTCTCCCGAGATGATTTCGATCCTGAAATGCTTTACACCTTCTTCTCCCCAGAGTTTCGTTACTTCACTCGGGGTAAGCACCGGTTCGTGCGGTATCTCGGAAACTTCTCCGAAAGTTACCACAGTCCCGCAAATGTCCTCGAGAATTTTTCTTGCTGTTCCCGGGGATATATTTGCGTTTGTCGATAAGTACACCACCTTGATCGGCGGGTCCTCGATTTTCCAAATGGTAGCCATTTCCTTCTCCCGTGAACTGGAGTTATTTCCGTTCTTGATTATACCATTAAATATTTTTATGTAAACAAAAAGGGCGCCCGTAGACGCCCACCCTCATGGGAAGATTAGTACCGGCCTGCCACCAAATCGGCTGAGATCGTGGCCACGTAGAAGTACCGCTCGTTTGCAAGCAGTACCCCCTTTACCGGCTTTTTTTCTGGCCAGTTCTTAATGTTTTCGACCTCCGCCCAGTAAAGAAACTCATTGAGTTTACCGGACATGTGGAAATGGTGGTGGGGGAGTCCCAATATCTCAAGGACCCTGTCCACCTCTTTTTCCGATACGGGTTTGCCGTCATCGGATTTTAAAAAAACCAATGCCATGGTGGCACCTCCCTTCTGTTGGAATAGCACGCATATTACAACATAATTTTGTATATGTAAATAGTAGTGATAATCCTCCTTTTTTCTTTGTGCTATACTCTTCTTGTGAAATTGATCAATACTGAAAACTTCGATATGGCCTATAAAACTTTAAATAAGGCACAGAAGGAGGCCGTAGATTCTATTGAGGGGCCAGTCATGGTTATTGCTGGGCCTGGAACCGGAAAGACTCAGATTTTAACCCTGAGAATCGCCAACATATTACGTATTACAGATACTAGACCGGAAAATATTTTAGCTATTACTTTTACCGAAGCTGGTGCAAATGCCATGAGGAAAAGGCTTTTAAGTATTATCGGGGAAGACGCATATAAAGTTGTTATACAGACCTTTCATGGATTTTCCAACAATCTTATTACAGATTTCCCAGAATATTTTGAAAAGATAATTGGCCGTTCTCCGGCAAATGAAATCGATGTAATAAATCTTATTGAAAAAATAATTGACTCAAATGATTTTAAAATTATAAAACCTTATGGAGATAAATATTATTATGTAAAATCAATTCGTTCTTCAATAAAAAGTTTGAAACAGGAGGCCTGTGATGTAGAGACATTCGAACAATTTATTAAATCCAAAGAAGACGAATTAATAAATTCTAACGACAAATATCATGAAAAAGGCCCACACAAAGGTAAAGTGAAAGCTAGTTATTTGGAGAGTGAGAAAAACATAAATAAAAACAAAGAGCTTCTTGTTGTCTATAGAAGCTATGAAGATGAATTGTCCAAATCCAAACTCTATGATTTTGAAGATATGTTACTTGAATCCTACAAAGCTTTGCGGGATAAAAAAGATCTGTTACTTACTCTACAGGAAAACTATCAGTATATATTGGCGGACGAACATCAAGATGCTAACAGGGCTCAAAATAAAATCCTTGAGTTACTGATTAATTTTCATAGAGACCCTAATATTTTTATAGTTGGGGATGAAAAGCAGGCGATATTTAGATTTCAAGGAGCATCTCTACAAAACTTTCACTATTTTAAGGATTTATATCCAAACTCAAAAGTTATAGCTCTTTCGGATAACTATAGGTCGCATCAGGGCATCCTCGATACAGCCTCGATCATTTCATCGCTTGTGACTGATAATGATATTAAACTGGTTTCCAAAGTAGAAGAAAATAAAAATATAAACCCAATAAATATTTGTGAGTTTGATAAAGCAGATGATGAAGTTAATTTCGTTGTTAACAAAATCAAGGAATTCGAGAGCGACGGTATAAATCTAAATGATATTGCTATTCTTGCTCGAGACAACAAAGATGCAAATTCAATTTCTGAGAGCTTGAATAGAGAGGGGATAAAAAATATTTTAAGTTCAGAGAGAGATATATTGAAATCAATTCATATCCAAAAATTTGTAACTCTTCTTAAAGCAATAGACAACCCCAATAGGGCTGATTATTTGGGGGAGAGTCTGTTTTTAGATTTTTTTAAGTTGCCTATAGTCTCAATTTATAAAATATTAAAATCTGCAAATGATAAAAGAATGAGTTTGTTTGATATTTTAACTAGTGGAAATGATTTACTTGAAGTCGTAGGAGATGATGCGCCATTTTTTAAAAAGTGGATTGATGACATATTGCGTTGGAGTGCGTTGTCAAAAAACGATATTTTACCAGAAGTCTTGAGTACTGTTGCTGAAGAATCTTTATATATGCAGAGTATTCTTGAAAAAGAGGACTCTCTTAATGTTTTGGCGCTCGCGGATACTCTTTATAGTGAGATGCGGAAGCTTGTGGAATCAAATAATAAGGCTATGCTTGGAGACTTTTTGACGCATATCGATAAGATGATTGAATATAACGTATCATTAAATAGCAATATTAATTTTGAGAAAAAGAATGCTATTAATGTAATGACTGCCCACAAATCAAAGGGTCTGGAGTTTAAAAAAGTTTTTATAATTGGAGTTAACCATGGTAAGTGGGGTGGGAAGAGAGATAGAAAAATGTTTGATTTGCCTGAATATGAAAACAGGGGGGGAGACGATGACGAAAGAAGGTTGTTTTATGTTTCTATAACTAGGGCAAAAGAAGAAGTTTACGTTTGTTATAGTAAGTATTCATTAGACGGAAAAGAATTACTTCCATCGGTTTTTGTAACCGAGATTGATACACCTCTTTGTAATAAGCTCACGGTAAGTGGCAATAGTAAAAAATCTTTGTTGCAGAGCTCTTCTAAATCTAGTGGTATGGGGACATCGATATTTGATATTGAATATTTGAGATCAGAGTTTTTAAAAAGTGGATTATCAGTTACTTCCCTTAACAATTATCTCAATTGTCCATCGACATATTTTTTTATGAACCTTATTAGATTACCTAAGGCCATGACAAGAGATCAGGTGTATGGAGTTGCTGTGCACAATGCTTTGAGAGAATTGTTTGAAGGTATAAAAAACGGAGAGGAAGCAAGTAGGTCTATGTTTATTGCTTCTTTTGAGAAATTCTTGAGCAGGGAAGCTCTCAGTGAAGGTGATTTTAAAGATTCTCTTTCTCGTGGGAAGAAATCTCTTTCGGGGTATTTTGATACTTATAGTGGTGCATTCTCAAAAAAAGTTATCAATGAAAAAAGAATTTCTGGTGTTTCTATTTCTTTTAAAGCACTAAACGAAGAATTTGTTTTACCTCTTAAGGGGACCCTAGATAAGATAGAAATTATGGAAGACGGTAAGTCTATAAATGTCGTAGATTATAAAACCAGCAAGCCAAAGAGTAGGAATGCCCTAGAGGGAAATACTCAATTTTCAACGGGAAATGAAAAAAGACAGCTTGTATTTTACAAATTGTTATGTGACTCATATTTTAATGATTTATACACTTTTATAAGTGGGGAGATTGATTTTGTTGAGCCGGATGATAAGGGTGTTTACAAGAAAGAACTTTTTGTTATCGATTCTAATGAAGTGGATGAGTTGAGGAAGTTGATAAATAGAGTTTCTCTAGAAATATATAATGGAGATTTTTTGAATAATAGGTGTGAAGAAAAGGATTGTAAGTACTGTAGGATGATGGATGGGATAATAAAATAACCCCGATTCAATAATTCTCGGGGCTATTTTATTATTTAGTTTATTTAGATTTTAGCAACCCATCAATTAGGGACTTCAGTTGCTCGTATCCATAAAATCCGGTCAATGGCATTTTTTCGCCATTTTTGGTTATTATTACTGTATAAGGTGTTCCGGAACCTCCGGCTTTCAATGCGTCCTGTACAGAGCTTGATACTTTTGAAGTATATTTACCAGAGTCTAAGCAACTTTCGAATGATTTTTTATCAATACCTAGTTGACCCGCAATTACCGGTAGTTCTTTAGGATCAAGTTCGTTGTTTGAAGGGGTGGCTTCATAGAGTTTGCTCAAGTAATCCCAAAATTTTGCTTTCCCGCCTAACTCTCCAGCGCACTCAACTGCTTCAGATTCTTTTGGTGCACGGCTATGTAGTTGTTCGATAGGATAATGCCTATACACCCAAGCTACTTTGCCATCTTTGGCGTAGTCGGCCATAACCA
>CAYUDP010000008.1:29889-31736 GCA_964443725.1 uncultured Candidatus Saccharibacteria bacterium
TAATGCCTATACACCCAAGCTACTTTGCCATCTTTGGCGTAGTCGGCCATAACCATCTTTAAAACTTGGTGAAATTTTTTGCAGTATGGGCATTCAGTATCTGAGTATTCGACGAGTATTATTTCAGATGATGGATTGCCGAGGATATAATCGCTTTCACCTATTGGACTTATCGTCACGTCTTTGTTTTCAAGCATTTTTGCGGGGGCATTGTTTGATCTTGTGTAATATATAGACCCTGCAATTAATAATCCGGCCAAGACGATGGCTATAGGGACCCCGAGAGATATTTTTCTTGTTTGATCTTCCATAATAAATAATTACCAAATAATTTTTTGTTTACATTATTTTACTATCATTATTTGTTTAGTCCAAACGTGCAAAAGATGAAAAGTGTGTTAATATTTTTGTATGTTTAATAGTCTATTTCTTTATCCTCTAACGGCTGTTGCTATCACTAGTTCCGTGGCCTTTCTTGGTGTTTTGGTGTTGGTTGTCAGGGAAGAGTTTTTGAGAAAGATATTGTTATTTTTGGTGAGTATTTCTGCTGGAGCACTTTTTGGGGATGCTTTTTTACACCTAATACCCGATGCAATTTTGCGAGGAGGTGGAGATAGTACTGTATTAGTTTCTAGTCTTATATTGTTTGGTGTTTTTTCTTTTTTTGTTTTGGAGAAATTTTTACATTGGCACCACCATCATGCTGATGAGGGGGAAGTAGATGACTCAAGTATCCACCCAGTTGGATATATGACTATAATTGCAGATATTGCTCACAATTTTATAGACGGTGTCGCTATTGCTGCATCGTTTGCAGTTTCTGTCCCTGTTGGTGTCGCTACAACATTTGCTGTATTCCTTCACGAAATACCCCATGAGGTCGGTAATGTCGCCCTACTTATACATTCTGGATTTGAAAAGAGAAGAGCTGTTATTTTGAATCTTGTTTCTGCTGTTTTTGCTATTTTGGGAACATTGGTGACTATTGTTTTATCTATAAAGTTCTCGAATATTGTTGGGTATTTAATACCTTTCACTGCTGGGACTTTTATATATATTGCTGGATCAGATCTATTGCCAGAACTTCATAAGAGTACTGAGGTTAAAAAGACGATATACCAATTCTTGGGTATTATGATAGGTATTTTTTCTATGTATTTATTACTTATAGTTGGCTAAGATGAGTATCTTTTGGAGAGAACTAATTAAAGGAAAAAATCTAAGGAGGATTCTTATAATAGAAGATCTTGTTCAGTTGTTTAGACAGGATATTTTTTCCGGCAATCTTTCCGTACTTGAGCTTGGAGGTGAAAACGCTTCGCACCAGAGATATTTGCCCAGTAGTTGGGATATATCAGCAGGGAATTATGTTAATTTGCCGAACACTGATTATGTTTTTGACGCAAATACAGATTTTCCTTTTGAAGATAACAAGTTCGACGGGGTAATTTTTTTTAATACTCTATACGCTATTAGTAATTATTTTCTGTGTGTGTCTGAGTCGATTAGGGTGTCCAAGAGGTTTGTAATATTTAACGTACCTTTGGTTTCAAATATAGCCAAGCATCCGACAGATTTTGAAAGATTCACAGAGGATAAATTAAACAAAATGTTTTCCGACCTTAAGTCAAAGTATGGCAATATTAGATTTAAAATAATAAAAAGCGGCGGCTCGTTCTCCTCAGCCTTATCTCTCCTTGACCCATATATAAAATGGAGGATATTAAGGGCGGTTCTTTATCCACTTGTTTTACTACTTGATAAAATTGATAAAAAAATAAACTACGACTGCCCAATGCAATACTTGGTAGTTATTGAAAAATAATTTAAAAGGGGAGAGAGAACGT
>CAYUDP010000008.1:31836-33530 GCA_964443725.1 uncultured Candidatus Saccharibacteria bacterium
TCAAAAACAATTTTTTTCATATAAACGTGAGGGATATTTTATCACAAAATATCCGGCACAGAAAATAGATATTAGATAAGTGGATTACTTAATGAAATTGGCAATTTCAGCTAGTTTACATACGTACGTTTCGCCAGTTTGTATATTTTTTAGGTTTACGATTTTATTTCTGGCCTCTTCGAGACCGATAATAGCGACGAATTTTATTTTTGATTTATCTGCGGATTTTATTTGATCACCAAGCTTACGGAATGAATAATCAACTGCAACATTTATACCTTTTTTTCTTAATTCCGTGGCTGTATTGTTTACATAATCCTGAGGGGTGTCTTCAAACAGGCATATGTACAAGTCTGTTTTAGATACATATTTTGGTATGAGATTATGTGTCTCAAGGAAATCTTTCGCCGTGACATCTCCCATACCAAATCCAGCTGTGGGGATCTTTTCTTCTCCAAATATATCCATAAGCTCATCGTACCTTCCTCCACCAAAGAGAGATCTGCTGTTCTCTTTATTAGTATCGAAAAACTCAAATATTATTCCTGTGTAGTAATCAAACCCACGCATCAAAGATGGATAAAATTTTGCATTACTTACGCCATTGCTAGATAGTCCGAGCATAAGATTCTCCAATTCCTTAAATGCCTCACTTTTTAGTATTTTCTCGTCTAGATATTCAATGGCTGTTCCAAGGTCTTTTGAATTGATATAACGTATCAAGTTTTCAGCTCTGTGTCCGATGAGTTCTTTTAGTTTGGTTTCAAAGTCTAATCTTTCTAATTTTTCTTTTTTATCCAAGAGTCTTGCAAGTGAAAGGGAAACTTCGTCTGATAAGTCTAGACTTTTCGTTATAAGTTTAAAAAGTTTTCGGCTATTTATTCTAATCTCATAATCATCATCTCTTGCCTTGAGACTTTGCATTATCTTTTTGCCGACCGTTATTAGTTCTATTTCAGCTTCTACTCCCTTTACCCCGAATATGTCGACATTTAATTGATAGTGTTCACGCAATCTGCCTCTTTGAGGTTGTTCATATCTAAACACATTTGGTATCGAATATAGGCGAATAGGTAGAGATAAATCACGTCTTTTTTTTGCGACCATTCTGGCTATTGTTGGGGTCATCTCTGGTCTTAGTGTGACACTTCTACCGCCTCTGTCTATGAAATTGTATGTTTGTTCATTCACTATTTCCTCGCTATTTTTGGCCTGATATAGCTCTGATGGCTCTAGTGGGGACGCGGTATATTCTTGGTAGCCAAAAGACTCTACGACTTCTCGCATATTATCCGTGATATACCTCAATACAAACATGTCTTCAGGATAAAAATCCCTCACACCTTTATAACTATCGGTCGAAATTTTATTGTCTTTCATTTGTGGTATTTTACCAAAAATAATCCACGAAGTCAGTTAAAATATAAACTATTTCTTTTTTAGTACTGTCCTTTTGATGGGATTGTTTTTAGTGGTAACCTCTTTATTTAATAGGCTTATTAAACTTTTAAGTTCTATCATATCTTTCTCAATTTTTCTTATAGTTTCTGAGAGACTTTTTTCCTTCTTATTTTCCATAATAATGTCCTCATCTTCATCTGTATTTTCCTGAATTTCATCAACATCCTCCTGAATCTCCTCGACGTCTTCTTGGATCTCTTCAACATCCTCCTGAATCTCCTCGACGTCTTCTT
>CAYUDP010000008.1:33630-35806 GCA_964443725.1 uncultured Candidatus Saccharibacteria bacterium
TCGACGTCTTCTTGGATCTCTTCAACATCCTCCTGAATCTCCTCGACGTCTTCTTGGATCTCTTCAACATCCTCCTGAATCTCCTCGACGTCTTCTTTGACCATACTTAAGTGTTGGGCGTTTATATTAACCGTCATTTGTATAAAAATCGCTAAATATATGGCTTCCAAAGAAACTATTGTTGTGAGTATTAGAAGTATGCTGTCGAATGATATGTTGAAAATTCTGAGTGAGAATATGCCAATGAAAAATAATGTATGAACTAAAAGAGAGGTGGGGGATCCAATTATTTTTGTTGCATTAGAAGATACTTGGGTAAGGCGGTCCTCGTTTGGCGTGTTTTCTGATGCCAGATCTTTTGTTTGAGTGTTTTTCATAAGATAGATATTATCACAGGATTTTAAGTTTACATCTGTGCAATAAAGGTCGCTATGACTGAGGCGGTTTCTGCTCTTAGAGTTGGCTCTCCTAGGTTTAAAATTTTAGCCCCTTCTGATTTTGCTAGGACGAGTTCTTCTTCGGTAAAACCACCCTCTGGTCCGATAAATAGTCCTATATTCTTTTCGAAGATTACTTTTTTTGTACTAATACCACTTTTATCAAAAATAAATATCTGATCAAAATTATTCTTCGCATAATGCAGGGCTTCTTTTATACCTACTGTGTTTCTGATTTCTGGAATAGTTCCTCGCCCGCACTGTTCAGAAGCCTCTTTGGCTATTAATCTAAGTCTTTCGGTGTTTAGATTTTGTTTTACCACTCGTGCGGTTGTTATTGGAGTTATGGCTGAAATACCGCATTCTGTAGTTTTTTCAACTACCCACTCGCTCTTATCTTTTTTTATAATAGCAAAGAATAGGTGTACGAAGTTTTTTGCGGTAGGCAAATACCTTTTTTCACCAAGCGAAAGAGACAGCTCCTTTTTTGTTGCGGAGTTTATTTTTGACGTTACTTCTTGGCCATTGCCATTGCAGAGTATTATTGAATCATCGATTTTCAGCCGCAGTACATTTAAGATCTGATTTATCATCCCACTGTCTTTTATAAGCACCTCTTTTTTGTCAAAATCAAAGTCTCCAATAAATCTATGTAGTCTCATGGAAACGATATTACCCCCATATTTTACTTAGTCAACATTAGCTTATGATGTGGTGTATTTGTTATAATTATCCGCAGTTATGAACGATGTTAGCAAAGATTATATTGCGAGGGGTGCTTTGATATTTTCTTTTGTTTTTGGGGTTGTTGGATTAATACTTCTTACCCTTACTTTCTTAGCGGAGGATATACACTCTAGGTATTCATTTATATCTCCAGTTTTTATATATATACTCTCCTGTATTGGAATTATTTCAATATCATTATTTATTTGGGTAAGAGAAGAGAGATTGGAAATACTTAAGTATGAATTTGTGAATATTGTTACGCATAAATTTAGGACACCACTTACTTACATAAAATGGTCAGTAGAGAATCTAAAGAAAGAACAAAGTCCTTCTCAAAAAGCTGAATCAGTAAGGCAAATAGAGAGCGCCGAGGAGCGACTTACAGAAATGACCGATATCATGATTGGTATGGCCAAAGTCGATGATGGATCGTCATATGTCTTTAGGGCGGAATCTTTCAGAGATATTGTTGAGGAAGTCATAATTGCTCATGCTCAAAGAATAAAAGAGAAAAGTATATTATTAAATATAGACCTTGCTTATGGCTTGCCACTTATTTCTATTGATGTAAAAAGGATACAATTTGTTATAAAAACTCTTCTTGAGAATGCTATCCTGTATACTCCCAATAATGGGTCAATAAATATTGCCGCCGGACTTTATGGGGCAAATGCCATACGTTTTGCAATATCAGATAATGGTATGGGTGTTAGGAAAGAAGATTTTCCGCATATTTTTACAAAATTTTTTAGAAGTAAGGATGCTACTCTTGCATATACGGAAGGAATGGGACTTGGCCTTTTCATATCTAAGAACATAATAGAGAGGCATAATGGGAAAATGTGGTTCGAGTCAGATGGTGAGGGTAGGGGGGCGACATTTTATTTTGAGCTCAAAATACATCAATAGTCTGTGGAAAACCAATCCACCCTAATCTCCACATAAGTGTTAAAATAAAACCATTAATTTATAACTTAACCTATGCAAAAAACCACCACCTATCTTAAAGC
>CAYUDP010000009.1:0-29341 GCA_964443725.1 uncultured Candidatus Saccharibacteria bacterium
TTGTTAACAACTCAGCCGATCACACAATTGATGTATCATTTGCTCTAACCCCAGCTTCTGATTCTATACCTCCAACTGATGTTGTAGTTTCTTCTTTGTCACATGATCCATCCGTTATCTCAAGTAATACAACAGTAGATATGTCTTGGACGGATTCTACTGATCTTGGAGGGTCACTACTTTCTGGATATTCATATCTATTCGATACATCGAGTACTACGATCCCAGACAACTTGGTGGATGGCATTGCAACCAATACTTCGGCTACTCTTCCATTCGGCACCTATTACTTCCACGTGAAAGCAGTAGATGGGGCAGGGAATTCATCTAATACTTCTCATTTTGGACCTATAGTTATATCTGACTCTAGTGTTCTATATATAAATTCGACAATAGGAGGAGTTTATTACAGTGTATTCTCTCCAAGTTTGAGTGTAGCAGCGTCCGCTTCAACTACAGGGAATACTACTATCAAGGACTCAACTATAACTACTTGGTGGAATATCAACAATTCAAATCTTGATCATGTCACTCTAGACAATTCTGATGTAAGTCTACTTAACGCTACCAACACGATAATCCTGAACTCGATAATGACGAATTGTCTAACAAGTAATGCTCTCGTTAAGAATTATAGTGCCTCAAATTGTACCGTGAGGGACTCTATAATCGATCCACCAAGCGGGTTGTATCTCTTTGTTGATTCAACAGCAGATGCTAGTTCTACAGTACTAACCTCAGATATTACTTCATCAACAATCATTCATTCATATATAGATACATCAGTCATCGACAGATCAACAATAACCAATTCTACCTCTACGTATAGTGGTATAGGAGATTCAAGTGTTACTGATTCAACAATAGATAATTCGATATTCACTTTCTCAACTTCTACATCATCGACGATCAGTAACTCAACAACAACATCTTCAGTTATAACTGGCACCACGATTGTCGGGACAGACGTCTCTACTAGTACAGTTTCCTCATCTTCTTTGACTGGTGGTTCGGTCTCTGATTCCACTGTCGATGGTTCAACTCTGTCGGGGACAACTATTTCACACGGGTCAGATGTCTCCCATACTACAACGACAGGAAGTTTGCCAGTGACCATCACTCATTCTACAGTTGCTTCTACTACACTTGATTCAAGTTCAATTACTGACTCTTCTGTGACATTTGGCTCAGTAATATCATCCTCTGTATCTAGTTCTACTCTCATAAGCTCAGATGTCTCTACTAGTACAGTCACATCTTCCCACTTAGCTCACTCGACAGTTGCTTCATCGACTGTATCTCTAAGTGATTTAAGTTCAAGTACACTTACTGGTTCTAGTGTGGCAAGTTCTACTGTTGCGTCTACTACACTCACTTCATCTACAGTCGCAAGCTCTACTCTTACTGGAGTGTCACTTACGTCTGCTACCGTCTCAGGTTCGACACTAACTGGGGTTACAATACTTGGATCCGGCTCTACAATTACAGATACCGTCTTAGCAAGTACGACTATTTCTGATGCGGTTATAGTAAGCGGGGTAATGATGAGTGGAACAATCACATTGCCAACTGGCGCCACAACCACCATTACTGTACCAACGCCTGTTGCTAGTCTTGTTGAGTATTCACCTGTCGCATCATTCAGTGCAACTTCAACTGGAACAAGTGTTACTCTTTCTGACTTAACCACGGACATAAACAGCGGAACTTCAATCGGAGATTCATATACTTATGTATGGGATTTCGGAGATGGAGCTACCACAACATCAACTTCAACAACTGTTGGAGTTCCGAGCGTGACACATACTTATCCTATAGACGGGACATATACTGTAAAGTTGACAGTAGTTGACGCTTTCGGCGCTTCATCTGTCTACACATCGACAATCACAGTTTCAACGCCCACAGTCACACCAGCACCAACTGTAGTTCCTGGTGGCAATGGACCTATTGTCGGTGCCTTCGGGATGTTTATACCACCGACCAACAATCCTCTTGATGACAAGCAGGTGATCGTAAGGAAAGATGGTGAGGGAGCAGAAATACTTGCCAAGAAGACTCAATACAGATTTGAAAATGATCTATACTTTGGACTGAAAGGAGATGAAGTTTCAAGATTGCAAGATATTCTAAGAGAGAAAGGATTCTTCATAGCTAGTTCGACTGGATACTTCGGTGCTATTACAAGAAACGCCGTTATTGAATATCAAAGGACAAATAAGATAAATACAACTGGCTATGTCGGACCAAAAACCAGAGCCTCACTAAATGGAGACAAGTTTGAAGTTGGTTCATATATTCAGACCCCGAAAGCATCCACCTCAACAACTAAAACTACAAATAAGGAAATAATATCGACTTCCTCTATAGGCAATAGGGCGAATGGTAGTGTTGAGGAAAAGAGTGGGTTGAGAGATAGGGTTGATAATTTTGTTAAGAAAATACTCAATATATTTGGCAGATAGCATATAAATAAAGCCCCATTAAATGGGGCTTTATTTATATGAATTTTTCAGATATTATGGTGGCTATTCATTGCGGGATCGTCTAATGGTAGGACGACAGGTTCTGGCCCTGTTAATCTAGGTTCGAGTCCTAGTCCCGCAGCAAAAATGCTTTTTTCTAAGAGGGTTTGGGATAATTTTTAACTATTAAATGGATAGATGAAAATCCAAAATGGGGAATTGAATTAATCAAAAAATGAAAAAAATAAAGATTGTTACATGGAACATCTGGGGAGGGAAAAATATAGATAATATTATCGAATGTCTTCGAACTGTTGACGCCGATATTATCGGATTACAGGAAGTACTTGAGGAGTTAGATGGAAGCAATAATAATGCAGAAAACATTGCCAGCGCTCTCGGATATGAGTGGGCATATACTCCTACATGTACACTTGATTATGAGCACTCTCATTTACTGAAAACACATGGATATACCAGAAAAATGCACTGGGGGAATGCAGTGTTAAGTAAGTATCCTATTGTTGGAAATAATACGTATGTATTGTCTAACCACAAATCACGAACCGCCCTCGTTACAAATATTGCAGTTGATAGTGAAAATCTTACTGCTATATCTACGCATTTGGCTTATTCAAAAGACTCTGAGTTGATAAGAAGTGAACAAGCTGACACTCTGTTAAAAGTTATACCAGACGAACGTACTATTGTCATGGGTGATTTTAACGAATTACCTAAAAGTGTCGTGATAGAGAAAATGCGGGAGAGACTTATTGATACACAAGAAAATACCGCATCTGATTCGGCACAACCATCTGGGGCAGATAGAATAGACTACATATTCACTACAAAAGATATTAAGTACTCTAATAGCAGAATCATAAATTCCGATGCTTCCGATCATCTCCCAATCCTTGCAGAGATTATGTTATAAACATTTTTGTGGATAACCCACACCCTCAAACTATCCCACAAGTGTTAAAATGCATATAAATAAACATTACAAACCAAAACAACAAAAATGCAAAAAACCACCACATATCTCAAAGCAACCCTCCTTGCTATTACACTAGTACTAGGAAGCGCCTATGTCTCAGCTTGGACAGCTCCAGTATCTGATCCACCAGGGGGAAGTGTGGCACTACCAATAAACACAGGAAATACTGATCAAATAAAGACAGGAGGACTAGGAGTAGGAAATCTAAACTCAATAGGAAACATAGTATCAGCAACTGGAGTAATAAAACCAGGAAGCTTTGATGGAACTGTCACAACCTGTGGTTCCGCAGGCCAACCACAAGCAGGAAGTATGAGATTTAACTCTACAACAAAAGCTCTTGAATACTGTGATGGTAGTAAATGGACGTCTATAGGGAGTGGTACTTCGGGGGTAAAAATTTGTTTAGAGAATGAGAATTGTAGCGGGACACCTATTCTTTGTGGTGCGAAAGCTCCAGATGACTCTGAAACTATGGCAAGTACTGCATCTAATCCAATAATTTTCTCATCTTGGAAGAACGACCAGTGTAAAACATCCGGAACGGGATGGCACACAAGTATTAGCAGTTGTGGTTTAGGTGGCGGGAATGGTTATAACAAATGTTCTTGGGTTTTAATGGCCAATAATGCTGATCCAAGTGGATATGTTGTTGCCGACGCGACAGTTGTAGGAACTATGGGGAGACCGACGATGTGTCTTATGAAGGCGGATGGTAAATCATGGATTACTGGAGTGACTACTTGGAGTGGTTCTAGGTGGGGAGTTAGCGATCTAATTGCTACGTCTGGTTTTGTCCCTTGTTCTAAGGTTGCTTGGTGGACAGGTAAGTAGATTTTTAGACTATAATTTCAGATTAAATTCCAATTAAAATCTTCTTAGATTTTGATATAATTGTGCTATATGGAGCCTAGTGATATTGAAAGGGTGGAAAGTTATAAATTTGAGGCGGTTTTAAGTTCGGGATCAGATGCGACTTCTTTAAAAGAGGCTGTAGAGAATGGTCGTTTTGTGCAGTTTGTTGTCACAGATACCTGGAAAATATTTATTTCGGAAAAGGGACATGACGATATTAGATATAAAGATTTTTTAATGCATGAGGATATACTCCAAAATGGTTTCTTTCGGATTGAAAATACTGGACTAAGGATTGGCTACCGTGATTCTACTAATTTTCCGAACGGACCATTTAAAGAAGCTGTTTTGGACACCATTAGTAAATTTATTAATGAGAAATTTAATATAAAAATATGAAAAACCAATGTGAGAGTTGTCTGTTGCCTTTTGAAAAAGATCCGGGAGTGAGGGAGTCCGACAAGTATTGTTCATACTGCTTTAAAGATGGCAAACTTTGCTATGAGGGAGACTTGAAAGGATTTAAGGAAGTTTGTTTTAAGGGTATGAGGGAAAAGGGTATAAATTGGCCTATGGCCAAGCTATATACTTTCTTGACAGGGTTTGCCCCTCGTTGGAGGAAGTAGAGATGGGCTTTTGCTGGAGTCATTTTTGTGTAGTACGATTTTTATTACTGCAACTTTTATAAGTTTGTAAACGTAGAATAAGCAATGAAAAAAATAATTCTTTCAGTTTTTGTTATAGGATCCTTTGCTGGATATGCGCTATATCAACATAAAAATTCCTCGATTTCAGAGTATTTATCAACTGACAACAATTCTTCAAATCAGAATAATCAAAACTCTGGACAAAATAACTCAGGGTCAAACGAATCTTTGAGTGATAATAGGCAGACTGCTGAAACTCTTCCAAGTCAGGGAGAGAAAACAATAAGTACTAAGTATAGTGGGGATGATGATTCAGAAGATGAACAATACGGCAGTGTAAACACAAGCCAAGGAACAAATGCGGTTACTTCCGCTTCCAGTAAGGCGTCTACTCCTCAGCCGGTGACTACTCCGAGTAAAACAGTGACTCCAACAAAAACTACTACAGCAGGCATGTATAAGGATGGATCATACACAGGAAGTGTCGCTGATGCGTATTATGGAAACGTTCAAGTTAAAGCTGTTATAAGTGGAGGTAAACTGTCGGATGTTGTTTTTCTGAGTTACCCAAACGATAGGCAAAATTCTGTCCGTATAAATACCTATGCAACACCGATTTTAAAAAGTGAGGCTATCTCCGCCCAAAGTGCTGATGTGGATGCTGTCTCTGGCGCATCTTTTACAAGTAAGGCTTTTAAGGAATCTTTGAGCAACGCTCTTCTTCAGGCAAAAGCCTAAAACACGATGCGTTTAAATAGAATCATAATGACCATGCCGGTTACTGTAGATATTGCTGACAGTAATGCGAGTATTCCAGATATTGAAAATATTTTTTCTTTTTTTGAAGATGTGGAGAGGAGGTTTTCAGTTTTTAAGGAAGATAGCGAAATATCAAAAATCAATCGTGGGGAAATAAAAAAGGATGATTATAGCTACGACATGAAAGAAATATTTTCTATTTGCGAAAAAACAAGAGAAGAGACTGACGGTTTTTTTGACATGAGAAAGGAAGATGGAATACTCGATCCTACTGGAGTGACTAAAAGCTGGGCAATATTAAAGGCGGCAAATATCTTGGCACAAAAGGGTTATAAGAATTTCTATGTAGATATTGGTGGGGATATAGAAGTTAGGGGGCTGAATGGAGATGGAGAAAAATGGAAAATTGGAATACAAAATCCTTTCAATCTAATGGAGATCGTAAAGACATTGGAGTTTTCTAATGTTGGAGTTGCAACTTCTGGGACTTATGTAAGAGGTAGACATATATACAATCCAATCGAGAAGAATTTACCGACAGATGAAATAATAAGTGTGACAGTCGTTGGCAGAGATGTTCTTGAGGCAGACCGTTTTGCAACCGCTGTATTTGCTATGGGGAAAGACGGAATAAACTTTCTTGAGTCGCGAGAGGGACTCGAGGGGTATATGATAGATAAAAGCGGTCGCGCGATAATGACAAGTAATTTTAATAAATATATTTATGCTTAAATTTGTAGATAATTTCTTGAACCAAACTACCATGTATAGAGTAGTTTTATATTATCTAACAATGCTTCTTGGTGTTTCTTTTGTTTTGTCTTTTTTTAAACTTGTTCCAGCGACTCCAATAGAACTTTTGACTTCGACTGCACTACTTGTGTCTGTTTGTGTAATAACGAATGAGGTCTTCGCGAGAGTTTTTAATGCCCCTAGGAACGTCGAGTCTGTTTATATAACGGCATTGATTCTCTCTCTTATTATTACCCCAACTTTATCTACGGATTATCTTTCCTATTTACCGTTTGCTATTTGGGCGGGGGTTCTATCTATGGCATCAAAATATATTTTTGCATATAAGAAAAAACATATTTTTAATCCTGCTGGGGTTGCAATCGTTTTGACTGCTATGTTTATCGATGGGGCGGCTACTTGGTGGGTTGGAGGAAACTTATATTTGGCCCCATTTGTTGTTTTGGGAGGAGCCCTTATTGTAAGGAAAATTAGAAGGTGGGATCTTGTTGGTTCTTTTGTCTTCGCAAGTGTCATAACAACAATGCTTGGGGCTTTCAATAGTGGTGGGAATGTTCCCAATATCTTGCTCCAGACAGTTCTACATAGTTGTGTATTTTTCTTTGCTGCATTGATGATAACCGAGCCTTTGACTACTCCACCATCTTGGCCACTTAGGGTTATGTATGGTGCATTGGTTGGTGTTTTATTTGCTCCAAATATACACGTGGGTGGAATATACTCAACTCCAGAGCTTGCGCTTGTTGTCGGTAATATATTTTCATTTGCTATAAGTCCAAAAATAAAATCTGTTATGACTCTAAAGAGGATCGAGGAAGTTGCGACTGATACGTATGATTTTGTTTTCAATCCTGATAGAAAATTCTCGTTTGCTTCTGGTCAATATCTTGAATGGACGTTGGGGCACGAACCGACTGATCAAAGAGGAAATAGAAGGTGTTTTACGATATCGTCATCTCCTACAGAAGAAGATGTGAGGATAGGTATAAAATTTTACCCAAATCCAAGTAGTTTTAAAAAGACCTTGGCTAGTATGAAAGCGGGGAATATCATAATGGCCTCGCAGTTGTCTGGAGATTTCGTTATGCCAAAAGATAAAAACAAGAAACTTGTTTTTATAGCTGGAGGGATAGGTATTACTCCGTTCCGTAGTATGGCGAAGTATCTAATAGACAAAAACGAGAGACGGGACATAGTTTTGCTTTATTCCAATAAAAAAGAGAGTGAGATAGCCTATAGGGAAATTTTTGATGAGGCACAGAAATTTTGGGCTGAGAAGCGTTTATACGATAACTGATCCTGGAGTAAGAGAGGACTGGGAAGGAAAGATAGGTTTTATAGATGAGAACATGATAAGGAAAGAAGTACCTGATTTCAAAGATAGAACTTTTTATATCTCGGGGCCACATATAATGGTTACGACTTTTGAAAATGTTTTGAAGAATATGGGAGTGAAGAGGGGACAAATAAAAACTGATTATTTCCCTGGTTTTGCATAAGAAGACAACATAAAAGTTGTATTTCATAATCAAAATTTGATATCTTTCAGAAATGAAAAGGCCAAACCTAAGTCTAAGTATAGATATAGAAGAAGATATCCATAACGTATTGAATTTTTTGGAATGTGAGAAAAACCCTCAGATTCTCGATAAGTTTTTACTCCCTGAAGCAAAGGCCTTATTGGGCGAAGATATTTCAAGTGAAGGATTGGAAGAAAAAACCAGAGCATTTGTCACTAAGTTTTATGAAGACAATGATAGGACTATAAAAAAAGGACTAGAAGAGGCCAAAGTGAATTGGACTAGATTTGATGACGGATATTATAGATATGTCGAAGAATTGTTTAATAGTAGGGGGTGGCTAAGCAATGAATATAGAGGAGTGTCATCTATATTTGGTCTGTATCCAAGAGAAATCGATAGAAAATTATTTTTTTTCCCATATAGATACAATATAGAAAGATTTTCAAACATGATAATAGGGCACGAGATGTTACATTTCATGTTTTTTGATTTTCTATTTGATCGTTATCAATTGAGGGAAAATAGTAGGTTGGAGGGTAAATCAGATAATTATATTTGGCAATTATCGGAAGCGTTTAATTCAGCAATTGAGGGTGACCCAAGATATCAAGATTCTATAGGTATAAAATATGATGTCAGACCATACACGGGACAAGAAGGTATGGTAGCTCTTATAAAAGAACAGATGGCAAAAGAAAAAAATATTGGCAAATTACTGGATAAATGGATTATAGGGGCGTGATTTCTTGTTGACATAATCATGTATTGTGGTATTGTACCGGTTAGTTCTAAAAGGAGGTGGGAAATGAAAACTAGTATTTTGGCGGTCTCTGCCGCCCATTTCGTTGTCTGTCAGAAATGTGGCAGGCACGGGAAGGTCGTGACTGCAGATGGCAAGGAGTTTGACGCTATTGCGGTCAATCATGCGATCAGTGTTGTTCGGGACTTGGTTGCCCTCGGCAAGATATGGAAGGACGAGGTCCCGGAGCTCGAGCGGCAGATTCGAGAATCGGGGATCCAGAGTTTTTTGGATCCGGCAGA
Source organism: uncultured Candidatus Saccharibacteria bacterium (assembly GCA_964443725.1). Classification (GTDB taxonomy): domain Bacteria; phylum Patescibacteriota; class Minisyncoccia; order Phycocordibacterales; family JAKFXT01; genus CAYUDP01. The sequence goes on from CAYUDP010000009.1 coordinate 9,041, forward strand.
ATTGCCTGCCACCCTGCTCAGGGGGCTGGTCATTTCTTCTGGAGATGAAGACTCCTCGTGCTCCCTGAGTTCACAGGGGCACACTTTGCAATAGTGCCCCCCGTCGTGGCCGATCATCCGCAGGCTGTCTCTGGCCTGCGGATTTTCTATATAAAAATTGGCGCCGATTAGGGCGCCTTGATTGAGGGGTTGGTGGTGGCTTTTTAGTTCTCAACTTCTTCTTTGTCGAGTATAAGGAAATGGCCGTCCCTCCAACCGAAGTTCTCTGCGATAATGAAGACGCTTCGCCTTTCTTTTATCTTTTGGGCGACGATTTCGAGAAATCTACCGCGCTTTATGATGTCGCGGTTAGATTCGCGCCCGTTACTGTACGTGACAGTCCATGGCATCTCTTCGAAATCGACAAGCAGATCTTCCCCGCCGGTTGGACTTTCGAGGTGTATGAATCCGACTTCGAAGTCGATTGAAACTACTTTGTGTTTAGTTTGCACGTCTTTTCTCCCTAGATTGTTTGGAACGGGACTTGTTAAAAACTACTAAAAAGAAGATGTTTTGTCCAGAATGAATGACGGCCCGCGCACACTGGTGCGCGGGCCGATGTATCGGGGGTCAGGGCGTTTTCCCTATTGCCGGTGAAGGTTCATTTTCCCAGATCCTCAAAACATCTAGGGCCTTGGGATCCCTTGTTATTGTGGCGCCATCATCCCTGACCGAGTAGGCCGTCATGTCTATGGTGGCTTTGAGCCCCATAGAGACGTGCTCGCTGAGAAAAGGAAGGATCTGCTCCGGTTTGTAGACGTTGAGTCTATGGGCGAACCCGTTTGCGACTGTCTCTATATAAACTGGCATGTCGCTTGAGTCCATTTGGTATATTTGAGGTCCGGTGTCGCTGGGGGATACGAAAAGGATCCCCATTGAGACATCGACCGCGAGGATTTCGAGACGGGCTGATTCTTGCATTTTGCGCTCCTTGCTATGGTTTTTGGGTACTGCTACTTATAGAAATCTATCAGAGTTTGTTTTTTTGTCTACAATATTTTAATGGCCCCACACGCCGGTGTGTATGGGGCCATTTTCTTGATGGGGGACTTACGTTTAGAAATACGCTTTGTCCACGAAGATCGGGTTTTCTGGGAATTCTCGCTTTAGTCCGATTAGGACTTCGGCGAGAAGCGTGATGACGAGGTTCACAGCCGAGGCCCACGGTCTTTTTGCTGAAGATCTCGGAACGCGGAGGAACCGGGATTTATCTGCCTCCATGGTGTACCCTTGAGATACGATGCGGGGGCAAAATTCCCCCTTTTCCTTCCATATCTCGAGTGTGGTGCTGTGTGGGCCATCGACATGACGAATTCCAGCTACGAAGCTAATACATGGAGCGGGCATGGCTTTCTCCCTGCTGTTTAAACTAAGTGAACATTAACAAAATATCTTATTTTGTCGAGGTTACTATTGAATTTTGATTTTCAGTTGACTTTGGGGTTTTTTTTGAGATACTTCGCTCAGTTGTACGCCTAAAAGAGTGGGTCTATTGGCCCTAACCTAAACCTGAAGAAGGAGATTTCGATGGCCACCTGTAATCTTCTCCCGGGAACCATTGTTGACATGAGACTTGAGGGGATCAACACCCCATGTCTCGTTGTCAACCAGGAACTCGGGCTCAAATGGCTGAAAGATGCCATTGCCGATGTTCCGTATTTCCCATATTTCCCCCAAGATTTCTCACTGGAGAGTCATGTCATTGTCCGACTCCTGGGAGAGGGCATCACGGTCGACGGCATCAGTGACAATGAGCCGAGGGCAATCGCCAAGATCAACTGGATGGCTGGGAAACGTGTACATGCTCGGCCTATTGCCGGTCCGGATCTGGGGGGCCTTCGGGAATTTCTGTATACGGCCACCCTTATCTCCAAGTTATCTGGACAGGCGGCGGACTGGGGGTTTCTTGTGGATCTCGGTATCGTCATATCCTACCTCGCGTGGGCCGAACCCAAGGGTGGAGACTCCACCAGCTTTGAACGCAAATTCATCAAGATGCTCGAGGAGGTCCTGCCCAGGGGGATCAAGGTCTGAACGGGTCACGTCCCGCAATTTGGTCCGCCGAGAGGCGGACCTTTTCACTTATTGCATAGTTCAACTTCTACTTTTGGGGTCCCAGTTTTCCAGATGTCTGGTTTTGATATGCTTATTTTAACTTTATTTATTTTTTTATCATCGAGAATTCTTTCGGCTATTTGCATAGAAATAGTTTCAAGTAGATTCCTATGGGGGCCTAAGATTACATTCTCTGCGATATCACGCATCTTTCTATAATCTATAGTTTCTTCAATTGAGTCATTGTTTGATGCTATTTTGTCCGTTTCAATTTCAATATTTAGGATGAAGTCTTGGGGTGAAATTTTCTCTTTTTCAGTAAGGCCGTGTATACCTTTAAAAACTAAATTTTCAATTATGATTTTCATGTTGGTTGTTTTTTTCCAATAAAAAAGCCCTCATTCTCTGAGGGTTAACAAAATTTACCCCCCAGAGAGTTCAGAGAGTCTTTGAGGTAAAACCAGACCAAGTAGAAATACGACCATTCATTAACATAGTACCCATATGTTATATCTTTATTTTTTTTAGTCAAAAATTTTTAAAAAAGTGACTTTTTTGTCTTATCTAATGTTATAATTCGAATAATCAGATGCAGGTTATTAAATTTATTCTGTCAATCGCGTTTGTTGTTGGGATAATAGTCTTGGCCTTTTTCTACTTAAACCAAGAATACATACCTGTTGATCTGAGAAACACCATATCTCAGATAACAAACCAAGAAACTATAACCACAAAAGTATCAGAAGATAATACATCCGAAAACACAATAAATTATGACTATGGATATGCAAGAAAAACAGACAAATCAAAATACCAAGAAAAATATACCATTCCAGACAATAAGGTCTCAACCAGTGTAAAAGTAGAAACTGAAAAAAGTAAAACAATTCCTAATCCATTAAACATCGTCTGGAATACAGTTTTAGGAAGTAAAGATAATACCCCACCTTCCTCTCCATCCAGTCTTGCTTCATCTGAAACTAATAAAACAACAACTCCATCAGGTAGCTCCATTACTAACCTTGTCTATACTCCGATAATGGGAGGTGGAGGGGGTGGGGGAAGTTATGTGCCGACCACTCCTCCCACTACCTCATCTGGATCATCTTTGCCGGAGACTCCTGTTTATTCATACACATACCTAAGACAGATATATGTTGACCAATCAAATCCTTCCGCAAGTGATAGTAATGATGGTAGTGCCTCTCACCCATTTAAGACTATAAGTAAAGCCATGACCGTATTGAGATCGGGGGACGAGGTGATTATAGGTCCTGGTACATATAGGGAGAGAGTGACTTTGCCGGCCATAACTTGGGGGAGTGAAAATACTATGATTAGAGGAGAGTCTCCATTTACAGCACTGATAAAAGGTTCTGTGTTGGTGGGTAGTTGGGTGCCAGTAAATTCTGATACGTATTACACCGATTGGTCATCTGGGGTTGAGCCGGAACAGGTTTTTCGCGGTGGTGTTTCTCTACAGCAAATAGGGGGAGATTTTGATGGAGACTTTCCGTCAAATCCTAATCATATTTTATTTAAAACAACGAGCGGTTTGTCTCATGTTTGGCCTGGGAGAATAAGTGGGGATAAAGATTCTTTGATTCCAGATTCATTTACTTATGACAAGGCGACTAAGAGGATTTATATCAGATTGTCATCCGCTTTGGGCGCTGGAGAGAATCTTGAAGTGAGCGATAAGTTATATACATTGGATTCGACGAATGCTAAAAATGTCACAATAAAAGATTTGGCTTTTAAACACTCAAATACGACTCATTGGGCAAGGCATGCGGCACTTCATATGATAGGGACGAATATTACACTTGATCATTTGGATATAAGGGATACTGATGGGTATTGTGTAAACCTCTACGGCGATAATAATTCTATTGTCAATTCTACACTCGATTCTTGTGGTCAGGCTGGTATAAATGCTGGGGGTAATAATGTCTTAATAAGCGGGAATTATATAACAAACGCTAATACGAGGGGATTTGGAAAGAGCTGGGAGGCTGGTGGGATGAAAATCGTTGGTGGTACTAAACTTGTAAATTCAACTATTTCAAATAACACAATTGTATACAATCATGGTTATGGGATTTGGTTTGATTGGCAGGAGCACGATGACTTGGTTAAAAATAATATATGTTCATATAATGAGGGCCATGGAATACATATAGAGGCATCTCAAAATGTGACATTGGATGGGAATTTCACATATGGCAATGGACAGCGTGGGATTTACTACCTTGAAAGTACTGGTGGAGTTATAAAAAACAATCTTACAATCAGAAATGTTTTAGAAGGCATAGCTATTGCTGATGGCACCAGATCCTCCCCAACAAATTCGTGGATGTATCCATATAACAACTCGGCGAGTGGAAATATATCAGGATGGAATGGATATACTGGACTTAGACTGCAACTTGTTTTGCCTGGTAAGTTATATAACAATACTTCAGACAATAATATTTTCTATCACAATGAATTTTTGCCACGTTTTATGTACGGTCTTTTTACAAGTTCAGCAAACCCATATTATCAAGGGTTAACTGGTTGGAGAGCCACATCATCTCAAGATATGAACTCTCAGGAGTATAAGATGGACATGCCGTCCTCTATAAGTTCAGACATTGCGGCAAAGCTTCTAATATCTACCTCAACTTTATGGGCAACTCTCTATAGATAGTGCTCTAAATGTATATAATGTAGTATAAAAGAAAATGAAAGCATTTGTTAAAAATGTATTTGCTGTTTTTCTGTTATCAACGGCAGTTGTATATTCGTATAAGAATTATTTCAGTCTTTTATCATATGTGGAAGATAGTCAGACTATAACATTTCCGACTTTTGATATACCAGTACAGGCGAGTGCAATAGGCAGTAGTGCAAAAATAATTTTTGTTGGAGATATGATGTTTGATAGATCGATACGTGGAAAAACAAATAAGTTTGGTGGGGATTATGTTTTCTCTTGCATAAAAGACACTCTCTCTGGTGCTGATTTGGTCGTGGCAAACCTAGAAGGTCCAATTACTCCTTATGAATCTATAAGTGTTGGGAGTATTCCTGGAGAACCAAATAATTACGTTTTTACATTTCCAACTTCAACTGGGGAGACACTATTTAATAACAATATAAAATTGGTGAATTTAGGAAATAATCACATATTAAATTTCGGTTATGGCGGAGTAGTTAGCACTAAAGAATATTTGGACAAGGCTGGGGTAAGGTATTTTGGAGATCCAGAGGGGGTTAGGGTAGCAAATGAAGAAGTAAATGGTATATCTTTTTCTTTTATAAACTATAATGAATTTTCAAAAGAAGGCGATAACGCTGCGAGTACAACCATCGATCAGATAATCGCTTACAAAAAGATGGGGCGTCTTCCAATTGTTTTTACTCATTGGGGGGTTGAGTATGCTACAAGCTCAAACGAGTACCAAAGGTATCTTGGACACCTGTTTGTTGATAGTGGGGCAGTACTTGTGATTGGTACTCATCCTCATGTAGTTGAAGAGAGCGAAGTGTATAAGGGTGTCCCGATATACTACTCTTTGGGTAATTTTATTTTTGACCAATATTTTAGTGATGAGGTGAAAAATGGGGAAATTGTTGAAGTGGGATTCAATAATTTCAGAGTAAAGGATATAAAAGAATCAAAAGTTTATCTAAATAAAGACGGTAAGACTTGTCTGAATAAATAAAATGAAAGGGCCGGGACTGTCTTGCGATGACTGTCCACGGCCCGTGTCAGGACTGCCCGCCGGCTGTCCTGAAAACTTGCCCCCACTCGCGACAGCGGAGGCGATCTGTCCCGTTCGATTCGCGATGAACGGGTATTCCCCCGAATACGTGGGGGATTTACTCTAGGATTTCTGTCTGGCGAGGCTGCATCACCAGATCGGATGGGCCTATAAAAGCGCCCCTTCAACTCTCAAAGAATAAGAGGCCTTATTTTTGGCCTTTCATTTTCATACGGTCCCTAGGTCCCGTATGACCACCGTTCACTCGAACGTTTCGGCGGTATCGGTATATTATCATATCTAAAATTATTGTCAAGGGGGTGATTGGGATACCTTGGGAGTCGGGTTCTAGGTATAGCTGATCCTTTTTAGGTGCCCCCAAGTCAACTTATATGTTGACTTGGGGGCACAAATTGGTAATGTCTTGTTAGGTTAGTTTTAAGTGGAGGGATGCGCAATGACTAAGGTCAAAATTGTAAAAATGCCGGAGGATCCGGTTTGGAGGCTTATCGGCTGGGAGGCCTTAAACGGCCTCATTCTCGAGGTGGCTACGAAAGAAGAAGTGTCTGAGGTAGAAGCTAAACTGAGGCGCGTTGGGTTACATATTTTTGACGCTGGCGAATGCTTCGTGTCGAAAGCGTCCCTCATCTCTGCGCTTGGCGAGAAGCACAAGGTGCTCTCTTTTCTTACCCGCTTTTACCCTATTTCGGTGCTTCCCCTAAAGCACGGTGAATGGAAAAGGGTTAGGTAGAATTAGATCGTGGCCAGAAGGCCTGATGTTGGCGCCCTTGCGGAAGGGGGCGCCAATTTGTTTATATATTTTTACCATCAAACAATCTCGGAGTTAAAGAGTTGATATCTATATCTTTAATTGTTCGTAAATTGATAGCAACAGTCTCTGATCCATCGTGCCCCTTACCGAAAGCAAATGGTTCAACTCCACAGGTATTACAAAACTTGTGATGAATAACTTTTTTATTAAATAAATATTCGGAGATAGATTCCTCGCCTTTAATTAATTTGAAATTTTTCTTTTCGGTAAAAGAAAGTATTAAGCCCTTTACCTCGCAATGTGAACAGTTGCAAATAAGCGGACTTGATATATCCATCTCTACTTCAAACTCAATTTTGTCACAATGGCATTTTCCTATATATTTTTTCATGAATATACTATATCAAACGGGCCACCCTTGAGGCAGCCCGTATCATGCGGGGAGATCTTTGATTTATGTCTCCCGCCTTGTTCTCGAACTCCTTTTTTGATCTGTTGGTGGATATGGGATTGGGATTATTTTCCCGTGTGGGTTTGTTGGAATCGGCCGAAGTCGCCAGGGCTTTGATATTATCCCAGGATGATAGGGCCGGTGTTTTTGGGTGTTTCGGTTTGTTTCCCTTGCGAGCTTGGTTTCGCTACTTGTCTGGGTCAAAGTGGTCCCAGGGAGTAATAACAGCACCGCAAGAGTGGTAAAAAGAACGGGCCTTTTCATTGTGGCTTCCCCATTGAAAAGTGACCTTATTAATTTAGATTAAATTAATAAAAAGTAAAGCTATTGAGAATGGGGGCTATAGTGATATGCTCTCTAGATGGATTATTCTGATAAAGAATTGATAGAGATGAGTGTAGGGGGGGACAGTGAGGCTTTTTCTAAATTACTTGATAGATATTTGCAACCAGTTTATAGCTTTGCCCTAAAAATAACGAGCAACAAAGACGATGCCGAGGATGTTGCCCAAGAAGCCTTTTTTAAGGCTTGGAGAAATCTAAAAAAGTATGACCCATCTTATAATTTTAAAAGTTGGATTTTTACTATAACTCACAATTGTTCTATAGATTTGTTGAGAAAAAGAAGAAACTTTGTTTTCTCTGATTTTGAAATGGATGGTGGTGTAAATCCTGTGGAGGATAATTTAGTTGATACCGAGAAACTTCCTGATGAGGTGGCAATGTTGGCTCAAGATATAAGTAGCCTTGAATGGGCACTTAAGTCTATAAACCCCATACAAAGAGAGGTTCTTGAATTGTATTATAAGGAGGACATGACTTTTGAAGAAGTTGGAAAAATATTGTCTAAGCCCTTAAATACAGTAAAAAGCCTACATAGAAGGGCACTTTTAAAGCTAAAAGAGGTTATGTTGCACCAAAATAGCACTTAAAACGTATATAAAGTGACGTGGAATATGAAAAAATTGGAATATCTTTTTAAAGAATATAAAGAAGTTGGGGCCCCTGAAAAACTGAGGGAGTCTATTATTTTAAGAATTGAGAAATTTGAGCGCAGGATGGCTATACTTAAAGCTTCTGTTTCTGGGGTGTTCTCTTTGGCTTTTTTGGTGGCACTTTATTCATCAATTAGTCTAACTGTTTCAGAAATGGGTACATCAGGTTTGTACCATTATGCAAATTTGTTAATTACTGATTTTTCAGATATAGGTGCTTTTTGGAGAGAGCTATTGTTGTCTCTTGTACAGTCTTTGCCAGTATTTGCAGTTACTATTACGTTACTGTCACTTTTGGCTTTTATTATGTCTATAAGGGCGACAGTAAGATTTATTCCAGAGAGAGCAATTGTTTAGTTTTAAAAAATTAAATAAAAATTAATTATTAAAATATATGGAAAAAATAAAAAATCTGAGCGTTGGTGAGTTGATAGGATCAGGTAAATTCAAAGTATTTTTCTTTGGACTCGTTGCATTGATTTTGGCACTTACTATATTTCAAGCGGGAGTATTTGTTGGATTGCGCAAAGCTGAGTTTTCTTATGGCTTGGGAGATAATTATTATAAGACTTTTGGTTTTGAGGGAAGAGAAAGGGGTGTAGGTCGTATGGGTATGATGGGTAGGGGTGGTATGTTTGGCGGATTTAATCAGGGCGAGTTAACAGAAGGAAACGGCGTTGCTGGAAAAATAATAAGTATAAATTTACCAGATATTGTCGTTGAGGGAGTTGATGGCGTTGAAAAGGCAGTACTACTAAATAAAGATATTTCTATAAGAGAATTTCATAACACGATACAGAGTTCTGAGTTAAAGATAGGGGACTTTGTTGTTGTGATTGGTGCTCCGAACTCTGATTCAAAAATTGAAGCTAAATTTATAAGGGTTATGCCACCCATGATGAATGGTGGACTAGGAGTATTCGGGGCTTCCACTAACACGAGTGCAACTTTATCTTCAACTACTAAAAAATAAAAATAAAATGAAAAAAGTTCTTTCCTTAAAAAATATAGCTTTAATGCACAAAAAAACCAGTATATTGGTTGCTATTGTCCTTCTAATTGTTGGCTATTATTCATATAAAAGTCTGACAAGTACAGCAAGTGAAGTTCGATATGTGACGGGCAGTGTTGAAAAAGGGACAATTGTTTCTTCTATTACTGGAACTGGTCAAGTTGGGTCTGCACATCAGATAGATCTCAAGGCCAAGGGGTCGGGTGATGTTGTTTTTGTTGCAACAAATGAAGGGCAGGATGTTAAGGCGGGTACACTGTTAGTATCTCTTGATGCCACTGATGCAAGAAAAAATGTAAGAGACGCCGAAGTTAGTTTGCAAAGTGCTCAGATATCACTAGACAAACTCAAGGCTCCAGCAGACAAACTTACTATGGTCCAAGCCGAGAACGCTCTTTCTTCTGCTACCGAATCCAGACACAAGGCTTACGATGATGGTATAAATACTATCTCTGGTACATATCTTGATCTTCCATCTGTTATGTCGGGGCTTCAGGATATTGTCTATGGAACTACTGTAAGTAGAGGAGTGCAGGACAATCTATCTGCCTATGCTGATATGGTAAAGATGTTCGATGATGGAAAAATAACTTCATATAAGACAGATGTGTCAAAGAAATACATATTAGCCAGAGCTTCTTACGATAAAAGTTTTGCTGATTACAAAGCAAGTTCCAGATTTTCTGATGCATCTTCAACGGAGACATTGATAAATGATACGTATGATTCGGTAAAGATTATTGCTGATTCTGTGAAGAGTACAAATGATATGCTTAATTATGTTAAGGATGTTTTGACTCAACACAACCTTAGTATCCCAAGTTATTTGACTACACATCAGAATCTACTTAATTCTTATACTTCTCAAACTAATAGCCATCTTTTGGATTTATATAATATAAAAAGCTCAATTAGTAGTGCTAATAGAACAATAGTCGAAAAAAATGAACAATTAGATAATTTGAAAACTGGAGCTGATGCTCTTGATCTAGAGTCTGCCGAACTTTCTGTAAAGCAAAGAGAGAATGCTTTACTTGATGCCAAGGAGACCCTTTCAAATTATTATATAGTGGCTCCGTTTGATGGAACTGTAGCAAAGATAAAGGTGAAGAAGGCCGATTCAGTTTCTAGCGGTACTGCTGTAGCAACATTTATCACAAAACAGATGATGGCAACTATTACTCTAAATGAAGTTGATGTTGCAAAGGTGAAAGTGGGACAGAGGGCAACAATGACATTTGATGCAATTGATGAGCTTACTATAACTGGTAAGGTGACGAGCGTTGATACTGTGGGGACAGTTTCTCAGGGGGTAGTCACATATACAGTTGAAATAGGACTAGATACAGATAATCAGAGAATAAAACCTGGAATGAGTGTGTCAGCTTCAATTATTACTGACGTAAAGCAGGACACTCTATTGGTTCCAAATAGTGCCGTTAAATCTTCAAATGGCTCATATTATGTTGAAATGTTTAGTACTCCACTTATTTCTACTTCATCTACTACGCCTAGTTTACAAGGGACTCCATCAAAAATAGCACCAAACAAAATAACTGTTGAGGTTGGTATATCTAATGACTCAGATACGGAAATAATTTCTGGAGTAAAAGAAGGTGATCAGGTTGTGACTAAAACAGTAAATCCATCTACTACAATAACTACATCTAGCCAGACGCCATCACTCTTTGGCAATATGAGGACAGGCGGAAATTCTGGTACAAGGAGTACAACATCTAGATAAAATGATTGAAGTAAAAAACATTGTCAAGACATATGTAACTGGAGAAGAAGAATTCCGAGCTCTTGATGATGTGAGTTTTAAGATTGATGATGGTGAGTTTGTGGCTATTATGGGGCCATCTGGATCTGGTAAGTCTACAATGATGCATATACTTGGAGCACTTGATACTCCGACTTCTGGAACATATTTTCTAGATGGTAAAGATGTTTCCAAAATGTCTGATGATAGTTTGGCTGACATAAGAAAGGAAAAGATAGGCTTCGTATTTCAATCTTTTAATCTTCTACCCAGAACTACAGTTCTTAGAAATGTAATGTTGCCACTTGTTTATTCAGGTGTTGGTGAAAAGGAAAGAGAAGAAAGAGCGAAAGAGGCTCTATTTGCCTCGGGGCTTGATGAAGGACATTTTAAGAATATGTCCAACCAGCTGTCTGGTGGTCAGATCCAGAGAGTAGCTATCGCTCGAGCCTTGGTAAATGATCCCCATCTTATTTTGGCTGATGAGCCTACTGGAAATCTAGATACAAAAACAGGAGAAATTGTACTAGGGACTTTTCAAAGGCTGAATAGTGAACTAGGTAGAACAGTAGTACTCATTACTCACGAACAAGATGTAGCGGAACACGCGGACAGAATCATTTTTATTCGTGATGGAAAAATGGTTGAAGACAAGAAAAATCATGTAAAAAGAAAGATAAGTAGAAAATAATTATGAAACCAAAAGATATTTTATTTGAGACATATGCTTCACTTTCAGCAAACAAAGTTCGCTCGGGGCTAACTATTCTTGGAATTGTTATAGGTATTAGTTCTGTTATTGCTATGATTTCAATTGGGCAGGGGGCTCAATCTTCTATTCAATCCTCCATTCAATCTATTGGATCAAATTTGATAATAGTCATGCCGGGGGCGCAGAGAGGTCCTGGGTACCAAGTTTCAAGTGGGCGAGGTTCGGCAAAGACTCTAACGCTTGAGGATGTAGATGCCATTTCAAAGGAGGTCTCTAATGTTTCCGCGGTGTCTCCAGAGCTCTCTTCTAGATATCAGGTGACGAGTAAAAGTAAAAATACAAATACTCAAGTTGTCGGTGTTACGCAGTATTACCCGCAGGTTAGAAATACAGAAGTTGAAAGTGGAGTTTTTATAAATGAACAAAATATTCGCGGTTTGTCCAAGGTGGCAGTTATTGGCCCAACTACGAAGACGGATCTATTTGCTGATGAGGATGCTATCGGTAAAACTATCCGTATTAAAAATATTGAATTCAAAATAGTTGGTGTGACTAAATCTAAAGGTGGGTCCGGTTTCAACAACCAAGATGACATAGTTTATGTACCATTATCAAGCGCCCAGAGGTATTTTTCAGGAGATTCTTATGTTGGCAATATCAGCGTTCAGGCAAAAGATGCAGAATCAATGTCCTTGGTTCAGCAGGATATAACCACTCTTCTTTTGTCTAGGCACAATATAAAAGACTCAACGTTGGCTGATTTTAATATTATGAATCAGGCAGATATTGTGGCAACAGCCTCAAGTGTGACATCTACGTTTACGATTTTACTTGCAGCAGTTGCGGGGATATCACTTCTTGTTGGGGGTATTGGGATTATGAACATGATGCTTACGACTGTGACCGAAAGAACAAGAGAGATCGGACTTAGAAAAGCGGTTGGGGCAAAAAGTCGAGATATAAATTTACAATTTTTATCAGAGGCAGTCGCTCTCACTTTTCTAGGTGGTATTGTTGGTATCGTCTTGGGGTGCACAATTGCTTACGGGTTTAAGTATTTTGGGATTTTACAGACGACAATATCTTTCTATTCAATACTTCTTTCTTTTGGTGTATCAACTGTTATTGGTGTGGTTTTCGGTTATTACCCTGCAAAAAGGGCTGGAAACTTAAATCCAATACAAGCATTAAGATACGAATAATTTATTAATTTAATTTTATAAATATGATTAAAAATTTAAAGATGGATAAAAAAAGTGGAATGCAACTACTAGTTTTAATTATTATAGCCAGCGTGTCATTTTATGGTGGGATGAAATATTCTAGTGGCAAATCATCACAATCTGGAAGTCAGTTTACAAATGGACAAAGAATGGGCGTGGGGGGTAGCAATACCTCGCGTGGGGGAAGAATGGGTGGAGGGTTTATTAATGGAGAGGTAATATCAAAAGATGATAAGACTATAACAATCAAATCAAGAGATGGGAGTTCAAAGATTGTTTTTTACTCTCAAAGCACTACTCTTACTAAGGGCATGCCTGTCCAAATAACAGAACTTAATACTGGGGACAGTGTGATGGTAAATGGAACTCAAAATTCTGATGGTTCAGTGACTGCAAGTAATGTTCAGATACGACCCAAGTTGACGGCCCCTATTGGTAACAATTAATTTTTTATAAATAAAAAGCAGATACCGCGAAGTTCCTAGTAGGATATTCTGCAGTTTTGTTTTTTGATATTTGAGTAAGAGTGTCAAAAATACACAGGAAATGGCCGGAAATTGGTATTTTTGGTTGAGTTCATAATTTGTGCTAATCTTTCTATCTATATGACTCAAGATACCGCCCTCATGATAATGAAAACCGGAGCCAATGTTTTTGTGACTGGGGAACCAGGGGCTGGGAAGACTTTTTTGGTAAATAAATACATTTCTTTTTTGAAGGAATCTGGAGTTGATCCGTCTATTACTGCGTCGACCGGTATTGCTGCAACTCATATAGGTGGTATGACGATCCACTCTTGGTCTGGGATAGGGGTAAGGAAGAATATTGGTGGCGCGGATATTGACGAATTGATGCAAAAGGAGAAGTTGGTGAAAAGGTTGAATAACGCGAAGGTCCTAATAATAGATGAGATATCGATGCTTAATTCCGAAGTGCTTGATTCAGTTGAGTTTGTTTGTAAAAAGTTGAGAATGAGAGACGAGCCATTTGGAGGTTTACAAGTTATTTTTGTGGGAGATTTTTTTCAGCTTCCCCCAGTAAAAAGTTTTGATTACCAGCCAAAATTTGCTTTTGAGTCATCAACATGGCAGAAGGTAAATCCGATAATCTGCTATATAGAAGAGCAACATCGCCAAGGAGATGGAGAATTATCCCGTCTGTTGTCGAACATAAGAAGTGGCGGTGTTACTACGAGTGCAATAAATTTTTTGGAAAGTAGAAAAATTGAAGCGGATATCGATTCTCAAGTGACGAAGTTGTTTACACACAATGTAAACGTCGATCAGATAAATGAACAAAATTTAAAAAAACTATCCGAAAGAGAGTTTGTATTTGAAATGACTTCTCATGGTAACAAGGGGTATATTGAGTCATTAAAGAAAAACTGTCTTTCTCCGGAGAGGCTGTGTTTAAAAGTTGGGGCTAAGGTTATGTTTACTAAAAACAAACCCGAGAGTGATTTTGTTAATGGAACTTTGGGAGAGGTGATTGGTTTTGAAAATAACGGGCTGTATCCAATTGTTTTAACAAAACAAGGGGAAAGAATAACAGTTACTTACGAGGATTGGGCTATCGAAGAGGATGGGAAAATTTTGGCAAAGATAACTCAATTGCCACTTAGGCTTGCTTGGGCAATAACAGTGCACAAAAGCCAAGGTATGACACTAGATGAGGCTATTGTTGATCTGAGTTTGGCTTTTGAGTTTGGGCAGGGTTATGTAGCACTCTCAAGAGTAAGAAGTGAGAAGGGGTTATATCTAATAGGTTACAACAAAACTTCACTTCTTATTCATCCGAAAGTTAGTGAGTTTGATAAATATTTAAGGGAATTATCGAGGGAAGCCAGTGATGCTTTTTTGACAATGAAGGCTGGTGAAATATCCAAGTTGCAAAACAATTTCTTTTCTTTTATTGGGGCAGTATTAGATAGTGTAAAAGCAGACAAAAATGTTGTAAATAAAAAGAGTAAGGCAACTGGTAAATTAGCAAAGATTAGGGAAGAGCATAGCAATGCTTTCAAGAGATGGACATCTAAAGAGGAGTCGCTTATGGTTGAAATGTTTAATTCCGGTAATGATATAAAATTTATTTCCAAAAAATTGGGGCGCAAAGAGGGTGGTATAAAAGCTCGCCTAATTAAACTCGGACTTATTGAGGATGATTATGTCAAACCACAAGAGGGGGCTTTATCTGGTGAATAAATAATATATAATTATTTTGTAAAAGGTATTATGGCACTTGCAGTATTTGAGTTGATAATAGATATGGCGAAAGTTCTGATGAAGTTTTCAGCTTTTTTTGTTGTCTCAATAATATTTTTCCCCATACTTGCAATAAGTTATTTGGTTATGAATCACATCTTTCCTGCTTGGAATGATTGGTTAAAACATTTGTAAAAAAGTGGTAAAATTACCAGATGTCATTTGATTTAAATTCTGTTTATTTCCTAAACAGTATTTTTTCTAGTTCCAATTTACTTGAGTGGACAGTGGTATTTTTTGGTCAGTATATACCGTACTTTGTTGTGGTTATAGTCCTACTTTTCCCTGTGAGTAAATATTTTAAAGCAAACGGGAAAATAATCTTTTTGTCTGCGACTTTCTCTGTTGCGATTTCCGAATTTATTTCAAGGGTTTTACTTTTACAATTTTTTCACAGGGCAAGACCATTTGTTTTAAATGATGGGATAACTCCTATTATATATAGGGGGCTTACGAATTATTTTGATTCATTTCCGTCTGGACATGCGACATTTATGTTTGCCATAGCAGTATCTGTTTATTATTTCGATAGTAAAGTCGGCAAATTGTTTATCGTGCTGGGGTTATTGGTTGTTATATCTAGAATATCCGCAGGAATACATTACCCAAGTGATGTTTTAGTTGGGGCTTTGATTGGGGGAATTGTCGGGTATTTTGTAAGTGTGATTTTCAAAAGTTTTTATAAACATCTAGAAATAAATATATGGCGTTAGTTTTTGATATTGAAACTGTTGGGGATGATTTTGAAAAATTTGATGAAACAACCAAAGAGCTTTTAACCAGATCACTTAGAAGAGAGTCACTTGAGGATGAAATATTTGAGTCAAAATTGCACGATTTAAAAGATGGGCTTGGGTTTTCACCGCTTACGGGATTCATTGTTGCAATTGGAGTTTATGATACCGAAAAAGATAAGGGGGTAGTTTATTATCAGGCTAAAGACAAAAATGAAGAAGATAGTGAGGGTGATAATTTTATTTTTAGACCAATGTCTGAAAGGGACATGCTTAATTCTTTTTGGGAGGGGGCAAAAAAGTATGATACTTTCGTTTCCTTTAATGGTCGGGGATTTGATGTTCCTTTTTTAGTAGTACGTTCGGCAGTACACAGTATTCGTCCAAGTAAAGATCTATTGTCTAATAGGTATATATCAAGTCAGAAATATGAAGCCAAACATATTGATTTGTTGGATCAACTTACCTTCTATGGTGCTGTCTATAGGCAAAAAGGAACCCTTCATATGTGGACTAGAGCTTTTGGTATAGAGAGCCCAAAAGCATCAGGGGTAGACGGAGATGATGTTAAGGGACTGTTTGAATCTGGGAAGTGTTTTGATATAGCCAAATATAATTCAAGGGATCTTATTGCTACGGCGAAGTTATATGAAAAATGGGATAAGTTTATAAAGTTCTAGAACCCTTAATATTGATTATAGATTTTTTAATTATAGAATTATAGTAATATGAAAAAATTAGTTTTATCTTTGCAGTCCGCATCTCTTTTAGGTGGAACTGTTTTTGCTTGGTATACGATCTATTATGACTATTTGAGATTTTTTAATTATGGCGGAGAGATTTTTAAGTTCAAGGAGTGCGTCATGCCCAACCCACTTTCAACATCGTGTTTTTATGGTGGAGTGATGTTTGCGGTCGCGTTTATTTGGTCGGTTTGGATCTTATTCAGTAAGAATATCTTGATTAGATCTGAAAGATACTTGAGGAACCTACTATCTTTTGGGGTTGTCTTTGCTTGGGGTAACTTTGCGTTTGAGTGGTATAAATATTTTACAAGTAATGGGGATTATATAGGCTGTGCTGGGGTTCCTGTACCTACACCATTTCAAACCCCATGTTTCTATGGGGCTATGATATACCTTATTTCTTTTATTGTTTCTTTTTACTCCCTCAAGATAATGAGTAAGCTTGTGTAGGTTATTGTTTAGTATTTTCAAGTGACTCTATTTCTGCTCTTAGGGTAATAAGTTGGTTTTTAATTCGATCTCTCTTCTGGTTTAATTCATTTGCCTCCCCGCCATTTTTAATGGACTCATCAATCACCATCAGTTCTTCTGAGAGGGTTTCGTATTTTCTTCTCAAATATTCCCCGTCATCCAATCTAGCAACTTTTTCTGTTTTGGGGATATCTGCTTCTCCACGAAACAATCTTTCGCTGTGTAAACCTCTGGAGGCATTTTCTAGATTTTCGAACATATATAAGAAGTTTTTACTATAATAATGTTTATTATTATATAATAATACCATGAGATTTTTTGATTATGCCTTTTCTCTGTTTTTTGTTTTTGTGGTTGTGTCGGTGGCCTTTTTCTACTTAAACCAAGAATACATACCTGTTGATCTGAGAAACACCATATCTCAGATAACAAACCAAGAAACTATAACCACAAAAGTATCAGAAGATAATACATCCGAAAACACAATAAATTATGACTATGGATATGCAAGAAAAACCGATAGAAATATCTATGAAGAAAAATACACCAATCCAAACAGTAAAGTCTCAACAAATGTAAAGGTAAGTACTGAAACTGAAAAAACTACCAAAACAGTTTCTAACCCACTAAATGTTGTCTGGGATACCATTGTGGGAACCAAGGACAAAGAAACCCCCCTTGCTTCATCTGTAAGTGATAAAACCACAACTCCATCAAGTGGGCCTATAACCAACTTGGTCCATGCACCAATAATGGGAGGGGGAGGGGGAGTCGCCACTTCTATTTCAAGTGCAGGTACTGGTGTGCCACCAACGACGTTAAAATCCTTTGACTATAGTCCAAGTCAGATTGCTGAAATTGCATGTACCAAATCTCTTTCCGCGAGCCACCCAAAATCTC
This sequence comes from uncultured Candidatus Saccharibacteria bacterium, assembly GCA_964443725.1. Taxonomy (GTDB): domain Bacteria; phylum Patescibacteriota; class Minisyncoccia; order Phycocordibacterales; family JAKFXT01; genus CAYUDP01. Next base: position 26,922 of record CAYUDP010000009.1, read on the forward strand.
TACCGAAAGGAAAGGATTTTGATGAGTGGAAAAACGATGTGATTAATGGTGATTTAAAATCGTATTATTCAAAACTTAAGACAAGTTATTCCTATATAAATACAAATCATCCAATTCAGACAGATGCGACTTTGACCAAAAGTAGTTTGCCGAATTACATATCTAGTTCACTAGAGCTTATTCATGAGACGGCAATAGATTGGGTGCTGTCAAACAATACAACCGCTCGTGATTTGGCAAAGGCAAGAATTTTGAATTTTGCCGGATTAGATCCGAAAGGTATTTCGGCGACAATTCAAACTCCCTCTTGGACTCTAGATAGAGAATCTTCTAGGATTGTGCGAGGGCTAGCCGTTGGACTTGATTGGATGGGAGATACTTTTACCATAGAAGAAAAGGCGGAAATTCAATCCGCTTTAGACATTAGGATGAAGGATTTTGAAAATCTTTTGCTGAGAAATTCTAGTACTAGTTTGTACAAGTACAAGAACAATGGGCATGGTTTTGCTGATCTAGCTGTACTTTCAACCTCAGCTCTAATGACTTCTGATGAATTGGATGTATCTAAGAATGTATGTAATGAGGCCTTGGGCTATTATTTAGACAATAAAACCTCTTACTATCTTGGCAGTGATGGAGGTTTTGGTAATGGTACTGCTTACGCAGTTTTTAACGCTCTTGATCTGATGAATCATCTGGATACGATTAAATGGGTAAGTGGGATTGATGTGTATCAAATGGATCCAATAAAAAACTTTGAAAAATATTTTGTTTACTTTATCCCACCAGGAGCTAAGTCAAATCCATTTGGAGATGGAGCAGAAGATAATAGTAGTGGGATGCTTGATGAGAATAGAGCAATTGGCATTGCTCTTTCCAATCGAATACAAGGAAACCCACTTTACGCATGGTACTCAAGTAAGTTGGCTTTTCCAAACCTGACTTGGATGGCGAATGTTCTTTCTTCAGTAGACAAGACCACGTCAAAGATCTTGCCTTTAGGTACTGAAAATGGTGCTTATTTTCAGTCTATCGGTGAGGTGGCTATGCACAGCGATCTTTCTGACCCCAATAGAATATCCGTTTTCTTCAGAAGTGGTCCTTGGGGTAACGATAATCATAATCATGCCGACCAAAATGGTTTTGTGATTACAGCTCAGGGACTGCCGTTGTTTATTGATAGTGGATATTATGATAGTTATGGTACGAATCATTGGAAGAATTGGTATAAACAAACGAAAGCTCACAATGCTATCACTTATGACGGTGGAATAGGTCAGGATCTAGGTACGTCATATATAAATCTTAATGCAAAGGGGGCTATAACCCAGTTTGAGACACATACAAATTATGATATTACTTCAGGTGATGCCACTTCTGCCTATGGGCCAGATATAACTAGTGCCAATAGATCACTTGTTTTTATACGCCCCAATATTTTGGTAGTTTTTGATAAGATGACATCTACTTCAGCTCATTCGTGGGAGTGGAATTTTCATGCCTCTAGTAGTATGTCTATTGTTGACCCTAGCGGTAAAGCTAGGGTTGTAAGTGGTAGTAATACCGCCTGTCTTACTATAAAGTCAAACAATACCCTTTCGGGCACATTTGATACTTTGTTTACAGTAAACCCTAATAGAGACGCTTCTAACCCAAGACCAGACCAGTATCATGGGAAATTTACCTCACTTCCTTCAAAGAATTTCATCTCAGCTACAGTGATTGATGTTGGGTGTACTGGAATAGATCCAGAAATAGTTGTAGATGACTCTTCAGCAAGTGTCAGTGTGAGTGGCTTTACGGCAAGTTTTGCTGGAACTGCCACTACTGTGAGATAATACCCACATAATCATTATGAAAATCCTTGCCGGTATTTCAGTCCTTCTACTTATATCCCTAGGTACATGGGGATATATAAATAGAGATACTATACTAAAGGAGACAGGTCTAAGTAAGACAGAAACACCCATAGTAGGCACAACAACAACCGAGACCCTTCCAAATAACAATAATACAGAAGAAAGTATAGATATATCAGTATCTACCACTTCTAATACAATAGACACATACAATTGGGAGAAAAACCTTTCAAACTCAGTAAACAAAGGTAAAGCTGAACTACCAACTCCTATATTGGGAGGAGGAGAGACTCCAAAGACAGAAGAAACCAAAACAACAGTATCAACTACAGCTACTAAACCTAAAGTTTCAACTCCTCTAAAGATAGTCTGGGACACTATAATAGGAGACAAAGACAAGGCCACAACCATATCTTCAACTCCCAAATCAAGAATACTAGACTTAGGCGGAGGTTCTTCTCCACTATTCCATGCCCCTATACTAGGAGGTGGTGGAAGTGGAAGTGCACCATCAACCCCAGCTACTCCTGTTGTATCAAGGGCACTTAATGCGGATTGTGT
>CAYUDP010000010.1:0-21977 GCA_964443725.1 uncultured Candidatus Saccharibacteria bacterium
TGCTTTGACCGTTGAGCAGTGTGTACTGACCATCTGCCTCGATCATTCCAACCATCGTCCTGATTACTCCGTCTTCGGCCGAGAGGACGAAGACTTCCTGGCCCAGTCCTACTTGTTTTGGTTTGATTTCCACGATGATTCCTTTCTCAAAATGAATCGTTTAATTAAGGACTTATACAAAAAATATACTATATTTATTCATATGTAAAAGCAATAGTTTTTGTGGGTTGGGGTTTTAAAGAAACTTTTTATAAAAAAACTAACCCCCGCCAAAGGCGGGGGGGACTCTATCACGGCGTTTGATCCAGAGCACGTAACTCGCATCGTACCTGGCACCGTCCAAGGCGTCGACTGATCATCACCAGAAGGCTGACTGCCTTAGCCATTGGTCTGGGCTATGCTTTCGCATTCCCTCTAATCTCTTTTACCCTTACCGCTTTACCTGCTTGCAGGCTTGTTCAGCGAGTATCAGCGGGGAGAGATTACACAAGTCCGAAATTATTATATCCCTGTCAAATAAAAAAGTAAATAAAAAGTGTTAGGTTTGTATTCCCATTATGGTAATACAAAAACTCTCAGATTTATCTGAGTGTTTTTACTGGTTCCACATCGTGAACGAAGTTACAACCTATTTTATCAACCAAAGCCGATACTTTCACATTCCTGATTTTTCAAAATGAAAACCGCTGACCATTGCTGGCCAGCGATAAGCCGAAGTGTGGAGGTTCATCCACACTTGATAAGTTTGCCGTGGTAGTGGTGTGGCAGCCACGACAGTCGGACTCGTTTGTTGACTCGCGCGAGCGAGAACTTGCGAAGAGTGAAAAAACTCTCTCGCTGGAAGCTGCGTCCTATTACTTGGAGCAGGCCGATTGGTCCAAGTAGGAACGCCACTCGTTCCCAGCGAAGCATCCAGTAGATGCCGATGTTGTCCTTTCTGTTGGCCATATCGGCGTTGTTGATGGCTTGGATGTTGTTACCTCGGATGATTCCTTTGGCGACAAGACCCAGCGAAAACCACAGCACTGCGACTACAAAGACGGTGCTCATTTGTTCGTTCCTTTCTGGTATATGATGAAGTTCTACATATACTATGACACACGTATCTTTATTTTTCAAATGCAAAAGTTCTACCGTTCTACTCAGGGTAGAAAATAAAATGGCTCAAACGAAAGCGATTTTTACTGGCCCCCCTAGGCTTCTGAACTTCGAACTTTCTTTACGGCAGAAAGAGTGTTTGTACCTGGGTTCTAATATCCCTCCGGTGGCTTAACCTTCGAGCCCAGCACCCCCAGATTCAACTCCCGAATATGAGCATCAATTTTTGTTGCAAATTGATTTAGCGTCTCTTTTTCAATTTCAGATTTTGAGGAAAGAATAAAATCTAATGTTTTATCAAAATCATTATTAAACTGTTGATTGATGTCTTTCCATTTAACATCTTTGAGTAATGCGCCCGCTCCTTCTTCATATGGTAGAACTCCAATTTTCATTAGAAATGCTATTGCGGGGTAACCAAGATATCCTTTCCAAAACGAACCGTTGTCATTAGCCATAATGGCTTTAGTACCGGGGTCGTAACTGATGGTATAAAACTTATTCCCACTCGATGAATAGATTTTCGCTTCGTTGTCAGCCACTTCAACACGACCGTCAGCGACAGCTCCAAGTGCCTCATATATTTTGATAATAGGTGGATGTTCCCACTTTCTCATCCCTTAATTATTCCAAGAAATCTTAGAAAATGCTATGGTCCATCTCAATCTCGCTTAACAAGCTTTAACAAGAAATAACATGGGCTCCGCGGGTAGGGGAATGGGCTCTTTCATTACATGAACGGTACACCTTTCGCATCTCACTTCGCGCAGGCGCTCGTTGCGATATGCTCAAGGTCTTCGAGTCCCACCACGCACGTGAAGCAGTTCACGTGCTCGCGGAGCAAAATCAAAAAGCCCCCAAAGGGGACTCTTTAATTTTGCTCCGCGGGTAGGGCTCGAACCTACGACCAACTCGTTACATTTATCCCAGTGTTTCCATAGGGGATGGACTATATCATCATCCTTCCTTTTTAAGGTTAGGACGTGAGGCGCTTCGACCTGCTTTTACACAGGGCTACTCCCCGAAGGGATAGTCTCTACACCTGCCTGTATTAAATTTAATAAAATTATACACAGGATTGGCTCGGGATTGCCCATCTTTTTAGGATTAGGGTTTCCCCGAATTCACCTCATTTTCAACCTAAGTTTCCTTAGGAGGCTGCGTAATGCCAGCATGAATTTCACGATGACAATTTGCACATACTAGAATGCACTTATCTAATTCTTTTTGAATTTTTTCCCACGATCTTGTTAATCCTCTGACAGAAAGACCAAAGTTTTTCTGTTTTGGATCCCGATGATGGAAATCAAGTGCTTCAGGGCAGTGCCTGTATCCACAAATCATGCATTTACCGCCCAGATACTCTCTTGCCATTTCTCTAAGTCTTTTACGACGTTCGGCAACAGCTTTTTTCAAGTATTCTGCACGGTCGGCATAAGTTCTTTTTTCTGGCATACACTTATGAATATACCACGAACTTGAACCACAGCGAGCCGCTCTACCGACTGAGCTACCGCGGAATGTTTTTACCCAAAATATAGTATCGGTTTTTGGGTACGAGCTATTTTAACCCATTTTTTTGATATTGAAAAGTGAGTTTGTGTTAGTATCTATATATAGAATATATTTGATATATGCCAGTTGAAAATAGCCCCCAAAAATTTAGTATTTTGAGAATCGTGGCGATCCCAGAGTCGAGGGCGGATTATGTAGAAGAATTGAAAGATGGACGTTTAAGGGTCTTTTTAAACGCCAAGAAAGAACAGGGGATGGCCAATGAAAGATTGCTAGAAGTACTTTCTGAGTATTTGAAAGTGCCCAAAAAGACGTTAAATATAATTTCTGGTCACAAAAGACCAAGTAAGAAAGTTCTAATACTAGGTAGCTAAACATAATTTTAGGAAGTGCTATAATATTATTAATAAAGGGGCGATTAAAAGCCCTGCCATAAAAAAGTATGAATATACACATTCGTGCAAATGCTATAGAAATCACTCCTGCAGTTGACGAGTATATTAGAAAGAAGTCTCAGGCCTTAGAGAAGTACCTTGCGACTGACTCTGTTGCAGATCTCTATGTTGAGGTTAGTAAGACGACGGGACATCACAAGTCTGGGGAAGTTTTCCGTTCCGAGTTTGACTTGCGAACAAGCCTGGGCCAATTTCGTGGTGAGGCGGAAGAACAAGACCTCTACGCGGCTATAGATAGATCCAAAGATGAAGTACTTGAAAATTTCCGTTCGATGCACGATAAGAAAAAAACACTCTTGAGGAGGGGTAAGGAAAGAATAAAAAACATTATTAGGGGTATTTCAGGACGAGAGTCTGAGGTATAATACTTTTTAATTAAAAGATTAATTTAACCAAAAGTTCTTTATGTGGAATAAGCCTGTTTCTGTTAGGACAAGTACTCTTGCAATAGTGGCAGCGAGCGCTTTTTGCTTGTATCTGTCCGCAATACTCTATCTTACTAGTTCAAAAACCGAGCAAGTGGAAGCTATGACTTATCAACATAAAGCGAAGTATTCAAATATCATGAATGATAAAAATGGAAATGTGGCAATAGAGACTTCTGTTGGGACAATCACTATATCTCTAGATTATGAGAATTCTCCAAAGACTGCTGAGAATTTTGCAAAACTTGCTAGTTCTGGTTTTTATAACGGAACCAGATTTCATAGAGTTATAAAGGATTTTATGATTCAAGGAGGAGATCCTTTGAGTAAGGATGAGAAGATGATAGACAAGTGGGGAACTGGTGGCCCGGGATATGCTTTTGCAGACGAAGGTCATACAACAGACTCTTACAAAGAGGGTGTTCTTGCAATGGCAAATTCAGGTCCAAACACAAATGGCAGTCAGTTCTTTATAATGACTGGAAAAGAGACTGCAAATTTCGATATGGCTATGAAGGACCGAGCAACAGGAAAGGGTAAATATACTATTTTTGGTAAAGTGACATCAGGAATGGATGTGGTTAAGAAAATCGAGGCAGGAGAAACTGTTGGACATGGAATAATAGATAGACCTGTCAAGCCAGTTATGATCATAAAGATGGTTACGAATTAATCTAAATATATTTAATAAATCAAAAACTCCCAAACGGGAGTTTTTGATTTATAGTCCGAGAAGGAAAGATTCGTAAGACATTCTCTTCCCACCTTCAGGTGTTACTTCTTTGAGTTCGAATTTCCCATCTTTGAATTCAGCCTCGTTTATTTTTACCCTTATTTTATTACCCCGCCTAACAGTATAGAAATACAATCCGACACTTTGTTTTAGCGCTCTGTACTTTCTGTAAATAACTTCGTCTTCTTCAGTAAGTGATACTTCGCCGTCTTCTTTTTTTATCTTTTTTGTGAATGTTGCTAAGTCATGATTCTGCTCGACCCCAGTTAATTTCCCGGAAATATAATCCGGTAATATTTCAGAAATTATTTTTCCACCCAAAGTTGAGAGTATCTTATATAATTCTTCCGAAAAATATTCTTTATATTCGACTTTTCTTTCGGCAAGTATTGGTCCGTGGTCCATTTCCTTGTCCATTTTCATTATAGTGACACCAATATTTTTGTCCCCTGACATTATTTGAGATTCAATTGGTGATGTTCCGCGATATTTTGGCAGTAGGGAAGGGTGGACATTTAATACACTACTTTTTGGAATTTTGATAAATCTCTCCGGTATTATTTTCCCATATGAGGCAACGATAAATAAATCCCAAGATTCGTTAGATAATTTTTCGAAGCAATCATCGTCGAGTTTTTCTGGTTGAATTATTTCTATTCCTTTATCTGATGAGAAATTCTTTATGGGTGGAGGGGTTAGCACAAGACCGCGTCCTTTGGGGGCGTCGGGGACTGTTATTATGAGATCTATTTTTATATCGTTTGTTATCAGTTCAGATATAACATTTATAGAAAATTCATCGGTGCCGAAAAAAGCGATTTTCATATTAAGTTAATTTTTTGTTTCTAATTCTTTCCATTTCAACTTTCTCTGGTGGTAAATCTTCCAGATCTTTGGCTTTCTCGATAAACAAATGTCCCTCGAGGTGATCGTATTCGTGTTGGAATATTTGAGCCATAAGTCCAGATACCCCCATGACGAAGGGGTTGCCCTTTTCGTCGAAAGCTTTTATTTTTGCTTTTTTTGATCTTTCAACTTTTCCGTACAACCACCTTACAGATAGACATCCCTCTTCAACAAAAGATTTCTCTTTTGAGAGACGGATTATTTCTGGGTTTATAAATACTAAGTCCTCATAATTATTTAATTTGTCTTCGTCTATGTCTTTTACCAGAGCGAGGGCCTTTTTTGATACCACAAAAATTCTTAAGGGTTCTCCGATTTGTGGGGCGGCAATGGCAACCCCGTCTTCTTGAGAATCCAGAGCTTTCTTCATTTTGTTTATTACCTTGTCTATTTTGGGGGTTCCAATATCAGACAAAAAGACATTTGATGCTTTTCTATGTAATACTTCCTCGTCCTTTTGTAATATTTTTACCATAATCAAAATTATATATATTTATTCAAAATATAAAAGTCTTATATTAAAAAATGGTTGCAGGATCGACCTCTATGTTAACCGTGCCCTGTAGTCTATTTAAGGTGTTTGAGAGTTTTTCATTTGGCCAGAATTTATTATCTAGACGCAATATCGCAGAGAGTGCCACGTTGCCTTTTTCTTTTGGTATAAAAGCTGGGAAAATATCGAATTCGTATTCCTTCAATTCTTTTTCTGCTGTTTGCATATTGCTTGTGACGTCTTTCTTTTTCCCCTCAGAAGATATTTTGATGAGGAAATTAAAAGGTGGCCAGTTAAATAACCTTCTTTTAGCCATCTCTTCTCTGTAAAAATCCATACTCGAACCACGTATTGCATGAGAAAGGGTCGGGGAGCTTGCGTTTCGACTTTGTAAAATAAACTTCTCTTTCGTGTATGTTCTCATGTTTGTGATGATAGAAAAAATTCTTTCATTCCCACGAAAATCAGGTATCGCAAACAAGCTATCTATCGAGACAATGGCTGAGTTCTCAACTTTTTTACTCAAATAATAGAGAACCTGCTCTGTTCCGATCATTATTCCTCCCCCTGTCTGCATAAATTTTTCCATCATTTCCTTTCCAGCCTTCATATTTTTTATAGTGTCGCTTGAAAATTCAAATATGTGTGCATCTGGGAACTTTTCTTTTACCGCCACACTTACAGATTCGGTCCCTATACCAAAGGCTTTTAGGTTCCAACTACCACAAGACTTACATATCTCGTTTGCATCCCGTCTTTCCCCACACACATGGCACAGAAAATGATTTGAGGATTTCCCAAGGTGTAAAATTGTTGGAGCCCCACATGTTCTACATAGAACTGTATTTCCGCAGTCCCCACAAATGGTAGTGGGAGAATATCCACGGCGTGTAGCAAACAATAATATTCTCCCTCGATTTTCAATAGTCTCTTCTATAAGAGATATTAGACTTCGGCTTAGTATTGGTGACTCTTTTCTTATCCCATCTTCCCTAAGTGACATGTCGACAATCTCAACTCTTGCCTGTGTCCCCAAATGAAATTTTGTAGAAGGGAATTGCATTATTTCGCCCTCTTCCATCTTTGATAATGTCTCAATCCTTACACATGAATCCGCGAATATAAGTCTGGCATTGTATTCTTTTGCTAATATTTCGACGACTGTACGAATGTCTATTTTTGGATTTTGTCTTGTTTTGTAAAATTTTGAACCTTCTTTCTCTATTATTATGGTGCCTATATCAGATCTTGGGATTGAAAGAAACGCCCCTGTTATTATAAGTAAGACGGGATGATTGTTTTTTATAGCCCCATCCCAACTTTTCTTTATTGTACTAGGGGTAAGTCCTGAATGGAGGACTATAGTAAAATCTTCGATACCTCTTTTAATCGATTCGGATAGTTTGTCGGCCTCTTCGATTGTGGGTACTAACATCATAACGGATTCATTTTTTGCAAAACTTTCTCTTATGATCCCGCGGTATTCTAAGAATCTGTCCTCATCTGTTGCTTGGAATAAAAATTTTTCTGCCCCTATTTCGTCAGCTTTCTTTTCTAGTATTTTTTGTTCTTTGGGTGCATCTAATATAACGCTTGGAGTTATGGTGGAGAGGATGTTTCCTGTTCCCCATAGGAAATGTTTACCAGCTTTATGGGCGGCACGTATTGTTCCTTCTAGAAAGAAATTTTTTGAAGTTATTTTGTCTAATTTTTTAAGTTCGAAGCTAGCCTTTTTTATAGACATTTTTGAGTCACTGACCTCGTGGCTTCTGAGAACAATCGCATTTACTTTTCGATTTCTTATTGGTACAGAGACAAGTGATCCCAAAGGTACCTCTTTAATTGTGAAGTATGAAAGCTCTTCTGTATTAAAGCCTTTTATTATCGGCAATACGTCTATTATTCGCATTGATTTAGTATTCTATTTTTAGAATTTTGTTGTTATCTTCTACCAAAATCTCGTTGTTTTTATTGACTATGAATTTTGGAGATACGCCCTCATATATTGGTGCAAAATTTTGCATACCACGGTTATCTATTTCGAGGGCGTAGATTCCGTTTTGTGTTGCCATAATTAGAACATCGTCTCTTTTTGGTAGGAAATCCAATGACCGGATCTCATCTTTGCCTTGAAACACTATTCTGGCCATTTCGCATGGCATGTCATCGCAAAATCTATACGGAGCAATCTCTTTATTTTTTAACCATTCTGCATAGATGTCATTTCCTTCTACCCACACGGACATATTTTCATTGGTAGATATCTTTTTGCCGGTTATGTCTTCTGGGGTCGCGTACATTATGTCCCATTTTATTTTTTCGTATTCTGGATCTGCTTCTAGTATTTCTGTTTTAAGGTAATTTTTTTTTATCAGAAATGGCTTAAGGGTAATAACTTCATTGGGTTTAATTTCGATAGCTTTTTGCCAAGGATAGAACCCATCTTTACTAAGGGATAGTACATGTACTCCGGATGATATTGTCTGTGTTAAAACCTCGTTTGTTTTCTGAGTTACAGCATAGTGTCCACCATCAACTAGAACTTTTGTTTTCGGTAGGGGGGATAGGACTACAATTTTCCCAGGTTTTATGATTGAAAAGTTGCTATTTATCCTATATCCACTTACGAAAAAACCCACAAAAACAGCCAACAAAATAGCGAGAGTTATGACAGACCCCGTAGTGTAAAGGCTTTTTTTGTTGTTTTTCCTCATGCTCGTATATTCTCAAAAAAATGGCCTAATGTAAACTTTTTTTAAGTATGTATTTTGTGATAGAATAAACTTAATATGGATAGTCTATTACAAGGAAAAGACACCTTTGTTGTGTCTGGGTTTGATGGTGAGCCAAAATTATCAGGTGAGGTTTCAATTAATGGAGCGAAAAACGCAGCCCTTCCTCTTATGGCCGCAGCCTTTTTATTTGATAATGAGGTTTCTTTTTCAAATTTTCCTGAGATTGAGGATGTAAAAAGAATGAGTGAACTTATGGAGGCCCTTGGAGCAAAAATAAAAACAGAGGGAGATTTTATATCGATTGATGCAAGTAAGGCCGAAGGGATAGCTCTCGATAGAATGATATCAAAGAAACTTCGTGCTTCAGTCATAATAACGGGTCCCATGCTTACAAAATTAAAAGAAGTTAAGTTTCCTCATCCTGGGGGATGTGTTATAGGTGCGCGTCCAATAGACTTCTTTATAGAGGGTTTTATAAAAATGGGAGCTGAATATTCTTCTGATGAAGAATGGAACATGCTGAGTTTAAAGGAAGGAAAAATGAGAGGTGCGGAAATATTTTTTCCCATGCCTTCAGTTACAGGGACAGAAAGTTTAATGATGGCAGCCGTATTAGCACAGGGTACAACAAAAATAGAGAATGCAGCCATGGAACCTGAGGTGGTGGATTTGGCGAATTTTCTTATAAGTGGAGGTGCAAGGATTGATGGAGCTGGAACACCAACCATAACAATAAATGGGGGAGAACTTCTTCATTTTGAAGGTGAACCGTATAAAGTTATTCCAGATAGGATAGAGGCTGGTAGCTTTGTAATATTGGGGGCAGTAGCAGCTAAAGAACTTGTAGTTAAAAACTGCGATACTAATCATCTTCTTTCATTATATTTTTCTCTAAAAAGGGCCGGTATTCCGATTGAAATTTCAAGAAATGAAGTCAGGGTGTCTTTCCCGGGCGAAGGCAAGATAGAAGCTATGAATATAAAAACACATGAATATCCGGGTTTTCCGACTGATTTGCAGGCGCCAATGTCTGTTTTGCTTACACAGGCTAAGGGACAAAGTTTAGTTTTTGAAACTATTTTTGATGGACGTTTAAATTATAGTGATGATCTTATAAAAATGGGCGCAAACATAATGGTTCTCGATGCCCACAGAATGATGATTAATGGTCCTACGAAATTGAGAGGTAGGAATTTGGCGGGGCCAGACCTAAGGGCGGGATTAGCTTTTCTTATCGCTGGGATAATTGCTCGTGGGCAATCTGTCCACGATAATATTTATTATATTGATAGAGGGTATCAAAATATTGAAGGCAAGTTGCGAGGACTTGGTGCAGAAATAAAAAGAATAAAGGCATAATAATTAAAAAAGGGGGCGCCTGGGGGCGCCCCCTTTTTGTCCCCCTTGGGACTTCTAAGGATCCGTTACGTCGAGATTGCCTATCGGATCCTCGACATGCTCCCTTGGTCCTTGGGACAAGAGCTGGGCCTCGTCGGGGTAGAAGAGGAAAAACGCACTCCTCCTCCGCAGTATTTCCATTGAAGCCCCGACCGCGGCCGATACCACGAGGCAAATGGTTGTACACAGGATCCCTGTGACGATCGCCTCGTGCAGTCCGCCGTAAGTCACCCACACCGGGAAGAAGACGTAACTGGCTCCGGCCGAGAGCAAAAGGCCGGTCGAGACAACCCAGCCGAGGTTGAGCTTTATGGGGTTATCCCGCACCCATTCCTCGTGGACCTTGTACGCTCTCCAAAACTCCTCGCCGGCACCAAGCGGGATTGCCGACATAGTCCTGATACTTTTGTAGTCCATTTTTTCCTCCCCTTCATTCATGGAAATTGACAAAACCGCGAGGACGAAGAGCCCCACGATGACATACCCCGTTTCGACGAACGGCCAAAAGCAGATGATGGTACATCCAGCTATGGCCAAATTCCGTTTCGGAAGTCGTTGTTTCATTTTGCCCCCTTGGCAAAGAACTGAAAGTCATACTTTAAAATAAAAAACATGAATTGTCAAAGATTGCATTAAACTTTTGTTAATATGGAAATTTGTAATAGAATGCCTGTACCAATTATGTCTTTCTTTACGAAAAAACTCGGTATTGATTTGGGAACGGCGAACACTCTTGTTTTTGTTCCTGGAAAGGGGGTTGTTTTAAATGAACCATCGGTTGTAGCTGTTTCTGAGCAAGATAAAAAAATTTTGGCAGTAGGCAGTGAAGCAAAAGAGATGATCGGACGAACACCAGATTCTATAGTTGCGTATAGACCAATGAAAGATGGAGTTATCGCAGACTATAGAGTGACTGAAGTAATGCTTAGATACTATATGTCAAAGGCGCTTGGCAAATTTAATATTTGGAAACCAGAAGTTTTAGTTTCGGTTCCGGCTGGTGTTACTTCGACAGAGAGACGTGCAGTGGTTGAGGCTGCAGTACGAGCTGGAGCAAAGAGTGCCTACGTTGTAAAAGAACCTATTTTGGCTGCAATAGGCGCAGGGATACCTATATATGAAGCATTGGGGCACATGATAGTTGATATTGGTGGAGGGACTACTGATGTAGCAGTCATTTCTCTTGGGGGTATAGTTGCTTCAACCTCTGTAAAATGTGCTGGAAATAAACTTGATTCAGCAATTGCTGACCATATAAAACGAACGTACAACTTGGCTATAGGAGATAAGACGGCTGAAGATATAAAAATCCAAATAGGTTCGGCCGTTCCTCTTGAAGAAGAGCTAGTTATGACTGTTCGTGGAAGAGATTTTGTGACTGGATTGCCGAGATCAGTTGAGGTGAGGACGAATGAAATAGTCAAAGCTATAAGTAAAGAATTACGTGAGATGATAAAAGCTATAAAAGATGTATTGCAAGAAACTCCACCAGAGCTCTCATCTGATATCATTGATCAGGGGATAATAATGACCGGGGGCTCGTCTCAATTGAGGAATTTGCCAGAACTTGTTTTTAGAAGGACGGGGGTAAAAGCTCAACTCGGTAAAGATGCATATTTTTGTGTTGTTAAGGGAACGGGTATCGCCCTTGAGCATTTGGATGTCTATAAGCGAAGTATAATCGCGAAAAGATAGTTTGTATAAATTAAAATCGGGCCACACGTAAACGCGAGGCCCGATTGTCGGGTGGGGAAGCGGGGCGTTACTGTTTCTTGTAACCCCGCTCCTCCATGAAGCACTTCGCGACTCTGATGAAATATATGGTCGCGAGGTAGTTCAGGAGAATGGTGAGAAGTTCTCCCCCCAAAACGATATTTGCGGGGAATACAACCCCCACGTAACCATCATTTGGGTCGCCGTGAGAAGGAGGGGGGCGATGAATTCCACCTCCATCCTGTCCGGCCTCGGCCACATGTCCTTGCTCTCGTGCATGATGGCAAGGAAACTGCTTCCGAGGAACCCTAAGAGGGGGAACCCCAAGCCCCAAATTTGAAACGACATCATCCCGGACGCGAATCCGAGGATGATGACTTCCAAAATGAACGTTAGCATTTTTTCTCCTTTTCTTTAAAATCCCACAATTTTAAAGAAGTGAAATATTCAGGCCTTGTGGGGGCGAACTAAACTGTTGAACGTAATGTAATATTTTTAAGTATTTGTCAATCACAAGAAATCATGGGGCTAATATAAAATGAACAGATGTTTTCACCGAATCACCACAGCTACTTTTTAGAGGGAGATAGGGGGTATATTCTAGCTGTTTTGAAGAATTTTCTTTCTGGAACTTGGAATATGAAATTTTCTGGCAATCCTGATGTGGTCTTTATTGAAAGAGAGACACTTTCTGTAGAAGATTCAAGAGTTATAAAAGAAACATCAATTTTAAAACCAATAGGACTAAGAAAGGCGTTTATTATTGCCACAAATTTTATGGGACATGAAGCTCAAAACGCACTTCTGAAGACTCTTGAGGAACCATCTCCAGACACTTTCTTTTTCATAATAGCTCCATCCTCAAGCATACTTTTGCCAACTGTTCGTTCTAGGGTGATTGTCGAAAAAATTAGCAGTTCAAATTCGGAAGAAACAGAAAGTAAAGAGTTTCTAAAATCTGGGTTTGAAAGAAGAATGAAAATTTTGAGTGTATTCTCAAGTCACGAAAATGAAAGCAGAAAAAGTGAACTTCTGAATTTTCTAAATGAAATTGAAGATGAATTGGCAAAAAATGAGGGCACAGAAAAAAACAAAAAGTCATTTGAAATATTACTAAAGATGAAAGAGTATCTGTATATGAGATCGCCATCGAGTAAAATGATTTCGGAATATTTGGCGCTTATGTTGCCGAAAATAAAGTAGTCACTTTTATTCTATGATGTAATTTTAATACTTCTCTGTTAGAATGTGTGAATTATGGCTTACAATTTCAATGATTTAAAACAAAAAGTAAAAGAAACAGGGGAGTGGCTCTCTAAGGAATATGGTGGTATTAGAACAGGTCGTGCAACTCCTATATTACTTGATACTGTGTATGCTGAAGCTTATGGGTCCAAAATGCCAGTTAACCAATTGGCGTCAGTTTCTGTTGAGGATGCTAGGACTTTAAGGATATCACCATGGGACACTTCTGTCTCAAAAGATATCGAAAAAGGTATCATGTTGGCTGATCTTGGGGTATCTGTTTCAATTGATGATTCTGGTCTTAGGGTTATATTTCCAGATTTGACTAGCGAAAGAAGGACGCAATTGACGAAAATAGCTAAGCAGAAACTTGAAGACGCAAGAATTACTCTAAGAGGGGCAAGAGAAGAAACATGGAGCGATATCCAAAAGAAAGAAAAAGATGGAGAGATGAGTGAAGATGACAAATTTCGTGCAAAAGAAGATATGCAGAAAATAATAGATGAAGGTAATCGATTCCTCGAAGAGATATTCGATAAAAAAGAAAAGGAGATTTCTTCCTAAGTAAATTATATGCAGATAATATTGTTTTTAATAATAATTGCGTTTTTGGTTGTTGTTCATGAGCTGGGGCATTTTTTGGCAGCCAAAATATCAAAAATAAAAGTTGATGAATTTGCTATTGGTTTTCCGCCCAAGATATGGGGTAAGAAAATTGGAGAGACATTGTATTCTCTGAATGCACTTCCTTTTGGGGGCTTTGTAAAAATTTTAGGAGAAAATTCTAGTGAAAAAATAAGTAAAAATGAAATCGAAAGGAGTTTTTCTTATAAGGGTAAATTAACCCAAATTTTTGTATTAGTGGCAGGGGTTTTCATGAACGCACTTACTGCTTTTGTTTTATTCTTTATTGCAATAGTAATCGGGTTGCCCGCACCAGCTGGATATGCAGGGGACAAAACACTTTTAAATGAACATATAATGGTAAGATCTGTTGCTCCCAAGTCTCCAGCTGACGTTGCTGGTATAAAACCTCTCGATCAGATCAAGTCTATATCTTATGGTGGAATAGATAGGCCTAAGGAAATTTCTGTTGAAAGTGTCCAGAAATTTATATCTCAGCATGAAAACATAACAGTAAAGGTAACGGTTCTAAGGGGTGGTGAGGAAAAAGAGTTTGAAGTTATTCCTAAGAAAAATATCTTACCTGACAGAGCGACTTTGGGGGTAGAGCTCGCTAGGGTTGGAGTCTTAAAATTAAGCCCAACGGATGCTTTCTTTGAATCTGCAAAAATAACAGTGTATGCAGGAGGAACTGTCGCTTTGGGGCTATATGAGATAATTAAGAATGCACTTTTGGGGGCACCAGATCTCTCTGAAGTTGCTGGTCCGGTTGGTATAGTGTCTATGGTTGGAGATGCGGCTAATATAGGATTTTCCTATACACTTGGTTTTATTGCTCTTATATCTATAAATCTTGCCGTTTTAAATTTGTTGCCTTTCCCAGCCCTTGATGGTGGGAGGATACTTTTTATTTTTATAGAAAGTATTTTTAGAAGAAAAATAAATCCAGTTGTTGAGAATGCACTTAATTTTGCTGGATTTGCGATACTTATTGTTCTAATGGTCATTGTTACTTATCACGATCTCTTAAGAATTTTCTAATCCCTTCGTATTAGGTGGCCTTTGCGATTGTTGAGTTTTTTTATTTTGTACTATCTTTCAATTTCGAAATAATAAGTAAGATTAGTCAAACTTTGGGGTTTTTAAAATAGTTGTGTAAAATACGATACATGTTGCAATCAAAATTATTTTCTAAAACAAAGAAGGAAGCCCCACAAGACGAAGTGTCGAAGAATGCTCAACTTCTATTGAGGGCCGGATTTATTTATAAAGAAATGGCGGGTGTTTATGATTATCTTCCATTGGGATTGAGGGTTCTGAATAAGATTATTGGGGTTATCCGTGACGAGATGAATAAAGTCGGTGGACAAGAGGTGCTTTTATCGTCTCTACAGGAAAAAGAACTTTGGGAAAAAACAGACAGATGGGATGACGAGAAAGTCGATGTTTGGTTTAAAACAAAATTAAAAAATGGCACAGAACTCGGATTGGGTTCAACTCATGAGGAACCGATAACACGAATGGTTGGTAGCCAGGTGCAGTCATATTCTGATTTGCCAGTGTTGGCCTATCAATTCCAAACTAAGTTTAGAAATGAAACTAGGGCAAAGTCTGGCATAATGCGTGTTCGAGAATTCATAATGAAAGACCTATACTCCTTTGCGAGAGACCAAGAAGAACATGAAAAAATTTATGCTTCTGTAAAAGATGCGTACAAAAGAATATTTGAGAGGGTAGGTTTGGGGAGTGTCACATATCCGACTTTTGCCTCTGGTGGAATCTTTAGTAAGTATTCAGAAGAGTTTCAGACTGTATCTGAGGCAGGGGAGGACTTGATATATGTAGATAGTAAAACAGGAAGGGCCTTAAACAAAGAAGTCTTAAATGATGAAGTCTTAAAGGACTTGGGAATAAATAGGGAAGATTTGGAGGAGAAAAAATCCATTGAAGTTGGGAATATATTTAGTCTTGGTACTAGGTTTTCGGAACCACTTAATGTGTCTTTTAAAGATGAGAAAGGTAATAATAATTTTGCTCTGATGGGGTGTTATGGCATTGGTCCGGGTAGAGTTATGGGGACTATTGTTGAAGTTTTATCTGACCAAAGCGGAATAGTTTGGCCTAAAGAAGTTGCTCCATTTGACGTACATTTATTGTCTCTCGGAAACAACACAAGTGATGCATACAGAGAAGCCTCCGAGCTTTATGAACAGTTGCGCCTTAGGGGTATAGATGTCTTGTTTGATGATAGAGATTTGCGCGCTGGAGAGAAATTTGCAGAGGCTGATCTTATTGGGATACCTATGAGAATAGTTGTAAGTGATAAAACTGTTGCTGAGGGAAAATATGAAGTTAAGAAGAGATCTGAAGGAGGAGCTAAGCTCGTCACTGAAAATGAACTCTTTGATCTTCTAAACGATCGAAAAGAAAAAGTTCCAAACATTCATGTTTAAAAAATTTACGGAAAGAATAATGGGCCGATTTTCAAATGATATCGGCATAGACTTGGGTACTGCAAATACTTTAGTTTATGTTCGTGGTCATGGGATTATCATAAATGAGCCTTCGGTTGTTGCTGTAAACCAAAAAACTGGAAGAGTTGTTGCTGTTGGCCGTGAGGCTAAACAGATGCTCGGTAGAACACCTCAACATATTGTTGCAGTAAGGCCACTTGTGGAGGGGGTTATATCTGATTTTGAAGTGACTGAAGAAATGCTTTCGTATTTGATAAATAAAGCCGAAGGAAAGGAACGTCGAGTTTTGGGTCCAAAAGTTGTCGTGGGTGTTCCAAGTGGAATTACTAATGTAGAAGTTCGGGCGGTGAGAGATGCGGCCAAATCAGCTGGAGCAAGAGAGGTTTACATTGTTGAGGAACCAATGGCGGCCGCCATTGGTATTCATATGCCAATAAAAAGCCCAGTCGGTAACATGATTGTTGACATAGGCGGTGGAACTACCGATATTGCAGTTATCTCTCTTGAGGGAATAGTTAGGGCAAAAAATCTTCGTATAGCGGGGGATAAGCTTAATAATGATATTTCATCATACATAAGAAGTGAGTTTAAAATTTTGATTGGAGAAAAAACAGCTGAGAATTTAAAAATGTCTATCGGTGCAATTTTGCCAGGAGAAAAGACTCTTGAGTCAGCGGTAAGGGGAAGAGATCTTATTACTGGGTTGCCAAGAGAAGTTATTATTACTGATTCTGATATAAGAGAGGCCATTGCGCAGTCAGTGAATTCGATCATAGAAGCCACCCAAGAAGTTCTAGAAACCACCCCACCTGAGATTTTAGCCGATGTGATGCACAGAGGACTTTATCTGGTTGGTGGTGGGGCACTTATAAAGGGATTGCCTCAAGTTCTAGAAGAGAGTTTGAAAATACCAGTTCATGTTGACCCCGATCCATTGACGGCTGTTGCTCGTGGTACGGGGGTTATTCTTGAGCATTTGAACGATTATAAGTCTGTGTTAATTGAAAATGAAGATGAGATACCTCTTCAGCAATAAAACAAATACCAGCAGGAGGATATATATATTCTTTGTTTTTTTACTCGTGATAGTTTTATTGGGTAAGTTTGTTTCTAGTATCTTCTTTCCTGCATTTTCGAGTGTTTTTTTTCCAGCAGTTTCTTTGGGTACCAACATTGACTCAAAGACTTCTAGTTGGTTGAGGCTTCTTGAACCCAAATCGAGTTTGATAAAGGAAAATGAAGATCTTAAAACAAAAATAGTTGAGTTGTCATCTGACAATGCTAGGCTTATGAGGAAAATTTCTGACTATGAAGCTATCTCCTCGTTAATAAAGAAAAAAGATGGTAAGGAGGGTGGGGTAATAGGAAAGGTTATTTCCCTCCCTGATAAGTCGCCATTTGATACCGTTTTGGTCTTATTGATAAGTGACGGAGATGTTTCTGTTGGGGATATTGCTTACGGTCAAAATGGTGTTTTGGTTGGTAAGGTTGAAAGGGTTTCTAAAGATAATGTCACCGTGAGGATGTTTTCATCCCCCGGGGAAAGACATAATGTTTTTATAGGTGGTAGTAAAATTTTTGGTGAAGCTGTCGGACGTGGTGGCGGGATGTTTGAAGTAAAATTGCCTCGTGGGATAGATGTCATGTCTGGGGATCAAGTGATAATGCCTGATGTCTCTAGTGGTTCTTTTGGTGTTGTTGAATCAGTTGAATTAAAAGAGAGCGATACCTTTCAGACTATTTTGTTTAAAAATCCCTTTTCATTTTCTGAGTTGAGGTTCTTGGAAATTTATAAAAACTAGTATGAATCTTTTTATTAGTGGGTTATTTGTAGGTTCGATATTTCTTTTGCCATGGTGGGTGAGTTTCTTTTTGGCCGTATTGCTTATTGTTCTATACGATATTGCCATCTTGCCATTTTTTATGTTTTTTTTGGTAGATATGTTTTTCGGTCCGGACGTCCTTTGGGGGTATGACGTTTATTTTCCTTTGACTACGGTTTTGATCTTGATTTTCTTTGGTTCTTATTTTGTTAAAAAAAGAATGTGGTTTGGTTGGGATATAATAAGAGGACAATGAAGTTTCAAAATTTTTGGAAAAGAAGACCCAAGGTGTATGAAATAGACCCAGACCAAGTCTTACTCGATGCACATAATTTGCCACAATTTGATACAGACCAATTCGAAGGTAGATTTGAAAAACCAATATCAAAAAGAACCATATTAATACTTGGAGCTTTTTTTATAATTGTTTCTTCTGTTTTCTTATTTAGACTGTACTCATTGCAAATTGTTAATGGAGAAAAATATGCAGAAAAAAGTGAAAAAAACAGATTGAGATATACTATTGTTTTTCCAGATAGGGGGCTTATTGAAGATAGAAATGGTGTTCCACTTGTTTGGAATGAAGCAGTAAAAAAAGAGGATGAAACTATTGATGAATTTGATTTTGCAAAAAGAGTCTATATAGATAAACTAGGATTTGCACATTTGCTTGGATATGTGAGCCCTCCTAAAAAAGATTCTTCAGGAATATATTATCAGGACAAGTTTATAGGTAAAGCTGGGGCGGAATCCATTTTTGATGACGAGTTATCTGGTGTTAGGGGGCTTAAGATAGTTGAGACGAATGCATCTGGGAAAATTGAATCTGAAAGTGTTTTGGAGCCACCTCAACATGGAAGTAAAATCACAACCTCAATCGATGAAAGGATAGAAGAAGATTTGTATAAAAACATAAAAGAGTTGGCTGATAGAGTCGGATTTAACGGTGGGGCGGGAGCGATTATGGATGTAAATACTGGAGAGATCCTTGCTCTAACTTCTTATCCAGAATTTTCTTCCCAAGGTTTAACTGATGGAAGTAAAGAAGCCCTATCCTCCATATCAAAAGATAGTCGCAACCCATTCTTAAATAGAATAATCGACGGTCTCTATACACCAGGATCTATAGTTAAGCCATTTATGGCTATGGCTGCACTTTCTGAGAAAATAATTACTCCAGAAAAACAAATATTATCTACTGGGCAGATAGAAATAGCGAATCCATATAAGAAAGGTGAAAAAACTGTCTTTAAGGACTGGAGGGCTCAGGGGTGGGTGGATATGAGGAAAGCCATCGAAGTCTCTTCAGATGTATATTTTTATGAAATTGGTGGAGGTTTTGAAAACCAAAAGGGTTTGGGGATAGCAAATATTGATAAATATATGCGGATATTTGGTTTTGGCAGTAAGGTGGGTTTCGGGGAACATCAAGGTAAGGATGGAGTAATACCTACACCTGAGTGGAAGAAAGAAAACTTCAAGGGTGAAGACTGGATGCTTGGGGACACATATCATACGGCTATAGGTCAGTATGGTTTCCAAGTGACACCACTACAAGAGTTGAGAGCTATTGCTTCGATTGCAAATGGTGGATACTTGATAAACCCAAGATTAAAAATTTCCAGTACCACAGATGTAATTGAAAAGAAGAAATTGGACTTTGATCCGAGTTTTTTTGGAGTTGTAAGAGAGGGGATGAGGCAATCGGCTACAGATGGAACTGCCAAGGGATTAAATACAAGTGATGTGAAGATTGCGGCAAAGACTGGTACAGCTGAACTTGGAGTTTCGAAAAAAATGGTTAATTCTTGGGTTGTTGGTTTTTTCCCATATGAAAAACCTAGGTATGCTTTTGTTGTAATAATGGAAAGGGGACCCAGAGAGAACCTCGTTGGAGCGACATATGTTATGAGGCAGACTATCGATTATATGGCCAAAGAAACGCCAGAATATTTTAAAGTCTTGCAATAGTACCCGCCTCTTGTCAAGGATTTGGTCTCTCGGATTTATGATGTTATAATGCGCCCTACTATGTCAAACGAAAAAGAATATTTAACTAAAGAAAAACACGAGGAATTAACCTCAGAACTTAATAATTTAAAGACTGTACGCAGGAAGGAGGTAGCAGAGAATCTTGAGTATGCGAAGTCTTTGGGTGATCTTTCAGAGAATGCAGAATATCAAGAGGCTAGAGCCGAGCAGGCTTCGATTGAAGAGCGTATTATAAAACTTGAGGGTATATTAAAACATGCTGTCATTATGGATGCGAGGCATACAGAGACGGTGGATATTGGGTCTGTTGTTGTTGTAAAGAAGGACGGTGGCGATGAGGTTAAATATCAAATCGTTGGTTCTGAAGAAGCTAATACTGCCGAAGGGAAAATATCAAACAGGTCCCCATTAGGTCAAGCCATGATGGGTAGGAAAAAGGGGGATAGTTTCACTTTCTCAACTCCAAAGGGAGAAATGAAATATAAAATTATAAATATTGAGTAGTAATATACTCATTAACTTTAGCACCTTATGTCATCTCTTGATTCGATTCGAGATTTTAGGATCGACAAGCTTAATAAGATAAAGAAGATCGGCAATTCTCCATATCCGATTGAGGTAAAAAGGGATATATCAATTTCCGAGGTTCTTAAATTTTGGACAAAATATAAAAGCAAGAAGACTAGTACTTCTATAGTTGGTAGGGTTAAATCGCTACGTGGGCAGGGGGCTATAATTTTTTCAGATTTGGATGATGGTACTGCCAAAATACAAGCCCTTTTTAAGAGGGATGTTTTGGGTGATGAAGAGATGAAATATTTTTCTGATACCTCTGATATTGGTGATTTTGTTTCCGTTACAGGCAAGTTCTTTTTGACGAAAAGAGGTGAAAAGACGATAGAGGTTAAAAAATTTTCCATAATAAGCAAATCCCTAAGACCTCTACCAGACAAATGGGAGGGTTTAAAAGACCCTGAAGAGAAGATGAGAAAACGCTATCTCGATATAATAATGGACGAGAATATAAAAGATGTTTTCCTAAAGAGGGTATCGATAATTTCATCGATTAAAGAATTTTTGACTCAAGATGGATATCTTGAAGTTGAGACCCCAATGTTCCATCCACTATATGGTGGGGCGTCAGCTATGCCATTTACTACAAAATATAATGCTCTTGAAACTGAGTTTTTCCTCAGAATTTCTCCAGAGCTTTATTTGAAAAGATTATTGGTTGCCGGTTTTCCAAAAGTTTTTGAACTTAATAGGAATTTTAGGAATGAGGGAGTTGATGTCACACATTCGCCTGAGTTTACTATGCTTGAATTTTATTCAGCTTATGAGACAGCCAAAGACCAGAGAGATTTTGTTGAGAGATTGTTGAGGAGTGTTGTAAAGAAAGTATTCAAGAAGGATACTCTGGAATTTAAAGACCAAAAGATAAATTTCAAAAATAAGTTTGCTGTCACGACATATTTCGATTTGTTTAGTACTTATGCTGATATAAAAGATGTGGGGGATATGAATATCGAAGAAATTTCAGCGAAAGCCAGAGAAATGTCGATACCTGTGGAGAGGGGTGATGGTATACCAAAGATAATGGACAATATTTATAAAAAATATTGTAGGCCAAAGTTGATACAGCCAACATTTATCATAGATTATCCAGCAGATATGTTGCCCTTAGCAAAGAGAAAATCTGATAACCCAGAGTTGGTGGATGCTTTCCAACTTGTTATTGGTGGAACTGAAATGGTTAAGGCTTTTTCTGAGCTCAATGATCCACTTGATCAGAGGGAGAGGTTTGAAGCTCAAGAGAAAAATAAAAAAATGGGCGACGGGGAGGCCCAAAGATTAGATGAAGATTTCCTCGAAGCAATGGAATACGGCATGCCTCCTGCAGCCGGTGTGGGTATTGGGATTGATCGTTTGGTTATGCTCCTCACAAATACTCACAATATAAGGGATGTGATTCTCTTTCCGACACTAAAACCAAAAAATTAAAACAAAAACGGCCCCCTTGGGGGCCGTTTCGCGTATTGGTGGCGGTTCAGCAGTGCCATTTGCTGTAGTCCACCCTTCGCCCATTTTCCTCGAATTTCAATATCCCGAGGCACTCGAGAGTTCTTTTGTGTTCAGGGGAGTCTTTTTTGAACACGTGGGCCACACTCCCCGCCAAGGTCATAATTCTCATTCTCCCTTGGTCGCAGGCTCGGCCCCTCATTTTCAGAAGGCCCGAACCCTTTGGGTGTTCCTCGACGAGGCAAACCCGCCCATCTCGGTAGACGACAGTGTCTCCAATGTCGGCATTGTTTAGGGCGGTGACCATCGACACGGTCAACGGCTCCTCG
>CAYUDP010000010.1:22077-26070 GCA_964443725.1 uncultured Candidatus Saccharibacteria bacterium
GGTACTTTGCTGGGCTATTTATAATACAAATAAATATTATGTCAATAAAACCTTGCGCACGATAAAAACTAGTTTTCTAATTAAGAATTTGTGGATAAATTATTTTCTGGTGGGATAGGGTGGGATATAATGTATGAGAAGTGGGAAGAAGTGGGATTCCAAAAAATCGGGGCCCGCTCTATCGGCCTGTTTAAATAATTTTTAGACGGGCAAAAATCATTTATGTTGATTGGCGAATATACACATACACTAGATACGAAAAATAGACTTTCTCTTCCGGCAAAGTTCCGCAAAGAACTCGGTTCGAAAGTAGTTATAACGAACGGGCTAGACTCTTGTCTCTTCGTTTTTTCTGTAAAGGAGTGGGATAAATTTTCAGGTCAGCTGTCGGGTCTTTCTCTTGTTGAAGCTGATAAAAGAAAATTTACTAGGTTTATGTTAGGTGGGGCAGTTGAAGCTGATGTGGATTCTATCGGAAGAATTTTACTTCCTGATTTCTTGAAGGAGTTTGCTTCACTGAAGACAAAGGTTGTTGTTACGGGTGTATATTCCAGAGTTGAAATTTGGAATGAGAAAGCTTGGGGTGACTATAAGAAGAGAGTGGAGAAGGATATAGATGTTTTGGCCGAGAAATTGGGAGAAGTGGGAGCCCTTGTCTAGTTGGCTTATAGCTTTTGTTTTAGAGAATAAAAAATGACTGATGATATAAATCTCGAAAATAAAAGCTACGAGCAAAGTAGTGTTCGTGGTGTGGATGAGACTATCCATAAAAGTGTTCTTTTAAATGAAACCATAGAAGGTCTTCAAATACGACCCAAAAGTATATTTCTTGATTGTACTCTCGGAGGGGCAGGGCACTCACTTGCTGTTTGTCAGCGACTGAGTGGTGATGTGAGAATAATTGCACTTGACCAAGACAGGAGTGCCATAAGGCGGGCTCAAGTTTTGTTGCAGAAAAACGAATGCAAAGTTACTTTCTTGAATTCAAATTTTGGCGATGTTAAAGATGAAGTCACAAAGACTGGGGTGGGTAAGATTGATAGTGTCTTGTTTGATCTTGGGTTGTCTTCTGACCAACTAGATTTTTCAAATAGAGGCTTTTCTTTCAAACGAAGTGAACCACTCATAATGACTTTAAAGGATAGTCATGACTCGGACAAAAATGATTTTACTGCTTTTGACATAGTAAATTTTTGGGAGGCGGAGAATATTGAGTTGATACTCAAGGTGTATGGAGAAGAAAGGTTTGCGAGAAGGATCGCTCTTGCGATTGTGGCAGATAGGGGGAAAAAGCAAATAACTAACACTCTAGAGCTTGCCGATATAGTGAGGAACGCTTATCCAAAAATATTTCGTCTAAAATCACGTATTGACCCGGCAACAAAGACTTTCCAAGCAATAAGAATGGCTGTGAATGATGAAATAACTGTACTTAAGAAGGGTCTCTCTGGGGCTTACGAACTTTTGAATATTGGCGGAAGAATGGCAGTTATCGCATTCCACAGTGGGGAAGACCGAGTTGTTAAAAATTTTATGAGAGAAAAGGTTTCAAATAAAGAAGGGGTTTTAATAAACAAGAAGCCGATTGTTCCAAGCGAGTTAGAAATCGATGACAACCCTCGCTCACGTAGTGCGAAGTTAAGAATTATAGAAAAAATAAAATGACAAAAATACTTACAATAACAAATGAATACGAATCTAGGAAAAAGACTTTTGTTTTTTTGTCTTGCATATTGAGTGTAATACTTGTGTCTTATGTTTATTTGCTGGTGAGTATGACTCTTCAGGCTTCTTTCGTTCACAATAACAACCAAAAGATAGCAGAGTTAAAGGCTGATATTGGCAATTTAGAATCAAATTATATTTCACTTCAAGAAAAGTTTACTCTAGATAGGGCGCATGAGATTGGTTTGGTAGACAGTAATAGTTCGATGTATATATCGATGATTTCTCCCCAGAGAAATCTATCTTTGGCAAGATAAAAGCATGAAAGAGTATTTGGGAAACCGTGTGCTAGTATTTGCGGGCCTCGTTATCCTATTTGCTGTTATTATGCTTAGCCGATTGTATTACTTGCAGGTTATACATGGGGCGTATTTTAAGGATAGGGCCGATAGACAATATGTGCATACAAAAAGCGGAGTTTTCAATCGCGGTGATATATATTTCAGTGAAAAAAATGGCAATCTAGTTTCAGCCGCTACTTTAAAGACGGGATACACCCTTGCTATAAACCCAAAACTTTTAACAAATCCAGAAGACACTTACAACAAGATAAACCCTATTTACGAGTTGGACGAGAAGGTTTTTCTTGATAAAGCATCAAAGAAGACTGACCCATATGAAGAATTGGGTAAAAGGTTGTCTAGTGACGTTGGGGAAAAAATTGCATCACTAAAAATCCCTGGAGTCATTTTAGAAAAAGATAGGTGGAGGTATTATCCTGGTGGTTCTCTTGCTTCAAATGCTGTGGGGTTTGTTGCTTTTAAGGATAGTGATTTATCTGGACGATATGGTGTAGAAAAATATTATAACGATATTTTGTCTCGTGACGACAAGGGTGTTTATACTAACTTTTTCACGGAGATATTTTTGAAAATTCAAAAGGGGATTGAGGATGACAATTTGGGGGGCGAGGGGGATATTGTTCTCACTATTGAACCTACCGTAGAAGAATACTTGGAGAGAACACTTAGTGCTGTCAACAAGGAATATAGTGGTGAATTAGCGGGTGGAATAATAATGGACCCGAAAAACGGAGAGATTGTGGCTATGGCTGTTAATCCATCTTTTGATTTGAATAAATTTCAAGAAGAGAAAAACTCGGGTATATATAATAATCCTTTAGTTGATAGTTCTTATGAGATGGGATCAATCATAAAACCTCTCACTATGGCGTCAGGCCTTGATGCTAAAGTTGTCATTCCAGAAACCACTTATAATGACAAGGGATTTATTGTTTTGAATGAGGCGAAAATCTCAAACTTCGATCACAAGGGTCGAGGTGTTGTCCCTATGCAGGAAGTTTTGAGTCAGTCGCTCAATACTGGTGTTGCATTTGTAGAATCAAAATTGGGCAACAAAAAGTTTGCTGAATATATGCGAAATTTTGGGATGGGAGAAGAAACTGGGATAGATCTTCCGGCTGAAGCATCAGGACTTATAAATAATCTAAATTCTCCAAGAGACGTTGAATATGCAACCGCGTCTTTCGGACAGGGAGTATCTTTAACTCCAATTCAGACTATAAGGGCTCTATCGGCTCTTTCAAATGGTGGGTATCTTGTCACACCTCATCTTGTAAAAACAATAAACTATACAGTGGGAGTAAATAGAGATGTCACTTTTGATAAGGGTAGGCAAGTTATTACTCCAGAGACATCCGCCACTATATCGAGAATGCTTACAGTCGTGGTTGATAAGGCAATGTTGCATGGAAAAATAAAACAAGAAAGATATTCTGTTGCCGCAAAAACCGGAACGGCTCAGATGGCAAGACCCGATGGAAAGGGTTATTATGATGACAGGTATTTGCACTCTTTCTTTGGATATTTCCCAGCACAAAATCCAAGATATATTGTTTTCATGTATATCGTTTATCCAAAAGGAGTTCAATTTGCCTCAGAAACTCTAGCCATGCCATTCTCGAAAGTTTCTCAATTTTTAATTAATTATTATCAAATACCACCAGACAGGTAATATGAAAAATTTTGCTAAGAAAATTTTAGTTAGTATTTTAATGAACGAAGCTAGGCTCATTGTTCAAAAATATGAACCCAAAGTAATAATGGTGACAGGTAGTGTCGGTAAAACTACTACCAAGGATGCTGTCTATCAAGCTCTAAAGGGGAGTTTCTATGTTAGGAAAAGTGAGAAAAGTGAGAATTCCGAAATAGGTATACCACTTACAATTATTGGTGCTAAAAATGAGTGGGGGAATCCAATAGGGTGGTTAAAGATTATTATCAAAGGGCTTCTTCAGTATATTTTTTC
>CAYUDP010000010.1:26170-29173 GCA_964443725.1 uncultured Candidatus Saccharibacteria bacterium
CTTCTCACATTAAGCCGAGTGACAGCACAGGGAAAGAAAATTGCCGTTCTCGCAGATATGAAAGAAATAGGTAAATATTCTATTGATGAACATAGGGGGGTGGGGGCCATGATTCCAAATATTGCAAAGAAGTTGGTTGTCGTTGGGTCTTTGGGTAGAGAGATATCAGAGGGTGCAATGAGTGCTGGGATGGATGAAGAGGACATATATCAGTTCGAGTCATCAAGAGAAGCTGGTAAATTCCTAGAGAAGATAATAAATAAGGGGGATTTGATTCTAGTGAAAGGCTCACAAAGTATGCGAATGGAGAGGGTGACGGAGGAAGTAATGCTTCATCCAGAGTGGAAGAAATCCCTTCTGGTTCGCCAAGACGACGAGTGGGCAAAGAGGTAAGATCGAACTGTGGATAGTATCGTTGTTATTTTCTACGGGGGGGTTATAATACCTAAAGTTTATTAATTTGTTATAAATTTAGGTTCATATATGAATTTTACTAAAAAAGTAATCCTTGGGGCTGTGTTTCTGTCAGTTCTGCCGAGCATTGTCTTTGCGGGAAGTGACTGCACGAGTATTAGCTCTAATCTGAAAAAAGGTGATACAGACTCAAAGACAGGCAACTCTGTAAGCCAGCTCCAGAAGTTTCTGGCCAATAAGTACGGAATAAACGAGACAGATATTGTTTCTGGTTATTTTGGTGATAGAACGGCCACATATGTCGGAAAATACCAAGATGAAAATGGACTTGATGTAGTTGGTATGGTCGGGAAGTTTACTAGAGCGCTTATAAATACTGAATGCAAATTCTCTTCCGAGAATGCCAATTCTGTTTTGGGGGCAGTGGCCTCAGCATCAAGTGTTTCTAGCCCAACCATAGACAAACCGTCCGCTGTAAAAAATACTGACGGCACATATACGTTGACTGTATCTGGTACTGGTTCTGCAAGTGTGTATTATGGCGCAGCTATTTATGGTGATTATTCTGCAGTACCATCTTACACAACACTCAGGCTGCAGGCCCTGGTAAGTTCAAAAAATAAAGTCAGTAATGCTTTTAGACTTTTTTCTATTAAACCTGTAAATGGGGTTTGGAAAAACCAGGTTACTCTCCCGAGCAATTATGATATAAGTAAGGGGGTAAATATTTTCCTCTATACTTCAACCTCTGGTAATCCAGTAGTTAAGTCCAAATTCTCTGATCTTGTAAAGCAAGAAATATCAATAACAGATATCTTCCCAGTTTCTAACTCAGCAAGTAGCTTTCCTTTTTTGACTATATATGGGAAAGCTCAAATCCAAGGTCAAATTGGTATTTCACTATCATCTCAATCTGGTGACAAGGAATATGCGAGTGGATTATTCTCAGTTGATACTGGAAAGTGGTTATATAGTATAGCCATACCGATAACAACCGGCACTCATACTGTGTCTGTCTATTCTTCAGATAACACTTTGCTTGCGACGAGTACTTTTGAGTGGAAGGTGCCAGAAATACTTTCATTTAAGACTACACCAAGTGCATCGTCTACTTCTTTTTCGGTTCCAGCTAATACTGATTTGAGAATGGAGTGGTCGGCTATTAATGTGTCAGAGTGTAGTATTCTTAGCGAAAATCTTGCTGGAGTGAGTACTAATCTATATTTGGGCTCAGGTAAGGATGCGTTTGTGGTAAGACCGACTGGTCCAACTAAATATATATTGAGCTGTGTCGGTACGACTACCCCGGCAAATCCTAGTCAGCAGTTCTTTTTAGTTCAAGAGAGCTTTGATGTGAAAGTAGATGGAGTACTTGGTGCAGCAACTCTCACTTTGAGTAAAGATGTCTCTTCTCCAGCCAGCTCTCTTAAGTCTTATGGTACTTATTCTTATGACGTAGCGGGTGTCTTAAGAGTTAAGGCAACCGGAGAAGATGTAATACTTAACACCCTAGATGTTAGTGTGTTGGATGGTAACCCCTCACGTGTTTCTGGTATTGTAGTTGATAGTGATGGTTTTACTGTTGGGTCGAGTACTGGTTCCTTTCCTACAAAGCTATTTCCTCCAATTGTTATAAAACAGGGGACTGATAAGTTATTGTCCATAAGACCCTTTCTAAGTAAAACAATTGATTCTGGGGTTGTGACTTTGGGAATTAGCCCCAAGGGTATGACTAAAGGGATTGGGGTAACTTCTGGAAAAGAGGCCGCTATAGTTTCTGATTCAGGTGTATATTTCTCACAGATGTTTGCTTACCGAACTTTCCCGAGGGTTGCCAAGCTGTCAGTACCAACCCTTACACTAAACAATGGTAATCAGACCCTGCTTAGTTTTAAGGTTAACGCTGATTTACCCGATCATATGAGTGTTTCAAGGGATAACCTTAGTATTGGTAAATTCACATTAAGGATATCTACAACTACAGCTAATATATTGGGGATAAATGTCTACACGAACTGTGGACCAGGATATATCATTGGTGGCGGAAGGACTGATGGGGCTCTTCTTGCAAAAGACCTAACTGTATTGCCATATGGTAAAGATATCGACATATATCCACAAACCTTAGCTGGTGTTAATTCGTCAGTTCATATCCCAGCCGGAAAGACTTGCGATTTTGACGTTGTTGGAACTATAAAGGGTGCAACAACTGGATCTTCTATCATGACATCTCTTGTTGGGGATTTGTCACCAGTTAATCCAAATG
This sequence comes from uncultured Candidatus Saccharibacteria bacterium, assembly GCA_964443725.1. GTDB lineage: Bacteria > Patescibacteriota > Minisyncoccia > Phycocordibacterales > JAKFXT01 > CAYUDP01. The sequence goes on from CAYUDP010000010.1 coordinate 28,851, forward strand.
GGGGTACGACTGCCTTTGGTGTAATAGACAGTATCAAAGACAACAATTTCATCTGGAGTCCAAATACATCCTCTATACCGGCACTTACTACTTCCGACTGGCTGAACGGTTATCTAGTCCCAGGCATATATTCCAAGACTTATACAATTAGCGAGGTCTTGTCTAAATAACTTTATTTCTGACAAAAATCTGTTATAGTAATTCCCGTGCCACATATGTGGCACGGGAATTACTATTGGCCCTATCGTCTAACGGCTAGGACGGCACCCTCTCACGGTGCAAATCGGAGTTCGATTCTCCGTAGGGTCACCTTCAACAGCTAG
>CAYUDP010000011.1:0-16623 GCA_964443725.1 uncultured Candidatus Saccharibacteria bacterium
GTGCAAAGGCTCTAGGTCTTGGAACCTCAACACCATTCTGGTCTCTACAAGTTGCCTCATCGACAAAGTCCCAACTCGCTCTCACTGACCCAAGTGCAGGAACAAATGCCAAGCACTTCTTCTTTAGATCAGCAGGTGGCAACCTATATATAGGTTCATCAACTGATGCACTAAGTGCCACAAGTACATACTTCACAATAAATGGTAACGCAGGAGGTATGGTTGGAATAGGAACAACATCCCCAACAAGACAATTAGATGTTCAAGGAACCACAGGTTCAATAGTTGTGGCTCAATTCTCAAGTCAATCAGCTGCAGCTTTAGTTGATATATATACAGGTAGTAGTGCATCTGATTCGGGTATTAGATTCAACAACCCAGCCTCATCTTATAACATGGTCATGGGGTATGATGGGACAGCAAAAGTCTTTAGATTAGGACATGGATCAGGAGCACTCTCATCTGGCTCAAGTGATTTAACAATAGATTTAAATTATAGGCTCGGCATTGGTACTTCAACTGCTGCTGCTCTAGCCAAACTAACCATCGCCACTTCAACAAACTCCCAACTAGCTCTCTCTGATGGCCTTGGATCAAGTATATGGAGTATGAGAGCAGTTGGTGGGCCATTCTATATAGCCACCACATCACCAACAACATATGCAACCGGAACAAATCCAGTAATGTTTATGGATGACGTTGTGGGCTCTGTTGGATTTGGCACTACAACACCAGTTGTCGATACTAACCCGTCAAGATTCCTAACAGTTGATGGTGGGCAATATACGAATGCCGAGATATCAGTCGGTAGATATCAGACTAATGGTTTTGTTGGAGGATTTAACTTCTTTAATGGTGCAAATACTGGCACTGATAAGAGAATAGCCAGTGTATGGGCCGCACTTGATGGTGCAGTAAATAGCGGTAAGTTATATTTCTCTACTTATTCTTCCGGTAGTGCATTAAACCCAATGATAATAGATTCAGGTGGCAGAATAATGATGGGAACGACAACTGCATCTGGGTCTTCAAGATTAACATTAAGTGGTTCTGTTGCTCCACAAATCTCTCTCACCGATGGCACCTTAACCTCTAATCAATGGGCATTTAGAAACGCAGGTGGTCTTCTATACATAGCATCATCTTCAGCTTCAACTTATGCCACTGCCACATCACCACTACTTACTCTAGATTCAAATACAGGTAATGTTGCCATCGGTACTTCAACACCAGGCTTCCCACTACAAGTTATAGCAAGGAATGGATATGCAGCGGTTTTGACCGATCCATCTGGTGTTGATACAAACACAATAAGACTAGGTTTCAGCATATCTAACAACCCAACATTCACAGGTGCTTTTGTAGGTGGTTATAGAGTAACTTCAGGATCTGGCTCCACAGATCTGATATTTGGTACTGGCTACGCAGGAGCTGTTGCAACAGAGAGAATGAGACTAAATAATCAAGGACAATTAGGTATAGGCACCACCACACCTAACTGGCTATTACAACTCGCATCCTCTACTATTCCTCAACTAGCTCTCTCTGACGGCTCACTAACCTCTAACCACTGGACAATGAGAAGTGTTGGTAACATGTTCTATGTAGCCACAGCTTCTCCATCAACTTACGCCACATCGACGGCTACCGCCCTGACTATAAATGGAAGTACCGGATATGTAGGTATTGGAACAACGAGTCCAACTTCAGCACTATCAGTCAATGGCCAAATTTCTTCTAACGGATTTAATGCTATTGTCTCGAATCAAGCTTTTACTGTGAATGGAGTTCTCGTGGCCGGTGCATCAACCACACTCAATAATTACTTTTTGGGTGGAGCAACAACTACAGACACAATGCTTGGTTCAAGTAATATTGCGATAGGGCCATATTCTCTTTCAAACTCTACGTCATCTCTTGCGACTTTTAACTTTGCCGCCGGTTATCAATCTATGATGGGAAATCCAAGTGGAGCAGGGGGAAACACCGGAACTGCAAACACCGCTGTTGGAGCAGTATCCTTATATTCCAATACTTCTGGGAATTACAATAACGCATTTGGTGCAAATGCCCTTGCTTTTAATACTACTGGGTCAAATAATAATGCTTTTGGGTTGAGTGCTTTAAATAAAAATATATTCGGTACAGACAATAGTGCTCTAGGTACATACTCCCTAACTAACAATTTAGGTGGAATTGGTAATGTTGGTATTGGTAGTTCGTCTCTATATACAAATGATTATGGATCACTAAATATTGCCGTCGGTCCGAATTCAATGTATTTCAACACTTCGGGTTCATATAATGTTGCTATGGGATCATCAGCTTTGGCATCGAACACTACCGGATCTTCAACTGTTGCTCTGGGTTGGAATTCGTTATATTTAAATACAACAGGTGCATCGTCAACTGCAATAGGTGCGTGGGCTGGATCGACTAATCAAACCGGTATATACAATACATTCATAGGAGCCCAGTCCAATGCACTATCGTCTGGACTAAGTTTTGCAACTGCTATTGGTGCCGGAGCAGTCGTCTCAAGTAATAATAGTTTAGTTTTGGGGGGATTTGGTGGTTCTAGTGCTGACGTTGCTATTGGTACTACTTCTCCATGGGCTAAACTTACTATAATGAATAATTATGGTTCAACTACACCACTATTTGATATTTCAACTACAACTTCTGCAACATATGCGACATCTTCCATTTTTAGAATATTAGCAAATGGGAATGTGGGAGTCGGAACAACTACTCCATGGTCCAGCTTTGCTGTCACAGGAAACTCTTCAGCTGATTATTTCACTGCCGTATCGACAAGTTCAACTACGACACTTAGTGGTGGACTTAATGTGGGAAATGGTCAGTTGGCTTATAACTATTCAACTGGTGAGGTGTATGCTTCTAATCTGATATCAGGTACCCAGTCATTTGATGACGATGCTGGTTTTGTCACTTGGACAAACCTTCCTGTTGTCAGTGCTGTGTCAGGAACAGTCGAAGCATACTCCGCACAAATAAATGGGAACCCAATGTTGACTATATATTCAGAATCAAATGGTAGTGGAAACATAAGAAACCAAGGTATATCTATTGGTACCTCAACCCCGACTTCTATGTTAACTATTTGGGGTAAAAGTACGTCATCGTCTTCAACTCTTGAAGTTTTGAATTCGGCATCTACCACCTTGTTTAAATTGATGGATTCTGGTTTCTCTGGTATGGGCACCACAACCCCCAACTGGATGCTTCAACTTGCAACTTCAACTATTCCTCAACTTGCTCTCACCGACCCATCAGCAGGAACAAATGCCAAACACTATTTCTTCCGTTCAGCAGGAGGAAACCTATATATAGGATCATCAACAGACTCTCTATCTGCTACGAGTACATACATAACTATAGGAAACGGTGGATACATTGGTATGGGTACATCAACTGTTGTAAACAAATATGATTTTTATGCTAATGGTTCAGATGGTGGATTCAACGTTAGGGCTACTAATGGCTCATACTGGTTCTCAGTTGGTAATGGCTCAGCTGGAGTAGTTAAATTCAACGAACAGGGAGGTATAACTCAAGTTGGTGGATCAACTGATCTAGGTGCACGTATGAATATAGGTTCACTATCAAATACAACAGCCGTTCTTGCCCTCTCTGGTGTCTCTGGACAAACAGCTGACCTATTCAGAGTAAATACAAACGGAACTGGTGGAAATCAATTTGTTATCAAAGCCTCAGGTAATACAGGTATAGGAACAACCACACCCAACTGGCTATTACAACTCGCATCCTCTACTATTCCTCAACTCTCCCTAACAGACCCAAGTGCAGGAACAAATGCCAAGCACTTCTTCTTCCGTTCAGCTGGAGGGAACCTATATATAGGATCATCAACTGATGCTTTGTCTGCTACTTCAACTTATGTGACACTTGCTTCAGGTGGGTATTTTGGTGTTGGCACTACTTCTCCGTTTGCGAAATTAGCTATACATGCAAATAATGGTGAGAATAATATAACTTTATTTGCTGTAGCCTCGTCAACTGCCGCTGCTACAACTACACTCTTTAGTATAGATAACGCTGGACACACAAGTATTGGTGCTACAAACAGCAATTTTAATTTGTCAGTAGGGAATATGTATGTCAACAATTCAGCCGCACAGATCGTGTTTAATTCTTCGGGTATGTATTCAGCCATTCAAAATGATAAGGCAAATACTTGGTCTATAGCATGGAAACCAACCTCTAATGCATCTGTCGGTACCCCTGTATATACTTGGAACACGGGTGGTCAAGCTGGTATGGGTACCACAACTCCATCCGACTTTACATTCCTTACTATATCAACCTCAACTGCCTCTCAACTTAAGCTAACAGATGCCTCACTGACTTCAGACCAATGGGCATTTAGAAATGCTGGTGGGACACTCTATATAGCAACCTCAAGTGCTGCAACATACGCCACATCAAGTGCTCCAGCAGTAATGACGCTTAAGAGTAGTGGCAATATAGGCATTGGAACTACCTCCCCATGGGCTAAATTCTCAATACATGCAAACAATGGCGAAACGAATGATACTTTGTTTGCAATTGCGTCTTCAACAGCAGCAGCAACCACAACATTATTCACCATAAATAATTCTGGTAGGGTGGGTATCGGGACCGCTCCATCTACGGGGTATCTGCTAACGGTAAGTAGTATCTATACATCATCATCCGGATCAATAGATGCTGGGTTTATTAGAGATGCTGGGGGAACTAGCTATTTCCTTGATCCTGCGGGGGATAGTACGGTCAATTCTCTAACTAATAGGTCAGCTGCATTCGCTAAAGTGGTTGGTATTGGTACAACCTCATCAGCATTTTCAGCTATGCTTGATATAGCATCATCTACATATCCGCAACTATCCTTGACTGATCCAAATGGTGGAACTGATGCCAAACACTTAATAATGAGATATGTCGGTGGCAATCTTTATATTGGGACATCTACTGATGCTATGTCCGCGACCTCAACTGATATGACTTTCCAACCAACTACTGGGTATTTGGGGCTTGGAACGACCTCCCCATGGAGAACACTCTCTGTCACAGGAACAGTAGCAATGAGTGGATTAACTACTCTAGGCTCCACTGGAGATGCCATTTGTCTAACAGCTGGTAAGGAAATAAATGTTAACACTGGGGCTACAAGTTGTACTGTCTCTTCACTGAGATTTAAGCATGATGTTGTAGATATTGACCGAGGATTAGATTTGGTAAAACAATTACACCCCGTCTCCTATGCTTATAATGGTACAACAAATAGGAGGCTTGGTTTTATTGCTGAGGAAGTGAATGCGATTGAACCCAGGTTAGTATTTTATGAAGAAGATGGGACCACTCCTCGTGGTGTTAGGTATGAGGATGTGACTCCGGTCTTGGTCAAGTCTGTCCAAGAGTTGGATGATAGGTTGTCTATTCTAGAGGGTGCAACTTCTACTGCGACTTCAACTTCCGGTTATTTGGGCACGGCAATAAAAAATAGCCTAGCTTCGTTTGGTGTATTCTTGAGTGATGCTATGACTCATATATCTAACTTAACAGTAGACACATTAACTGTTGGCTCAAAAGAAAAACCGACTGGAGTGACTCTATTTGATAAAAATACTGGAAACCCATATTGTCTCTATATACAAGATGGACTAACTACAACCACATCGGGAAGTTGTGAGAGTTTGCCAACTTCAACAAGCACCGTCACCTACACTACATCAAGTAGCACAAGTTCTTCAACAACGCCTTCGGTGGATATGTCTTTATCTTCTACTACCCCAGTTATAGATCTCTCTGCTACGACAACTTCGACTACAAGTACAGCCCCACTTTCTATAGTAGATTTAACCGCGACATCAACTGCAACCTCGACGCCTTAATATGAAAAGTTATTTATCAAAAATAATATTTATATTTATATTATTGTCGCCGATTCGGGCACTTGCTTATCCCTCTGGTATCGTCGCTTCTTATACTTTTGATAAAAATGATGTCAATTGGACTACAAGGACTGTCGCTGATGCCTCTGGAAATGGCAATACTATGAGCATTGTCGGATTTCCGACAACAACAACACCTGTTCCGGGGAAAGTTCAGCAGTCTTTTAAAGGAGATTATATCGGATCACATTATTTAAGTGTTTCTACACTAAATAACACAAATTTTCCCCAAACATCTGGAACAGTTGAATTTTGGATTAAAAACACAATACTCACAGATAAACCTTTTACAGACGCAGATCCGGTTTTTGATTATTTTGACGCTTCTAGGAAACACATAATGATGCGTTATACAAATACTGGAGGTAATGGAATCCAGATCGGCGGGCAAAATACAAGTACTTGGGCCTTTGTCTACATAATGGCCATTCCAAGAAATAGCTGGACTCATGTTGCTTTAACATGGGATACTTCAACTCTGCAAGCGAATATTTATAAAAATGGTACTTTAGTCAATACTTCATCTATTTCTGACCCGACCTTTGTCCCAAGTGCACAGGATTTTAAGCTACTGGGAGCTACAGGTTTTAGATCTGCTAGTACTATGGACGAATTTCGTGTATATAATCGTGCTCTAGCTGCTAGTGAAATATATAACGAATATATTTCTGGTATATCAAAATTTGGAATAAATACTTCGACAAAATCTTCAAGTACCTTAAATGCAAATCTCATTGCCTATTACACACTTGATGGCAAAGATATAAATTGGGGCACAGGTACAACAAGCGATTTGTCCATAAATAAATTTGAAGGTTCTTTAAAAAATCTATCAACAACAACTTCTCCATCTTCTGGTAAAACCGGACAGGGTATTTTCTTTAACGGAGTTAATAATTATATTACAATTCCCGATCAAGATGTTTTTAGTCCATCAGTCAACGATATGACGATTTCTCTTTGGGCAAGAATACCCAAAAATGCTCCAGCAATTGGGAATGGTGGTGGTGGTAATTCGGGGTCTTATTTTATTGGGAAGGGTAATGGTTCACAGTGGGAGTGGCAATTGGAAAACGATATAAATGCTAGAATATATTTCTCAGTTAATAAATTAGATGGTTCAACTGGGACAACAGCGACTTATATAAGGTCCATGAATGATGGCTTGTGGCACAATTACACCATTACTGTGAGTACTAGCAGTGATACAATAAGAATGTATGTTGACGGTGTAAGTGTCACTTTAGCTAATGCTCTTCCAACTATGTCAAACGGTACGTCACCCTTAGATATTGGAAGAAGGCCGGATGGTCAATATTTTTATGGGTATGAAGACGAGATAAAAATATACAATAGAATTTTATCATCTGCTGAGATTAAAGATTTATATAGAAGTGTAATAAATAAGTACTCTATTGCTCCCAAAACTTACAATCAACCGTCAGAGCTATCTAGCGGTTTGATTGGGTACTATACTTTTGACAATATAGATGTTAATTGGACAACAAGAACGATGACCGATGCTTCTGGAAGTGGCAATACAGCAAGTATTTTGGGTATGCCAACCACAACAAGTCCAACCGCTGGAATATCAAATCAGGCATTTAGTTGGAATAATAATAGTGCTAATTATATTTCTGTTCCAACATTAAATAATACTAATTTCCCACAAATAACAGGTTCAATCTCTGTCTGGTTTAAGAATGATTATAGGAATATGCCAACCACTGGTGATAATATATTTAATAATTGGAGCAGCTCGTATAATCATATTTTTGTAAGAACTACTAACCGAAACTCAATACAAGTCCAGGGGCAGGTGGTGGGTGGAACATCTGCGTTTGCGAATTCTTATACAATATCTATAGGTGCTTGGCACCATATAGTGGCCGAATGGGATACGGTAAATGATGTTTATAGTGTCTATATTGATGGTGTGGCTAAAACCATAAATGGGTCAATAACTGATACCTCTTGGTTGCCATCAACCCAGCCGTTTACAATAGGTGGTGGTGCGGGGAGTAATGATAGTTATGCTGGCAAGATAGACGAGTTTAGGCTTTACAATAGATTACTTACACAAGCAGAAGTCACAAAACTCTATAAACTCGGAAAATCTATTTCAAGATAGGTATCTCGCAAATATTCATTAAATTTGCTATAAATTTCCAATGGAAAAAGTTTTCTCTATTGAGAAAAAGGGGAATATTGGATTAGAACGAGCTGGTATTATTCATACAAAGCATGGTGATATTAATACCCCAGCTTTTATTCCAGTTGGTACTAAAGCTACCGTCAAATCTCTCACTCCAGAGCAGGTGGAGGATATTGGTGCTCAAGCTGTACTTTCAAATACCTATCATCTTTATCTCGAACCAGGAGAAAATTTGGTGGAAAAAGCTGGAGGATTGTCTAAGTTTATGAATTGGCCGAAACCAACTTTTACTGATTCTGGGGGGTTTCAAGTTTTTTCTTTGGGGGAAGCTTATGGTAAGGGGGTAAGCAAAGTGGCAATTGAAACAAATGATGGAAAAGCGGAGTCAGTTGTTGATGCTGAAATATTAAAATTGGCAGAGGTTGATGAAGAGGGGGTCACATTCAAATCGTATCTTGATGGTTCAGAGCATAGGTTTACACCAGAGAAATCTATAGATATACAAAGCAAAATAGGTGCGGATATTATATTCGCTTTTGATGAATGCACTTCTCCGCAAGCTAGTTATGAATACCAGAGATCTGCAATAGAGAGGACTCATAGGTGGGCAAAAAGATGCATAAATGCAAAGAGGAACGATACTCAGCTTTTGTTTGGAGTTGTACAGGGTGGGAGATTTGAGGATCTGAGGAAAGAAAGTGCCAAAGAAATATTAAGTTTAGATTTTGACGGTTTTGGAATCGGCGGGTCTTTCAATAAAGAAGACATCGGGAAGTCTGTGAAGTGGGTAAACGAAATATTGCCAGAAGACAAGCCGAGACATCTTCTCGGTATTGGAGAACCACTAGATATAATAGAGGGAGTTTTAAATGGTTGTGATACTTTTGATTGCGTCTCTCCAACCAGAATGGGGCGTAATGGTTCTTTATATACATCTTCTGGTAAAATAAACATACTTAACTCTAAGTTCAGGAGTGATTTTGGCCGGATAGACGATAGTTGCGATTGCTATACTTGCAAAAATTATACAAGGAGCTATGTGGCACACCTATTTCATGCTAAGGAAATGCTTGCTGGTACACTTGGGAGTATACATAACTTAAGATTCATAATAAGACTTGTAGATAATATGAGGAGAAGTATTATAGAAGATAATTTTAAAAATTTTAGAGAAGATTTTATAAATAAATATAAAATATAAATATGGAACCACAAGGAGAAAAATTTGTAGACGCCGAGAGAGTTCTTGAACTTAATAAAATCAGAGCTTTTTACATGCCCATACTTCTTCATTTTAACAATAACGAGGAGGCTGATGATCAGTCTAGTTTGATTTTGAAAATTGATGGTACGAAGATACAACTTGGAAGGCTAGAAGAGGGAAATGATAGGGATAATCTATTGAGGGCTATAGAGGTTTTAGTAAGGGAGAAAATTATTGAGGATAACAAACATGTAGATAGGTGTACTCTAGTGACGGAGGTGATAAACCAGCCAGCCCTACAAAAGGCGGAGGCAGATTTGGCGCTAGCCAATCCAAATAAGGTTATTGATATAAAATGGCAAGAGATAGAAGATTTCTTGAAAAAAATAAACTAAATGAATTTTAAGATAAAATCAGATTGGCCCCCTGCTGGAGATCAACCGAAAGCCATAAAGAAGATTGTGGCTGGATATAAAAAAGGATTAAAACATCAGACACTACTTGGAGTTACTGGCTCTGGTAAGACTTTTACCATGGCAAATGTTATTGCCGAAATAAATAGGCCCACTCTTGTTATTGCTCACAACAAAACTCTTGCCGCTCAACTTGCCCAAGAGTATAAGGATTTTTTCCCAGAAAACGAGGTGCATTATTTTGTCTCCTATTATGACTACTATCAACCAGAAGCGTACATCGCTCACTCTGATACATATATAGAAAAAGAGGCAATGATAAACGAGGAAATAGAGAGATTGCGACACGCTTCAACCCAAGCCCTTCTCACAAGAAGGGATGTGATTATAGTGGCTTCAGTTTCGTGTATTTATGGGCTTGGCTCTCCCGAAGAATATAAAAAAGTTAATAAAGAATTCAAAGTCGGGAGTGATTGTAATAGGGAAAAAATTCTAACTGATTTAGTTGAAATACATTTTGAAAGAACAAATGCAGATTTAACCCCAGGCACTTTTAGGGTAACTGGTGGTGCTATCGAGATAATGCCAGTCAATGAAAAAATAATATTTAGGTTAACTATTGAAAAAGAGAAATTAATAAATATAGAAGTAATAGATGCTATCAGCCGTGTAATCAAGAAAAATGAGAAATCCGTTATTCTTTTTCCAGCGAAGCATTACATCACACCACCTGAGACTCGAATGAAGGTGATAAAACAGATTGAGAGAGATTTAGAGAAAAGACTCGAAGAGTTGAAAATGGATGGTAAAAATCTGGAGGCCGAAAGACTTAAGCGTAGAACTAAATATGATTTGGCTTTGATAAAAGAAGTTGGTTATTGTAACGGGATAGAAAATTATTCGAGGTATTTTGACGGTAGGTGTGAGGGGGAGCCACCATATACACTTCTCGACTATTTTCCAAAAGATAAGAATGGTAATCCAGATTTTATAACTATAATTGATGAATCACACGTAACTATTCCTCAAATAGGTGGAATGAACGCGGGTGACGCTTCGCGTAAAACAAATCTAGTAGAATATGGATTTAGGCTGCCGTCAGCCAAAGATAACCGCCCCCTTAAATTTAATGAGTTTGAAAAAAGAATTGGTCAATGTATTTATACATCGGCCACTCCAAGTAAATATGAATATGAAAATAGTGAACAGATAGTCGAACAAGTTATAAGACCAACTGGACTAGTCGATCCAAAAATAGAGGTAAAACCAATCGTTTCCAAGGGAGTGTATAAAGGGCAAATTTTTGATTTCATAAACGAAGCTGAGATGGTTATAAAAAATCACGAGAGGGTAATTGCGACTACTCTTACCAAAAAAATGGCTGAGGACTTGAGCGAATTTCTAAAGGAGAGAAATATCAAGGCTGAATATCTGCACAGTGACATAAAAACAATAGACAGGATAATGATTTTGACCGAATTCAGGCGGGGGAAATTTGATTGTCTTGTTGGGGTAAACTTATTAAGAGAGGGGCTTGATCTGCCAGAGGTTGCAATGATTGGTATTCTTGATGCAGACAAAGAAGGTTTCCTTAGATCAGAAACATCCCTCATACAAACTATAGGCCGGGCCGCAAGAAACATAAATGGCAGGGTCATTCTGTATGCTGACACGATTACTCAATCAATGAAGAGATCAATTGATGAGACAAATAGAAGACGAGAAATACAGATAAAATATAATGCTGACAACGGAATAACTCCAAAGACAATATATAAAAAGATTCATGATATTACTGACTCTCTTGAAAGAGAAAAAATAAAAACCATAGATAGTATGGTGAAAATAGATCTTTCTGTTGGTGGACGCAGTATTTCAAAATTGATCAAGGAAAAAATAAAACAGATGAATGAAGCTGTTGCGATGCTTGATTTTGAGACGGCGGCGCTACTCAGAGACGAGATTAAAGAAATTGAAAAGTATAAAAAGAAAAAATAAATAATTATCCACAAAAATTCTGGGATAATATAGGATATATCTATTAATATATATATGTAGACTTTGGAGAAAGGTCTTATATCCTTTGTGAATTTTTTTCATAAGCAAAATGCGAATTTATTAAAAACTGTTACAAAGAAGCGGGGTGTCAGTACCGAGCTTTCTTTTATCTTTTCTGTATTGTTTATTGCATCATTTGTTCTTGCGATAGGGGCTGTTGCCACAAATGGCATTCGTCAGATAAAAAATGCTGCGTATCCGGTTGTATATAACGATATTCCTATAATGAGCGAGGTTAACAATGCTTACAGAACAGTCTCGGCTGGAGAGTTTGCAATATCTGAAGTCGGCCTACTTATTGATGATAAGCAGGCAAATAACCTAAATAGTGATAAATTCAAATCAAATTTACTAAAATTACGTGAGATTTTTGATATTGCCTCCAGAGATTTTACATTATCAATGTCCAAGATTGTTGAGGTAATAAAGGATGATAATGGAAGTTCGAAAGAAGAAATAGCTTCTGCAAAATATTCTATAGAAGCTTTTCAGACTTTTAGGGCGCACAGTAACAGAATCTTTGATTTGGCTGAGGAAACTTCCAGAGAAAAGTTGGCAGTAGAAACTGACAAAAAAAATATATCAAAACATCAAAAAAGAATAGATGAAATTCAAGTTGAAGTTGAGGGTTTACTTAGTGATTCCCAGGCGTTGTCGAGTAAAGTATTGACCCCACTTTCAAATTTGAGTAGTCACTCTTCTCAATCTATAGCCGTTAGTGCTAACAATTTGAGCGACACATACGAGAGTGTTTGGAGAACAATTATTCTTGCATCGGCTTTAATACTTCTATTTGCGTTTATAACTGGAATTATTTTTACGCGTAGTGCTATCAGCAAGTCTGTTGATATGGCTGAGGAACAGGCTAGTGTTCTAAAGGCGGTAAATACTGAAATGGGGAAAGCTAATGAAACTCTGGTAAAAAGGGAAATGGAGCTTTCAATTGCAAACAGGAGACTAAAGGAGCTTGATAGAAATAGAACCGAATTTGTTTCTGTTGTTGCTCATCAATTAAGAACACCCCTCTCTGCTATCAAGTGGACAGTCGATTTACTTATAAACGGTTCTTTAGGCAAAATAACAAATGATCAGCGTACTTTTATTTTGAAAATGAAAGATACTAACGAGAGAATGATAAAATTTGTGGGAGATTTGCTTTCAGCAAGTAGGATTGAGAGTGGTATATTTTCATATATATTTACCGAGACCGATATTATACCTATTGCAGATGTTGCATTTGACGAACTCGTCCCACAAGCGAGAGAAAAAAATATTAATTTAACATTTAAAAAACCACACGATAAATTGCCTCTAGTTTCGATTGACCCAGATAAGATAAAGGCGGTATTACAAAATCTACTTGAAAATGCGATCAAATATACAAGTGAGGGTGGAAGTGTTGAACTTTCTATTTATGAAGAAGACAAGAAGATCTTCTTTGCTGTCAAAGATAATGGTATGGGAATACCAAAAGAGGATAGTCTGAGAATATTCCAGAGGTTCTTCAGGGCGCCAAATGCTGTTAAAGAAAAAAGTGAAGGAACTGGACTTGGGCTTTATTTGGTAAAAGAAATTATTGAAAAGCATGGTGGAAATGTTTGGTTTGAAAGTGTTGAGAATAAAGGCTCCACTTTTTATTGTGCTATACCAGTTTCTGAAGAAAAATATAAAGCCGTGTGATATAATCTAAAAACTTATGACACAAAAGATACTAATTATTGAAGACGATATATTTCTTGCAGAGGTTTTAATGAACCGCCTCAGATCTGAGAATTTTGAGGTAATGATTGCCGACAATGGCAAGGATGGTATGAGCAAGATTAGAGAATATAAGCCAGATTTGGTTCTTCTTGATATAATTTTGCCCGGTATGAATGGCTATGAAATTTTAGAAGAGAAACACAGAGACATGGAGATTGTTGATATACCGGTTATTATTGTTTCAAATTCTGGTCAGCCTGTAGAAGTCAAGCGTGCACTTTCCTTGGGAGTCAGAGGTTATCTTATAAAGGCTCAGATAGACCCAGATGAAGTTGTAGAATGTGTAAAGCGCGAACTTGAAAATAATAGAAGTAGTGGGATGGGTGCGTCAGCAACTCTTACTCAGTCTGCATATGTTTCTCCTCAAGTTTCTGATATTGTGCAAGCGGCTACTGGGATAACATCTCTCAAGGGTAGAAATATCTTATGGGTAGAAGATGATCGATTCCTTAAGGACTTGATAACAATGAGGCTTGCAAATGAGGGGTGTAAACTTTTTCATGCAAAAGATGAAACTGAGGCCTTCGCTTTACTTGAGAAAAATAACCCTGATATAATCTTGCTCGATATTCTTTTACCAGGGGCTGATGGTTTTACAATATTGGATAAGTTGAGAAAAGATCCGAGATTTAAGAATGTCCCAATTATTCTACTCTCTAATCTAAGCCAACCAGCTGACCTTGATAAAGGCAAGCGACTTGGAGCTAATAAGTTTCTAGTTAAATCATCAGTCACTTTAGACGAAATAATAGAGGAAATAAAGAGCGTAATTCACTAGGTCTCTTTATCAGTGGAAGATAAACAGTATTAATGCTAATATCGAATTTTGGCAGACTTTTTATTTGCCGAAGCTTTTATGGATGAAGAATTGATAGTAAAAGGGGCCAGGACACATAATCTAAAGAATATTTCTGTGTCTATGCCTAGAAATAAGATGATTGTATTTACTGGACTTTCTGGGTCGGGGAAATCATCTTTGGCATTTGACACTATATTTGCTGAAGGACAGAGACGATATGTTGAATCTCTTTCTGCTTATGCCAGACAATTTCTAAACCAGATGCAGAAGCCGGATGTTGATGAAATTTTAGGACTTTCCCCAGCTATTTCTATAGACCAAAAATCTAGATCAAATAACCCCAGATCTACTGTAGCTACAATAACTGAAATATATGATTACCTTCGCGTTCTTTATGCGCGCATAGGCCACCCATATTGCCCTTTGTGTGGTAATGAGATAAGAAAAATATCAAAAGAGGAAATACTCGAAGGTATATTAAGTAGTGTCTCGGAAATAAAGAAAACCATAGGGAAAAAGGAAGTTCTAGGAGTGCCATACGATGATGCAAAAATAGTACTCATGGCTCCACTGGTCGTTGGCAGGAAAGGTGAATACTATCAACTGCTTTACGATTTGCTTGGCAAAGGTTTTGAGGAGGTAAAGGTTGATGGGAAATTTAAAAAATTACGAGAGCAAATTATTCTTGATAAGAATAAGAAACATAATATAGATGTTGTTGTGGATTCTATATATATAAGTGAACTAGAGGGGAAAAATGTTGTTAAGAGTCGCCTAGGAGAGGCGATAGAGCGAGCTTTAGTCGAATCAAATGGGCTTTTGAAACTCGAATCTCCTCTTGGTGAGAAATTAATCTCATCGAAGTTTATGTGTCCAAACGACGGATTTTCTTTTCCAGAAGTTGAACCAAGGCTATTTTCATTCAACTCTCCCTATGGGGCATGTGATGCATGTAATGGATTGGGGACAAAACATTTTTTTGGGTCAGAAGTTTGCCCGAAATGTAATGGGGCAAGATTAAGAAACGAAGCTTTAAATGTCTTTCTTGAAGATGGCAAAAACAAGAGAAATATTGTCGATATAACCAAGATGTCTATTAAGGACGCCCACCAATTTTTTAAAGATGTAAATCTGTCTCCCAAAGAAAAAAGTATTTCAAGGGTTGTTTTAAGAGAGATTGATTCACGATTACAGTTCCTGCTCAATGTTGGGCTGGATTATCTGACTTTAGACAGAAGGGCCCACACTCTATCGGGGGGTGAATCTCAAAGGATTCGTCTTGCGTCTCAACTTGGCTCTGGTCTTGTTGGCGCGTTATATGTGCTTGACGAGCCAACTATCGGACTTCACTCACGGGACAATGATAAATTGATTAATACACTTATAAATCTTAGAGATTTGGGAAACACGATTATTGTAGTCGAGCATGATGAAGATACTATATTTTCTTCTGATTATATTGTTGATATAGGCCCCAAAGCTGGCGTTCACGGTGGGGAAGTTATTGTTGCTGGTTATTTGGATAAATTATTGACAGCAAAAAAGAATGATAGCAATTCTCTAACCCTTTCATACCTGCGTGGCGAAAAACATGTTTCTTATAGAGAAGAGAGGAGAAAAAGTGACAAGGGCGCACTAAAGATTAAGGGGGCCAAAATATTCAATATAAAAAATATCAACGTTGATATTCCTCTTGGCAAATTGGTGCTAGTGACTGGTGTTTCTGGATCTGGAAAGTCAACATTACTTTACGAGGTTGTACATAAAAACTTGCAAGCAAGATTTGATAAGAGATATAGAACAAATGAAGTTTTTAATTGCGCTTCTTTTCAGGGTTCAGAATATCTTTCGAGGGTAATACTTATAGATCAGTCGCCAATCGGCCGTACCCCAAGGTCAAATCCAGCAACTTATACTGGTTCATTTACGTTTATCCGCGATCTCTTCGCTGAAACGGTCGAAGCAAGAACTAGGGGATGGAAAGCGAATAGATTTTCCTTCAATGTAAAAGGTGGCCGTTGTGAAGCCTGTGAGGGTAATGGAGAAATCGCAGTTGAGATGCATTTTTTGCCGACTGTATATGTTCCTTGTGATATTTGTAACGGGAAGAGGTTTATGAAAGAGACCTTGGAGGTTAAATATAAAAAGAAAAATATCTATGATGTTCTAAGAATGACGGTTGAAGAAGGGTTAGAATTTTTCAAAGATATCCCAGCGATTTACGATAGACTTTACACCCTAAATGAAGTTGGACTTGG
>CAYUDP010000011.1:16723-20597 GCA_964443725.1 uncultured Candidatus Saccharibacteria bacterium
AAGATATCCCAGCGATTTACGATAGACTTTACACCCTAAATGAAGTTGGACTTGGATATCTTGAACTCGGCCAATCCGCAACAACTCTTTCTGGTGGAGAAGCCCAAAGAGTGAAAATATCTTCAGAGTTATATAGGGCACATCTGCAAAAGACTATCTATCTTCTTGATGAGCCGTCCATAGGGCTACACTATGAGGATGTATCGAAGTTGATTGAAATATTACAGAAGCTTGTCGATAAGGGTAATACAGTTGTCGTCATAGAACATAATATGGATATAATAAAAAATGCTGATTATATAATCGACATTGGTCCTGAAGGGGGTGAAGGGGGTGGAAAAATAGTTGCTAAGGGGACTCCAGAAGAAGTTATAAAAACGGATACTCATACGGCGAAGTATTTGAAGTTGGCTTTGAAAAAATAATTTTAAACGGCGACCTTTCGGTCGCCGCCCTCAGGGGATATAACCCGCAATTTCTGGGTTATACCTTAAGATTTGAATGAGGTGATCTTTGGGGAAGGTTTTTATTTTCATGACCAACCTCAGACTCTTCAGCCTACGTTCAGTGGGGCGACCAGTCGATAGGTTTTCTTTTGTTACCACAGTCCGGCCGTTCTCCTTTATGATGATGCCCCATTTGACCCCGTTTCCTGTTGAAATTCTTATTCTAAAAACCACTTTGCTCATTTTGGTGCCCCTTGAAACTTGCTATACATCTTATATAATACAAAACATGATACGTCAAGACTTTAATACCTTAAAAATACCTGATTCACCCGGAGTTTATGTGTTTCTAAAAAATAAAAAAATGGGTGGGCAAATTGTCGAATCTGACTTAAGACGTCAGGACATTTTATATATTGGTAAAGCAACGACTTTAAACGACCGTATAAAGAGTTATTTTTCCAAAGATTTACTTGATACTCGTGGGCCACTTCTGGTCCAGATGTTGAACTTATCAGAGAATATAGCTTATATTCCTCTTGACTCCGTTCTTGAAGCGACAATTCTAGAAACCAGGCTTATTCAAAAGTTTCATCCCCCATATAATACAAAATCAAAAGACAACAGAAGCTTTAATTATATTTTTATAACCAAAGAAGATTATCCCAGGGTGCTTATAATCAGAGAAAGGTTGTTGGAAAAATTTGAAATGGAAAACAAGTCCCTGTATAAGATAGGCCCATTTACAAATGGGTCATCTCTGAAAGAGGCTTTGAAGATTTTGAGGAAGATTTTCCCATTTAGGGATAAGTGTATTCCATGTGAGCCAAATCGCAGGTGTGTCCCATGCTTTAATGCCCAAATCGGACTTTGTCCTGGTGTATGTAGTCGCAGTGTTAGTAAAACTGGTTACAAAAAAGACATAAAAATGCTCATAGCATTTTTTGAAGGCAAAAAAATCAGTGTTATCAAAGATTTGAAGACCAGTATGGACCGCGCTATAAAGGATTTACGTTTTGAAGATGCAAATGTATACAAGAAGAGGCTTTATGCACTTGAGCATATCCAAGATGTCTCTATGTTAAAAAGAGAAGATAGCTACGAGAGAAATCCTAAATCAGGTTTTAGGATTGAGGCATATGATATCGCGCATACATTTGGAGAGAGTATGGTCGGGGTAATGGTTGTAATGATTGATGGAGTGTTTGCAAAAAGTGAATATAGGCAATTCGGGATAAGAAAATATAAGAGGGCCAATGATACAGGGGCACTTAAAGAAGTCCTGGTTCGTCGCTTCGCGCATAAAGAATGGGGAAGCCCAGACATGATTGTACTAGATGGCTCTATTGCGCAACTGAATACAACAAAAATCATTGATCCAGAGATCCTTAGTGGGGTTTCAATTGTCTCTGTGAGAAAAGATAGTCATCATAGGGCAAGAGATATACTTGGGGATGAAAAAATATGCAAATTATACAGAAATGAAATTATAGGTATAAATGCCGAAGCCCACAGGTTTGCAATATCTTTCCACAGAAATAAGCGTAGTAAGGAATTTTTGAATAAATAATTTTTTTTCTTTGCTATAATAATTGGCAATGAGGGAAAAAATAGTTCTCCTAAGAGGTGGGATTGGAAGTGGATTTTCTGACTCTATTAGGTCAGGTGGTTTTGTTATAGAACACCTCCCCAAAGAAAAGTATGACGTGGTGGATATCTTGATTGATAAAAATGGCACTTGGCACAGGATGGGACTGCCTATCACTCCAGATGTTGCTATTCTTGATGCTGATGTGGTATTTAATTGTTTACATGGGCATTTTGGTGAAGATGGTAAAATTCAGCAGATTTTGCACAAGTTTGGGGTTCCTTTTACTGGCTCTCACATTCTAGCTTCGGCTTTGGGAATGAATAAGACCCATACAAGAAAAATTCTCTCCAATTACAATATACAATCTCCCTTTCAGAAAATCCTCAATTCAAATATTTTACCATCTGAAGCCGGAGAAATATTTAGAGCTTTTCCGTTCCCAGCCGTTTTGAAGCCGATAAGCGGACATGGGGGTGAAAATATCCACAAAGTAAAAACCCCAGAAGATTTGGTTATATCCGCATCAAAGTTGGCTTCAAATTTTCCAGAAATTATTTTGGAAGAAGATATAGATGGCAAGTCTGTTAGTTGTTTTGTGGTTGAAAAACTAAGAGGTAGAGATTTGTATACTTTTATGCCTTTACATGACGAAAGTAATAAGTCGGGTAGAGACGCTTTCCTGCAAAGTGAAGTGGAAAATTTAGAGAAAATATCAAAAGATGTATTTAATGTTTTGAATTTGAGACATATAGCACAAGTTGATCTTATCCTTAGTCCAAGTCGTGGGGTTTATGTGATTGAGGTAAATACTCAACCCATCTATCATGAAAATAGCAAAATTCTTACTGCACTTAAAAGTGTTGGTCTCAAGCCATCTGATTTTTTTGAACACATGATCAAAATTGCAAAATCTTGATTTTAAATATAAAATTATTGCGTTATGTTGAGAAATAGAGCATTCACCCTTGTAGAAATATTGATGGTAATGGCTGTCATAAGCCTGTTATCCTCAATTACATTCACTTCTTTAAACACGGCAAGAGCAAAAGCCAGAGATGCAGTGCGTATAAACGATTTACAGGAACTTCGTAAGGCTTTGGCACTTTATTACTCTGATAACGGGCACTATCCAAGTACAAGTGATACATGGCTAAGTGCTGCTGGGGATGGGACAACCTTTGCCTATAGTGATGATTGGATTACAAAAGACGAAGCAGTTAAGTTTGTTCCAAAATATATGACTTCTTTGCCAAATGACCCTACATATTGGGCACACTTGCTCACAGGAGTCGTGGGGCCAGCCCATCCAACAGACAACGTGGCCTATGCTTATATATCGAATGGTACAAACTATGCCATAGTGGTGAATGGCACAGTTGAAACATATACAACCATACCGGAACAATTTTGTAGACCGCAGGGGAATTTTTACTGTTCTCCAACCGAAAAAAGTTTTGCTATATATACAGACAGGAATTATTTAGCGTCTCACGATATTTGGTAATTATTAGTTAATTTAAATTAAAGACTATGTCATTAGAATTTGAAGGAGAAAAACAAAATAATAGTTATCTATACGATAGAGAGCCATCTGGCATGGCTTCAGTCTTGATCAAAATGGGAATAGTAAAGGACGAGGATGGTGCTAGAAAAGTGATGATTATAGTTTCTATAGCTATATTTGCCCTCGCTTTATTTATATTTTGGATGGGTCAATTCTAACTGAGTATATTATGAATTTTTTAAAATCTAAAAAAAGAGGGTTCACTTTAGTAGAACTTCTGGTTGTTATATCAATAGTTAGTTTATTGGCTTCTATATCCTTAACATATTTAAA
>CAYUDP010000012.1:0-16570 GCA_964443725.1 uncultured Candidatus Saccharibacteria bacterium
ACAACTCCATCTATAAGATAATCTTCTTTTTCTTTTCTCTTTTGCCACTCTTTCCAATACTCAACTACTCCTTCAATATTTTTGACATGCTTGAAATGTTTGTTAACTTTAAATCCCAACTTTTTCAATAAATTCAACTCATCTTCTTGCGTGTCTGGAGACACACCATCATATAGAGACAAATCATATATAAAAGTGTCGAGTTTCCTTTCGGCACATATTTTCGGATCAAGTTGCCTTATAGAACCCGCGGCAATATTGCGAGGGTTTGCAAATTCTTCTTCACCCCTTTTCTTTCTACCCTTATTCAATTCACCAAAAACACTTTTCCTCATCAAAACCTCTCCTTCAACAATAAGATTCCTACTTTCTTTAAGCTTAAGTGGGACTGATTCTATAGTTCTCACATTATGCGTTACATCTTCTCCGACGACACCATCCCCTCTCGTTGAAGCAATTTTCAAAAATCCATCTTCATATTCATAGACCACCTTTAATCCATCTATCTTCAATTCACAGACATAAGTCGGGTCGTCAGAAATCCCACTCGAACGCAAAAATCTCTTAACTCTTGCGTCAAACTCAATCATATCTTCCTCACTAAAAGCATCGTTAAAAGACCATTGGGTCACCTTGTGCTTAACTTTGTCTAATACATCTAATGGTTTTCCCGCCACCCTCTGCGTCGGGGAATCTGGGCTCCTGAGACTTGGATATTTTTCCTCCAAATCAACGAGCTCTTTTTTTAGAGAATCAAGAGCAGATTCCGGAATAGATAGATTATCTAAAACATGGTACTCATAACGGTACTTTTCTATTGAATCTCTAAGTTTTTGTACACGCAAAACTGCCTCTTTGGGGACACCTGTTTCCATAAGAGTATATTATCGAAATAAGCCAAAATTGGCGAGCTATTCCAAAGTCATCTGAAGGGCCCTCTCTACTGTTCTTGGATTAGACAAATCGCAAGATGAATATCCATGGGAGAAAATCTCAGTCTTTAGTACCTTACTTGTATCAACTGTATCATATGTCTTGTGAACAGAGACTTTAGCACAACTATTATCCGGCAAAATAAAACTGAAATAGGTGTCCTGTCCAGCAGTTCCACCAGTTAAACTACCTGTCTGATCTCCACCCTGTCTAAATATTGACCTGTTGTCCGTACTATCATTCCCTAAAAGCAAGTTGTTATTTACACCAACTATATTCTGATTTGCGCAATTTATCTGTGGGCGAGGATATAATGCATCATTGATTATAATCCCCTGGCTATTTGAGTGCTCAAAGAAAGAGTCATTTGAATAAGTACTAAAAGCACTTTTACTTTGATCTTCAGTACTAACTGGATATTTCCTATCCCAATAAAGTGCACACTCAAGTCCAGAGTCAGCCGCAGCAAACGCCCTCTGAGAAGCCTTACCAGTTGAAGAGAGGATAAGTTCTATATAAGCAATCTTGAATATAGCCATTCCAATCACAAGGAAAAGTCCCGAGACAAGTGTCGCCATTAAAAGTACGAACCCCCTATTTTCTTTTAAACTTCCCACCCTCATATCTTAATAATTTGAATCCATTAAATATTCAGTAGAAGTGATGGATCTGGGCAAACTCTGAGTATTCCAAACCACCGTCACAGTCACTTTGTATTCGGCAACCGTACCACCGTTAAAAGTGGCATCTACCTTATCAACTGTAAAATATCTTTTAAAATTCGTTTGTTTACCAGACCAGCCCAAATCACAATATGTGTACCCATTGTCTGAAAGACACATTCCAACAACACCACTTAAAGATATATTTTGGACTATTGGGCTCCTTCGTCCCAAAACATCAAGTTCGCATACATTACCACCAACACTATTACACTTATCGAGGTTTCCGGCATTTGAATCCGTAAGCCAACCATCTGCCGTGTCTCCAAGAAGAACCCCCGTATCATGCATATTCCTAACATACTCAAAAACTTCATTTGAAAGATAGAAAGCTGTTATCTGATCTTTAGCAACTTGAGCTTGAAAAACACTGCTTGCTACAATAGTCAGCGGACTTACTACAGCAATAAGCAGTATAGTTATCGCAACTAACGACTCAACCATTGTAAACCCACTCAATGAAGAACTATTTTTTTGAAAAAAGGAAAATTTCATATTTATGACTTTGGCAATCTCTGAGAGGCGCTAGTTTGTAGAGCAAAATCAACTCTTTCGGGTTTCCCCGTCGCACTTGAAGTAAAGGCGTGCCCAGATATATATATCCTTACAAACGGCTGTCTCTTGTCTGAAGATCCTGTTCCGACTACATAAAAATTGAGAGAATCTATGGTAATATCCTCTGATGTTATAGGGATAAAATTCGGAACAAAAGCGAATGTACACCCTGGACTTGGACACTTTCCTATCACTTTTGAAGAACCAATACTGACCATATTATATGATTGTCTTGTTGGAGAACTACTCGGGTCGTCAAACGACAATGTTGTTCCGCCACCTATACAATCCTGTGTCCCGGAATCTGAAAAACTATTAGAACAATAATAATTACTCCCAAGACGTATATCTCTCATAATCTGCTCTAGAGCCGCGTTAATATTATTTATTACAGCCTGATTGGCTCTAGCTTTTTTATTGAGACCAATAATAGAGAGAAGTGAACTCGTTGCTATAAACATCACAAAGGTAAAAAGGGTGACGGCAACCATCATTTCAACAAGAGTGAACCCTAGTATACTTTTCTTTCCTTTTATAATTATGGGCATGCTTTTACCGATATTTGTCCTGTCTCCTCAACAGATACTAATCTGCAGCCGGACGGGTCTTTCTTTGAACGCAACTCGACACCTGCTCCAACTACTTGAGCCGTCCCCGGGAACACAGTGGCCCGACCAGATGGACTTGGTCTTTTGAAAACAATATCCGCAGTCTGTGATCCCCCACAAACATGCGAAACACCTAAATCAAAAGATGTGTAACAAATCTTATCTATATAAACATCACTCGGCAAACTATCTATAAACATTTCTTCGCCAGAATCATAAAAACTAGTTGGTGGGATTGGTGCTGAAGGGTCATAACTATCATTCAAATCATTAAAAATAATAAACTGATTCGGTTTTGAGATATCAAAATGAAGTCCGTAGGCATGATAAAAACTATTATCAATAGATTTCCTAGCACTTATACCATATGTCTGAACTTCACGCATTCTCAAAGCAACCTCATAAGCCGCATTTGTTAGAAATATTGAAGAATTAAATTGCGTACTTTTAAAAATAACCACAGCAGATATGACAGAGAAAATACCAATAGTCACCATAAGCTCCATCAAGGTGAACCCCCTTTCTAATATTTTTTTGTTTATCTTTTTAAACACTTAGAAACGACAGAAAGATATTTATAGAGAAAATATCAAGATTAAAAGCAAAAGCCAAAATGGTACCCATGGCCAAAAATGGTGCAAACGGGACCTCAGTCTTCATTGTAATATTCGAAAGCCTTCCTCTCAAGAAAGAATGGTGGAGAATCTTTTTGTACATCAAGGCAAACACACTAAATGCCGCCCCTATCCAGAAAGCCAATACGAGTGCAGACAATCCCTCTGCAAGACCAAGCATGGCACCAATACCTATTGTGAGCTTAGAATCTCCGAAGCCTATCCACCTACCCTTCGACATTAGCCAGAGCAAAAAAAGTGGCAAAGGAACTACGAGTATAGCCGAGAGATCAAGAAAATTTACCAGAGTATGTGTACTTTTATAGAAAGATATGCCAGAAAAAACCAATGAACTAACCCAGAAAAATCTAAGTGGTATCTCAGGGATGACTTTGTGCCTAAGGTCATAAAGTGCGATTACAACAAGAGAAGAGAACGCGACCATAGCTAAAATGGTTTTGAAAATTGTTGTAAGGCTAAAACCAAAGAACACCATCTTGTAAGCAACAAGTGAAAAGATGATACCTGTCACAAATTCAACAAGCGGATACCGTAGAGAAATCTTGCTACCACAATATCTACATCGCCCCTGAAGAAAAAAGAAACTAAAAAACGGTACAAGATCAAATACTCCCAGGGAGTGCCCACAAGAAAAACATTTTGAACGCCCCCTTGAGATCGATAATCCCGAACCATATCTCAGAGATACAACGTTCAAGAAACTCCCGACAAAAAGTCCGACAACAAAAGAAAGAGATAGGATTAATAAATTCTCAGAAGACATTATCTACAAGCACTCGCAGTTAAATCTGCCACAGTACCGTCTGCCCCAACAAGAGATGTATACAGAGCACCCGAGGAATCTGTGTTTCTTGCATTACCGCTATTGTCCAAACACCAGTATCCACCCTTCTTTAAGGCGGAGGAAATAACGTAACTCTCTTGCTTTACAATACAAAGAACTTCAGTAGAATATTGCCCGATAGAAATTATTGCACTTTTTATAGTTGGATCAGCAAGTATAGCCCTCGGAGTACCTGAAACGAAAGTGACACAATCACTATCTGCAACTTCATCACTAGGAGTCGAAGCATAGGTATTATTCATAGATGGATACACTATTTCAGCTTGGGCCCTTATGCCGTTCAAGTCTTGTTTAATTGCAGCATCCGAAGCACTAAGTCTTGCCGAATTCATATCGCTCATTATCACTGAGGCCAATATTCCAATAATGGCTATTACTACTAGAAGTTCTATAAGAGTAAAACCTTTCATACTTAACGTATTCTACACTATAAACCTATTTATCCAAAACAACAAAACCCCAACATATGGGGCTTTGTTGTTTTGGATAACAGAAATTAAAATTATGGACACTTCGCAGAAATTGCATCCGCGTCAACACTTGACCATGCAACTTGTTTAGAAGCTCCCGTACTGTCAACACACCAGGCTTGTGTATTGTCAGTCTTTAATTTAACTGCGGCCATCCATGCACCAGCAGCAGCTCCAGATGTTGTATCTGTAGCACAAGCAGCCTGAGTAGAAGGTGTTCCACCTGAAGCACTAGCGGCAGCTGTTATTTGTTGCAAAACTGTCGTTGTGGCAACAATAGAATTACCTGCCGAGTTGGTACAAGCTAGTGATGTACCTCCGGTGGCACTATAACCAACACCATAGCTACCTATAGTATCGTATATTATTTCTGCCTGGGCTCTTATATTCGCTAGGTTAGCTTTTATAGCAGAGTCAGCTCCCTTGCCACGAGCTGTGTTTAACGAAGCCAAAACAACGGATGACAAGATACCGATGATGGCAATAACGACGAGAAGTTCAATAAGGGTGAAACCCTTGTTCTTCATATTCATAATTTTTTACCAATAATTGCGGTTTCCCGCTTAAGTCCCCCGCGCCCTTTGCGCGGGGCGAGAGAAAATTCTTATAACGCTATATATTATAAACCCTATATTATTTGTAGCAAAGGGGTGTGTGGAAAACCGGAGATCTCCACATAGGAGAATTCTGATTATTTAACCCTGTATATTGTTCGTAACGTCATAAATCGGAATAAGCACAGAAGCAAGCAAGGTACCAACACCGAGTCCCAAGAGAACAATCATCACCGGCTCAATAAGCCCCACTAAAGTGTCTACCGCATTTGCAACTTCTCTATCATAGAACTTGGCCAGAGTATGCAAGATATCTTCCAACTCTCCTGATTCTTCACCGACTTTTGACATCTGTATTACCACCCCTGGGATATAGTAACTTTTTGGCAGTGAATCAGAAAAAGAAGCTCCGCCCTTTACCCTTTCGGCTGAATCCTTGAGAATCCTTGAATATATTTCATTGTCTACAACATCAGCAGTTATTTCTATCGCCCTCACTATGGGGATGCCACTATTTAACATTGTTGAGATGTTATCCATAATACGGGTCAAATAAAGTTTTCTATACAAATCCCCTACATATGGAAGTGTGAGCTTGAACTGTGATATCGAAGCTTGTCCTTGCGGAGTTTTCGATAACCTGTATATGATAAAACCCGCAAAAACGATAAACGCCATTATAAAGACTCCATAATTCACAAAGAAATCACTAGTACTCATTACTATCTTGGTATAAAAAGGCAATTCTTTTCCAGAATCCTTAAGGACGCCGGCTATCTTTGGAATAACCATAGTAAGCATCAAGATCATGACAGCAACGAAGGTGGCAATAACGAAAGCTGGATATATAAGTGCATTTTTGGCCTTACTTGATAATTCATAGTTTCTATCGAGGTAGTCCGCAAGATACATGAAAGTGTTGTTCAATTTTCCAGATTCCTCACCGGAGCGAACCATATTTACATAAAAAGAAGAGAAGACTGACGGATGCTTCGACATGGCTTTCGATATAGAGCTTCCACCTTGAAGGTCATCACTGACTTCCGCCAATTTTCTAGCCAAGACTCTGTTTGGAGTCTCGCTTGCAAGCATTCTGAATGTTCTTAAAGCCGAGACTTGGGCTTCAAAGAGAGTGGCAATCTGCCTTGAAAGGATAACCACGTCTTTGTTTGAAACACTTTCAAACAAAGCGAAATCCTTGTCGAAAAAAGATTTCTTCTCTGATTCATGAATGGAAGAAATCACTAGCCCCCTTCTTTGTAGAGAAGATATAGCGACATCAGTATTGATGGCATCAATACTGCCCTCTGATTCACGTCCACTTTGATCTACCGCCTTGTATAAATAAAGCATATTTTAAAGCATTCTATCCAAAATCTGCGGATTTAGACTGTGCATATAAGCATTCTCAGCAGTTATTTCCCCCCTTCTCACTAGTTCAGCCAAGGACCTGTTCATATCTATCATCCCCTGATCCATACCAGTTTCTATCACAGTATTTATCTCATGAGTTCTTCTTTCACGTATAAGATTCGCCACGGCATTGTTGTTGATTAGAAGTTCATACGCCGGAATAAGCCCACCTGAAATGCGCGGAATTAGTCTCTGGGAGAAAATACCAGTCATGGATCCAGAAAGCTGGATTCTGATTTGATCCTGCTGGACTGCGGGGAAACTATCTATGATACGATCGATAGTTTGTGCGGCGTTGTTGGTATGAAGGGTTGAGAAAACAAGGTGCCCTGTCTCAGCGGCCGTAACGGCAGTTCCTATAGTCTCATGTCCTCTCATCTCACCTATCATCGCCACATCGACATCTTCACGAAACATTGAGTGAAGAGCTGTCGGGAAATCTACCGTGTCGATCCTAACCTCACGTTGGTCTATAATTGATTTCTTCTGTTCAAAAAGATACTCGACTGGATCTTCGATAGTTATGATATGTTCGGCTCTTTCTGAATTTATCTTATCTACAAGCGCAGCTAAAGTTGTTGTCTTACCTTGCCCAACGGGGCCCACAACCAAGAAAAATCCCTGTGGTTTATTTATAAAAGTTTCGAGAATAGGAGGAAGATTCAACTGTTCAATAGTCTTAATAACGTTTGGTATAAGACGAAGGGCTACACTTATCGCTCCCTGTCTGAAAAAAGCATTCCCTCTAAAGCGGGCCACTGAAGCATGTTGATACCCGAAATCTATTTCTTTTTCAACAAGAAACCTCTCCTTATTGGCCTTGGTCACCATTTCAGCAAACAACCCCAAAGTTGCTTCTTTTGTTAATATATCTTTTTTTACCAATGGAACTAGAAACCCACCTATACGAACAGTCGGGTGCCTCCCTTCAGACAAATGAAGATCTGAAGCATCTTCATTTGAGACTATATTTACCAAATCATCTAATTCTTTTGCGTAATCCATATTTTTATCTTGAAGATCTCCTATTCATAATTTCAAGCACTTGCTCAAGAACTTCGGAAGGTATAGTGTTTGCCTTCACTATATAACCATCTACTCCAAGTTTCTTTGCGGCCTCAACATCTGATGGCTGACCTTGATTCGAAAGAACGATTAGAGTGGCATTGGGCGCTAGGTTTCCTTTGTGGATTTCTTCGAGAAGCTCGAGTCCATTCATCCCTGGCATTATCATGTCAAAAACCACCACATCAGGATTCAACCCTCCTTTTAATTTTTCTATTGCCTGCTCGCCATTGAAAACAGAAGTAATATCGAAATTTGCCTCCTTGAACTTGACGGTATACATGTCTATCAAGAAACTATCGTCATCAACTAAAAGAATTTTTTTATTTTTTCCATCCATACATTTTTATTCTACCTTGAAACTGCCTATAACAAAAATAATTTTCCCTATTATAGATTGTTAACTTCTTCAAATGGGACTATTCCCTTGGTACATTTCATAATGGCATCTTCTTGCATAGTGTGCATACCCTTCCTGCGGATGATTTCCTTGATATCAAGCTCAGTTGCACCTTTCAAAATAGCATTCTCGATTTCTTTGTCCATTTCAAACATTTCATATACGCCAGTTCTGCCTCTTGTACCATTTGGACACTCGGCATTTGGGGATATCTCATAAAGACTTCCACTTGTTGGCATAGTTGATCTATATTTTTCCGGCAAATCAGCAAATTTCTGTTCAATCCAAGCCTTAACAGAGCCTTCAATCGGTATGGGATTACCACTCCCAGGACAAAGAGTTCTTACTAGGCGTTGTGCCATAACAAGAACCAAAGTTGGTGCAATCAAATACGGATCAACCCCCATATCCATAAGACGTGGTATAACTCCAATTGCGTTATTGGTGTGAATTGTTGAGAAAACCAAGTGACCAGTCAAAGCGGCCTGAATAGCGAGCTGAGCTGTTTCCTTGTCGCGTATCTCACCTACCATTATGATATCTGGATCCTGACGCAAAGTAGTTCTTAATCCTGAGGCAAAAGTATAGTTAATCTCCGGTCTTACCTGAGACTGACTTATACCTTCTATGTTAAATTCAACAGGATCCTCAAGAGAAAGAACGTTCTTTCCTTCTTTATCCACTTCGTTTAGCATCGCGTAAAGTGTCGTTGATTTACCTGATCCAGTAGGTCCTGATATAAGTATCATTCCGAAAGGTCTTTTTATAGCACGACGCACCATCTCAAGATGGACTTCGGATAATCCAGAACTTTCAAGTTTTCTTACACCCTTGTCCTTGTCCAAAATACGCATCACAATCTTCTCACCATAGTATGTTGGGAAGGTCGAGACACGGAAGTCCACCCCCCTACCATCCATCTTTACCGAAAAACGTCCATCTTGAGGCTTACGCTTTTCATCGAGCTTCATGTTGCAAAGTATTTTTATACGAGCAATAACGGATTTGTGAACGTTTATAGGAAGAATGAGACTCGTATGAAGCTCTCCATCAATTCGAAAACGTACACGGACTTTGTCATTCATTGGTTCTATATGAATATCTGAAGCTGAACCCTCAATAGCATACCTCAATATAGTTCCAACGATTTTTGTGACAGGGGCATCCTCAGTAAACTTCGTTGCCTCAGCCCCCTTTTCGTCTGCCCCACCTCTTTTTATATCTTGAATACCCTCTTTTGATAGATCTTGTTCTTCTTGTTCCGAATCAGACAACTCCGACAAGGCCTTAGTCACTTCTCCAGATAACCCCTTATAGACATCAAGTATTTTTGCAAAATCTTCCTCGGTTATAAGGAAAAGCTTGAAAGGCATATTTATTTTTGAGGATATAAAATTAAGAGCATCTCTTGCCTCTATGCTGTCTGGATTAACAATGCCAACATCAAGAACTCCATCCTCAACCCCAACCGGAGCAAATCTATAATGCCTCGCGGACTCTTCAGGAATATATTTCAAAATATCAAAAGGTATTTCTTCCTTCTCAATATTTCGTGTAGGGATACCCAGATATTCACCTTTAATATTTAAAATTGCTCCAGGGGAGACACCGTGCCCCTTGGCTGCTTTCTCAATATCTATATGTTTGTCTTTTGCTTCACGTTCAATTATCGCCGCATCATCTGCGGTTATCACCTTTCTATCTACCAATAGCGAGAGTAGCTTATTGGCCATATTTTTTATCTTGAACTAGTGCCAGACGGAGGTAAAACGGGATTTGTATACGTTCTTATAGCAGATGGCAAAGAGATTGAACCGGAACTCGAAGACGGAGAAGCAGATGATGTAGTTGTCTTTGGTGCAGGAGTCTCAACTATAGCAGGTGCACTACTACCCCTACTTACAGACTGAAATGGATTGTCTCTTCCGGTTGAGGCGGATGGGATACTGAAATCATAACTACCACTTTTCTCTACCAACCTCATATATAGAGGACTTTTCAAAATCCTAGTATCAAATTGGATATTACTTATCTGATCCAAGATAATTGCAGGCTTAGACCCAATGTCACCACCTTGGGTGTCTCCGGATTGAGAAGCTGTAGCATCTTGTGGCAAAACTGCCGTTTCAAGAAGTCCACTGCCGACATTTGTCGGAGCATTTTCTTTAAAATACATATAGGCCATAAAGACGCCGATAAGTAGTGCAACGAAGATTATTATGTTCTTTATCTCTGATTTTAAGAAGTCCATATTTTTAGCGTAACCAATAGGTTCTAACTGTTATGTCATATTGATAATTGTCTGCAGATGAAACTGAACTCGAACCTGAACCTCCTGAAGACTGAGCTGGCTTAACATTAAACGCCACGACATCCATAATACGGAGAGAATCCTCAAGAGCCATAAGAAATTCTTTTATCTTTGGGTATGTTGTTGTCACTGAAAACTTCAAATTGACAGCACCCACCTTTTCGTTCCCACCTTTTGTTAAGTCAGTAGGGGTTTTGGTGTCTTTTGAGTTTGCACTTGTATCTTTGCTCGAATTTGAGGTTGCCCCCTCAAAAGAAAAGTTCTTTATCACCAAGTTGTGATTTACTGCGATTATGTTCACATTGTTTATAAGGCGGATATTATCTATTGAAACCGGAAGTAAATCTCTCAAATGTTGTTCATCGGCTTTTATTTTCAAATATTGGTTTGAAACAACGTCTTCTTTTTTAGCAATATCACTAAATACACCAAGAGCCTTATCATATTCATCGATCTGTTCATTTAATTGTTTTATACTCTGTTTTTTGTTTATTGTATCTGCCCCCTCGCCACGATAAATAGAGTCGGTATACCCAAAGAACAAACCTACCGCCACAACCACTAACATTAATTGTACAAATATCCTACCCATAATTATTGACTTTTAGAGCTAATCTCTTCGAGAAACTTAGCGTACTTGATACTGTCTTTGTCCAAGTAAAAACTTCCCTTGAACTTTATCTTGCCAGTAAGGTCATCAAGAACAGGAAGATCAAAAGATGGATTGGAAATACCGATATTTTTACTAGCGGCAAAAATATCAGACTGCTGTATTACCTCAACATATCCAGGAGCAACCCCCTCAAAGGTAACCTTGAAAGTCTTGGGAATAATACTATTGTCGGTGCCAGATTGCTCCGCTGGGTTCACATCCATTGAAGTAAATTGAACATTTTTTACTGTCTGAAATTCAATTTTCGCCAAAAAAGCATTCATTGATATGTGATTTTCAAGAAGTTGCGAAGCTTGTTGAAGTCTCTCATCCATCTCTCTCCACTTGTTGATGTTGGGTGCTTGGTTCGGATCGCTGACCGCCTTCTCATACGAAGCTTTTTTATCAGCAAGTTGTTTTATCTTTACACTTTGGTAAAGAGTGACACCAGCGGCAAGAGAAAGCGAAAGCACAAAAAGAATCACCGATATAAAAGTGACCACACTGAAACCGCCTTCGCCATAACCAACCTCTGGTTGGGAGACAATCGGCTTTTTAGGTATGAAAGAAGCCTGTTGGTTTAACTCCATCAATTAGAATTATACTAGATAATCAACAAATACCTGAATGAAAAGAAACAATAATTGTGGATTTCGCAAAATTTTAACAAAAAAATTTTGCGAAATTTTATTGTTGAGAGAGTTTACGCAAAGCCACGCCGACAGCAACTGCAAACTCTGGGCCAACTTCTTTTAGTATTGGCTCTAGGAATGCGGGAGAAACAACTTTTGAAAAAGGATCGGCAAGTATAGCTTCTGATTGAAAATGTATTTTGGCCGCCTCTATAAAACCACGCATAGTTGACCCGCCTCCAGCCAGAACAACTTTGGAAATAGTGCGATTATATTTTCGTTCAAAAGAAAGTAGCACTTGGTTCGCTTCAGAAAACATGAAATCAAGAGAAAGGGTTATAGTCTCGTTTATAGCTCTATCTTGAGGATCAGTAGACATACCGACAGTCCTCTTTATTTCCTCTGCCCTATCAACTGAAACATTCAAAGCCTTTGAAAGAGCAAGTGTAATGTCTTGTGACCCCCTGTTTATAATATGAGTATCTCGGATTATTCCGTGTTCAACTATATAAAGCTTGGTGTTCCCAGCCCCCATATCAAGGATCATTACGGGCTCAACTCCCTGATCAACCGCTGAACGCATAGTTGAAAAAACTTCTATTTCAAAAAATACATTCTGTAAATCAAGACCCCTTACTATAGACTGGCTTTTGGATATTGCCTCATTCAAAATGGCGACAAGTAAAACATCTACCTTATCTACATTTTGCTGTTTATTCTCTCCTATCCTACTGCCTATGGTATGTTGGGAATTGTCAGATAGTTCAACGTCTTCTGGAGACTTCAGGTCATATTTACTTTTTGGGACAACCCACCAATCAAGCGACACTTCTGAAATAGGTACTGGGATATATCTTCTGGCCTCAATAGGTATCATCTCTGCCAATTTCTTCTCTCCCAAATCTGGCATTTGAACAATCGATATCAAACTCGACGAGAAAGGTATAGACAGGGCGGCATTTTTTGTCGTCACATTAGCCTCCCTCACAAGATCGCTTATCGCTTCCTGTAATTTCTCACTTTGAAGATTTGTCGCTCTACCAGCCTCAGTCCCTGCATAAGGACCGAGAACTATCTCACCATATGTTTCGAGTATTGCCCTCCCCTCTTTTCTCTTTAGCTGAACTACCTTTATGGATGATGATCCTATATCAATACCTATAGCGCTCGGCTCGTTTGCCGACTTTATATTTGAAAAAAAATCTTTTAAGGAAAATGCCATTCTGAAATACAAGCGCAAAATGCGCGATATTAATAAAGTATAGCATGGCTTTCTATTCTTAATGTATTATTAATATGTGAATTTTCTTATACTTTACGAAAGATTGGCCACAATAAAAAGTGATATTCTTGATTTCCTATTCCCACTACAGGAAAGATACCGGGATATTCTATTTCTCAGACCCGAAGATATTTCAACTAAAGCCTCGCCAGCAAATACTCCCCCAATTTCAAAAACGCTATCTTTATTTTCATATAAAGATCCGATTATTCACGACTTAATATGGCTAATAAAATACAAAAACCACAAAAAAGCGATTCGTATTGCTGGAGAATTACTATACGAGTACATGGTCGACTTAGAAAATGATTCTCTTAGTCTTGGAAACAAAAAAATACTTATACCTATGCCTTGCAGTAGAAAAAGGAAAAAAGAAAAGGGTTTCAATCAAACAGAGGAATTGTGCAGAGAAGTAATGAATCTCGGCGGGAAAGAATTCTTCGTTTATTTAGATAATGTACTCATAAAATCAAAAGAAACCCCACCTCAAAGTCACATCAAAAGACGAAAGGAAAGACTAGATAACCCTAAAGACAGTTTCGGAGTTATAGACAAAGAAAAAATAAAAGGTAAAAAAATAATTCTTTTCGATGACGTTATTACAACTGGAGCAACCCTTAACGAGGCAAGAAGGGCCTTAAAAAGGGCTGGAGCAAAAGACGTTTTTTGCATCACATTAGCCCACTAAATACCATTTTCTCAATATTCATATATATGTGTCCATAGGCTAGAATTGCCTCGGATAAACCAAGCTCACCCACTCACAAGGAGAAACTCATGGCACCAAAGGCTCAAAGCCCAAAGCGCCGTGAGTTCTCGCAATCTACGGCGCAGAAAAAAGTTTCAAGTGTTCTGAACCGAGTTGAGAAAGACGCAAGGGCAGTTCTATACATCGACGAAGAAGGCCACCCGATTTATACGAAAGTCCGTGGATTCGGCCATTACGCGATGAACTGTGTCGCAGTGGTCGGCCCTGGGAAGGCCTACGGCTACCATTTTGACCATGTCCTACTTCTTGAAGTAAGCATCGGCCACGCCAAGCCGTACAGCCGAATCAGGTTGTCGCGGACAAATGGAGAGAAAATAAGCCACCTTCACAATGTTTCTGGACGTAGCACGGTAAGTGCAAGACCAAAGCAATCAAATCTCAGTGAGGGTCAGGCGAGGACGGCAGTCCCCTATATCGTCGATCTGCTTTGCAGACTTACCTTAGAGCAAATCAGAAAACGAAAAGTGACTGAGTTTGAAAGGAAAATCGGCACGACAAGGAGAAATAGAAGATGGATTAAGTTCTACCCTGGGATACGAGTCTCAATATCCGAAAAAGATCCTGAGGTCCTAAGGGAGTTCCTGCTTGCCGACAAAAAGATAAGACTCGAGACACTAAGAAGAAGAGGGATAGGTCTGTCAAAATTCCTAAAGGCGGTCGCCCAAGAATTTTCCTGTGAATCCATAAGAGAGGAATTGAAAATCCTGGATAAAAAGGATAGGGAGAAACTGCTCGGGATAATACACGGCATTCAGGCCTATACAAAACAATACCCCGTCATGCCACATAACTTCTCTGCTTTCCTTGGACTACTTGGCAACGTCCACAGGGAACGTGATTTGTTCGAGAAGATCATCACCCACCTAGAGACCACAAAAAGACCCTTGATTGACCTTGAAGAGGTCCGGAAATACGACCACCTTTTGAAAGGAAGAAGGCCAGTTGAGTTCAACGGGGCTGACGTGGCAGCAATGGTCATCCTTAGGGGAGGTGGCGGTGGGATGTCCTTTGAGTTCGTTCCGCATGAGATCGGTCGAATAGAATTCGGCAAAGATTAAGGGGGGTGCAATGCCCCCCTACTCTGTTTTATAAAAAACATAAAAGCTGTTTGACGCCCAAATTTTAATAGTGTAGTTTAAAAAAGGACAGCGCATTTCGCGCTATTTTGTTTAAGGAGACGAAAAGTGAAAGCACCCAAAGTGCAAAAAGTCGTCTTCGACGACAAGGTGGCAAAAGAAGTATTCTGGAGGTTGATCCTTAGCTTCAGAGCAAGGGAGGGCATTTATGCAAAAAACGCAATAGATTACGCCCCCCAAAACTCGATTTGCCCGAGAGAACTCCTCGAGCCCGGGAACGAACTCAAACACGCCATATGGAGGCTCTTTGCAGCGAGCACGGACCGTCGCACCCAAAGTATGAGCCAATACAAGGCCCATGCGTGGTTGTGGACAAACCATCCTCATATTTACACAAAGGAGGTACTTAAACTCACCCCCAAGGAGCTACAAGCAATATTACGTAGCCCGCCCAAGAAAGCAGACCTCGGCAAAAAGCAGGTGGACGCCAAGTGCAAGCTGACTCAGAGTCTCTTTGACACCGATGGAGAATGCCAAGTAGAAGATGAGGATGAGGAGGAAGTCACTGGGGCACTTACGAGTCACTCTGGGTATATCCTTGCGGAAAATTGGCTCTATCTCGCAAAGACCCTATTTGAAGACCTCGACGGAAATCCGAAGAACCTCTTCGAATATGGGGTATTCCGAAGATCAATAGACGAGATCCTTCAGTGGCGAGAGAGAATAGCAAAGGAACGGGGCTACAACCCCTTACCTGGGATATCTGGAAAAATTCTCTCCCTCATCGCAGTCTTCCTCTCGGAACAGGGAGTGATAAGTGTTCCGGAGGGGACGTTCCCGGCTGACATTCACGTCATCGCTCTTTGCGAAGCTTGGGGTATAACGAAGTATGAGCCAGACACAACTGGGGCACATATTGCAATGAAGATAAGGCCTAGGGTCTACGGGGTTTGCAAAGAGTTGAATGTCTCTCCCGTCGAGCTTTCGCACGCCATCTGGATACTCGGACAATCCCTCTGTCCGAGGTGTCATGCAAAACCCGAAAATACCGTTCTCTGTCCAGAGTACGAAAAGTGCCAAGGGAGACTGCATCATGACCGAGGAAGGGACAGGTGGCATGTGCTCAAAGACGGGAAACCTATAAGACGGCGCAAGGCCGTTTCTGGGTCACAGAAACCATTTTCCGGGGAAGAAGCTCCGTTATTTACGAAATAAAAACCACGCGGAGTAAAATCCGCTTGAAGCTCGGGACAACCTCCCGGGCTTTTGATTTATCAATATTACGGGTTTGATAAAACACAAATATTAGTGTATTTTTAAGCGACGTTTTTGATTAAAAATCAAAAACGTCGCAAATAAATTAAGTTTTAGTGGACGAAAGGAACTTTCGACCACTCAAAAATACAATTGAAAATTGGAGACGTGGCTGAGTGGATAAAACTTAAACTGCTTTGAGTTTTATCCGTTCCGCCAAAGGCGGATGCACGATGCCGAACTTGTGAGGCCAGTGCAAGGTGGACGAAAGGTACTTTCGGCCACTCGACAATACAATTGGAAATTGGAGACGTGGCTGAGTGGTCGAAAGCACCTCACTGCTAACGAGGCGTCCCTTAACCGGGACCGTGGGTTCGAATCCCACCGTCTCCGCA
>CAYUDP010000013.1:0-3300 GCA_964443725.1 uncultured Candidatus Saccharibacteria bacterium
TGTGTGTCTAAGCCCAACTCTATTGCTAATTTATTGTTGAATTTCATTTAGTTTTGATCTTGTTTTTGGTCCAACGGTTCCATAGCCCTGTTCTCCGTTTTTACATATACCAAATGACTCTTGGAATTTTTTAACCGCTTTTTCTGTTGCTGCCCCAAAGTATCCTGTTACTGATTGTTCTGGGAAAATGTTTGGGTTAGTGCTCAAAATCTCTTGAAGTTTAGAAACATCTTGTCCGCGGGAGCCTCTCGCTAGATATTTTTTAAATGTGTATTTACTGCCAGTAAATTTCGATAAGTCAGTTGTTGTTGAGGCTATAGGTGTGGTAGACGAGCCTATATTGTAAGCTGTTAAGTTGGGGGAGGTGAGGGGGGCTACGTAACTTTTTGGATGAACCGAGAGATCGATGGAGGCTGAATATGCCATATCATAATTACCATCAAGTCTTTTGGGGACTATGGTTACTGTTGTGTTTTCAGTAAAATTTGAAGTGCTATTTACCTCTAGGTTAATTTCTCCAGTAGATGAGGCGGTGTTGCTAAGGGCTAATCTTCCGCAATCTAGTGCCCCAGAACTTGAGGCTTCAACAAGCTTATAAGATACTCCGTCTACACACTTGAGTATTAAATTGGCCCCGAGAGAGTCTTGGATTTTCCATTTCAATGTGACAGTAGTGCCTGTTTTGAACTTAGATTGATTTGCGGTAAAAGGACTGATTGTTGGATATTTGACCTCAGCTGGAGTTGATTCAACTGTCACTTTTTTGGCTCTGGTTCCATCATAATAACCAACTACAAAAGCAGGAAGTATTGTGAATTCGACGTTTATTTTTGCGTTTGATTGATTTGTTAAGCTTATGTCGGCAGAGCCGGATGGCGAAAGGTCGTTTTTGAATATTGGTCTGTCACACGGGATTGATCCATCAGAATACTGAGTAGAGGTTGCTAGTATGTTATTTGTACAAGCCATCTGGATATTTACCCCACTTAAATCACTATCTCCAGTCCAAGAGATGATCACTTTGTTTCCAGATGATATGGCTGTTGGTGTTACGGTCGCAGAAGTTATGGTCTCTGATGCTGGAGCTATTGTTACTATCTGTAGTCTGGAGATATTGTCAGCTGTTGATCCCGTTGAATCCTTGGCTATAAGTTTTACACCAACTTGTTTTGAAGTTCCGCTTATGTTGGTGATTATAAAATCTCCGGCGTCTGATGGTTTGTCACTTACTGTTGAGTCAGTATTACATGGATATGATGTTCCGTTTGTATATTTTATCCTTATTCCATCTGGACAATTAAATCTAAGGATTGGGGCGAGTCCACCTGATGTACTCCATGTGGCTGATATGGGTTGCCCGCTATACATATAATTTGTCGATATTATGAAGCTGTTTATTGTCGGCGTATCAGCTAGAGCTAAAGTTGGGATAAAAACAAAAAGGGAAAGCAAAAGCTTGTAAGTATTTTTCATATTTTATTTAATTTAAATCTTAGATTACTAATAAGTATTTTAACATAGCTTAAAAAGTTTTTAACTGTCCTTGAAGAATTATCCCCTCTGTGAGATAATCTTCTTTGTTTTTATGGTAGATATAGATAAAAAAACAGAGAAGGCTTATGTACCCGCTTCAGTAAAGGTTGGGAGATCGAGTGCTGGTCTTGGCTTATTTGCTATTGAACCAATAAAGAGGGGGGATTTTATAATCGAATATGTTGGGAAGAAAATTTCTCATAAGGAAGCAGAGGATCATACAGGTAAATATCTCTTCGAGATTAATAACAAGTGGACTGTAGATGGGGCAGATAGGAAAAATATTGCAAGGTACATAAACCATTCATGTAAGCCAAACTGTGAGACAGAAATCCGCAATGGTAGGATACTGATTTTTGCTATAAAAAATATTCCAGTTGGCGAAGAGTTACATTATGACTATGGGGAAGATTATTTTGATACTTTTATAAAACCGCATGGGTGTAGATGTTTCAAATGTAATGGGAAAAAGATTGTGGTGCCGAATGAAAAGGTGGTTGGGGTCAGTAAAAGTAAAGCTAAGTAAATGAACTTCGCCGCGGGGGTCCCCGCGGCGATTTTCTAGGAAAGTCTGACGGCGCATATTTCTCCACCTGCTGTCGTCGATACCCCGTAGTGTCTAGTTGTTGCTGGATCTTGGGCGAGTTCCCCTCGGATTTTCACGACGCTCGAAATCGAGACTGTGGTGCGCCAGCCGACTCTACTTATGGTCCCCCAGGCCGAACTACGTCCATCCAAGGTGGACACTAGGTACCCACCCTGAACTTCCGAGACTTCCCCAAGATCGATCGGGGAGAATCTTTCGATAAAGCGACGGGCGACTATTTTGAAAATCTCCCGTTTTCTTTCGTCTGTCATTTGGATCATCTCGGGTCCTTTCCGGTTTCAGTTTAGATTCTATTCCATCCGGAGAATATAATAGATTGTATAACTTGTAAACATATAACGTTTGTTTTCCCCATAATAAATACTTATTTATCTGTTATCCTATATAAAGTGAAATTTCCACTTTTCCTAAATGTATTAAAAAATATAATAAAGATTCTATCATGGAGACATATTGTTTATATCCTTATTGGAATATGTCTTACGGTAGTTTGTGTTTTTTCTGGTATTGATAATGCCTACTATTATTATTTTTATAAGGGCAAGGTCTATAATCTACTTTTTCCAGCGGTTTTTCTTGGTGGTATTATTCCAATAATTTTGCCAATGGCTCTTTATACTTCTTATTTTTTCGAAAGGAGAAGGGAAATGAAGGTGTCGGCTTTTGCTCTTGCTCAGGCAGCTATTTTGGGGTCTTTTCTATCTTCGACAATGAAAGCTTTTACGGGCAGAGTTCCACCGCCAAATTTTGTTTTAAATAGTTTTTCTGATTTAAGCCATTCGTTTAGGTTTGGGTTTATGGAGGGGGGTATTTTTTGGGGTTGGCCGTCATCACATACAACTATTGCCTTTGCTATGGCGATAACTTTGGTTACCCTTTACCCTAAAAACCTCTATATCAGAACATTGGCTATCTTTTATGCTTTTTATATTGGTTTGGGGGTATCAATGAGTATTCATTGGTTTTCTGATTTTCTTATGGGTGCAATTTTAGGGTCAGTTATTGGGGTTGTTGTTGGAAATAGTTTTAGAAGAGAATCAAAGTTTTTCTAGAAATTTTGTATATTTGTGAAAACGGTTGGCTGTTGGCATAACGGCTTTTTTCTGTTATATATAGAAGTGCTAAAAATATCAAAAAAACCTTATTTTATATCATGTTTT
>CAYUDP010000013.1:3400-15555 GCA_964443725.1 uncultured Candidatus Saccharibacteria bacterium
GTTATATATAGAAGTGCTAAAAATATCAAAAAAACCTTATTTTATATCATGTTTTCCAAAATAATAAACTTCATAAAACAAGCCAAAACGTACCTTATGGGGGTTTTTTCAAGGCTTACAAAAAAACAAAGAATTCTTGCTTCGGTATTTGGGATTTTAATTGTCTCAATCTCTGGGTATTTTGTTTTTAATACAAAGAAAGCGACAGAGGGGATACCTCCAGAGAGGCAAGTTGTTTTACGTGAAGTGGGGGATTTGTCCCTGGAGGGTTCTCAGATTTCGGCAGTGGGGTCTGTTGAGTCAACTTCCGGTGCGACCATAAGGGCTGAGAGGTCTGGTGTTATAACTAGATTAAATTATTCACTTGGAGATTATGTTTACGCAGGTGGAGTTATTGCTGAGATGGAAAATTCAGCTGAGAGGGCGGGAGTTGCTCAGGCTCAGGCTTCTTATGACAAGGTTAAAAAGGGAGTTAGAACAGAGCAGATGACTATATTAGAGGGACAAAGCGACGCTTCCAAGACTGGTGCACTTACTGCAATACTTAATGCATACTCATCAGCTGATTCCGCTATTAGGGCAAGTGCCGATAAATTGTTCACAAATCCACAATCACTAAATCCACAACTAAGTGTTTCTGTTGCAGATTCTCAGGCTAAGACTGATGTTGAGAATGCTCGTGTAGCAATGAATGATATTTTAAAGAGAGAAAAAGAGATGTCCAATTCGCTTAATTCTTCTTCTGATCTGAACTCTGAATTCAATCAGGCCGATCTTGAGATGAGAAAAGTTAGGGATTTCTTAGATATGTTGGTTCATGCTTTGAATTCAGCTATATCAACAACGCAATTTCCCGATTCGGCTCTCGTTGCGTATAAGTCTGAGATAAGTGGAGCAAGATCAAGTGTGACTGGTGCGATAAGTTCTCTTTCATCTGCAAAACAGGGGTTAACTGTTGGTGTAAAGACTTTGGAGCAAAGTGTGAATGGGGCAGAGCCAGAGGATCTCACTTTGTCTAGGGCGGGACTTTCAGTTGCCCAAGCCAATCTTGAGAAAACAATAATAAGAGCTCCACTTTCAGGTAATCTTAATTCTTTGAGTTTAAAGAGGGGGGATTTCGTTCAGGCTTATACTCCGGTTGCAAGTATTGCAAACAATGGTTCTCTTGAGATGGTTGCTTATCTAAATGAACAGGACGCTTCTTTGGTTAAGGTTGGCCAAAGTGTAAAAATAAATAATGAGAATTCTGGTGTGGTGACAAAGATTGCCCCAGCCTTAGATAGTCTTACAAAAAAGATTGAAATAAAAATAGCTATTGTGGATGGAGGCAAGTTAGTCAATGGACAAAGTGCTAATATATCTATACCTGTCAGTAAAGATAAGATAATAAGTAATAATCAATCGATATCAATACCTCTTTCCTCATTAAAAATACTATCTGATAGGATGGTGATTTTTACTGTTGACTATGAAAATAAGCTTGTTTCGCATGATGTTAAGATTGGCCGGCTCTTGGGAGATAGGGTGGAGATTTTGTCTGGCTTAACAAATGACATGAAAATTGTCGAAGATGCCCGAGGACTTCGTGATGGAGAGATTGTGGTTGTTAAATAAAGTATGTTACCTCTCTGGAATTTCTTTCTAAACAAGCGTCAATTTACAGCAATTCTTATTGCTGGTCTTGTTGTTTGGGGTGTATCGTCCGCAGTATTTATTACAAAAGAATCTGCTCCTGAAGTTCAGATCCCGATCGGTATTGTCACTACTGTTTTGCCAGGGGCATCATCCGAGGATATTGAGAGACTTGTGACAGACAAGATTGAAGATCGACTTACAAACCTTCCTGATTTGGACAAGATGACTTCTTCTTCAAAAAGTGGGGTTTCGGTTGTTGTAGTGCAGTTCAATGCTTCCGCTAATATTGATAAATCTATACAAAAACTTAAGGATGAAGTTGATAAAGCTAAGCCCGATTTGCCAGAGGAGGCCAAAGCCCCAAATGTCTCCGATGTAAATTTCGTAGATCAACCAGTCCAAATGATTTCTGTTTCAGCAGATTTGCCTTTTGTGAGTTTCGCAAAATTGTCAGATGATTTGAAAAGAGAGCTTCAGGGGGTTGAGGGTGTTTCTAGAGTTGAGGTGTCTGGGGTGCGTCATAGAGAAGTACAGGTTGTAGTTAGAAAAGAAAATCTAAGTCGTTATGGGATATCACTACCGCAGGTTGTTGGAGCTATTGCTTCAGCAAACGCGTCTTTACCTGCTGGGTCAATAACTGTAGATAATATTTCTTATAATATAAATTTTGAGGGCAGTCTTGATGATGTAAAAGACATTGGGAATATCCCATTATTTCCCGTTGGTGGTGAGCCAATATATCTGAAAGATATTGCTTCTGTTTCTGATGGGGTTGAAAAAGCCACATCTTATTCTAGGGTTGCTGTTTCAGGTAAGACAAGTGAACAAGCAATGACCCTTTCTATTTATAAAGTTAGGGGATATGACGTGACTAAAATGACTGAGGCTGTCAGGGTTAAACTTGATGGTCTAAAAAATGATCTTCTAAAAAACAGTTCAGTTGTTATAACTTTCGATGCAGGGAAAGAGGTTAAGAAAGATTTACGCGAACTTACTAGAACTGGACTTGAAACTATTATTTTGGTTATGCTTTGTCTTTTCGCTTCTATTGGCTGGAAGGAGGCCATAGTTGCTGGGTTATCTATCCCACTTTCTTTTCTGATCGCTTTCATTGGGCTTTTGTATTCTGGTAATACAATAAATTTCGTATCTCTATTTTCTTTGATATTGGCTATAGGTATTTTAGTTGACTCCGGTATTGTAGTTGTTGAAGCTATACATACAAGATCTAGGATAATGGGAGATAGAACCGAGGCAGCAAGACAAGCTCTGAGAGAGTACGCGTGGCCACTTATAGGGGGGACTATGACAACCGTCGCAGTCTTTGTGCCACTTTTCTTTATATCTGGCGTGACAGGAAAGTTTATTGCAACGATACCTTTTACAATAATCGCCGTTCTTATCGCTTCAATATTTGTTTCTTTGGGGCTCATACCAATCCTCGCCGTGGTGTTCGCTAAAGATGACGGTCATTCTGATTTGAACGACAAACAAGAAGCTTATGCCATAAAGGCAAGGGAGTGGTATGCTAATTTTTTGCATAAATTTTTTGCAAATGAAAAATTACAGAAAAAATTTTTATGGGTAATGGCGGGATCTTTTGTTCTTACTTTATTTTTACCAATTATTGGTTTGTTGAAGGTTAATTTTTTCCCAGCTGAAGATGGCGATTTTGTGTATGTTGATATCGAACTCCCTCCAGGGAGTAGTTTGTCCCAAACAGATTTGGCCACTAGAGCGCTTGAGGAGGTTTTATATGGTAAAAAATATGCTGATTCCTTGGTCACAACCGTTGGGGCAACTAGTCAGTTTAGTAATAATGCTCAAAGTGGTGAGAGGTATGCCAATTTGATTGTTAATCTAGTTGATAAGAGTGATCGTAATAAAACATCAACTGAAATAGTTGATGAAATAAAGAAGGATATTGAACCATTAAAAATGGCAAAATTTATCGTAAGCCAACCTGCAGGAGGTCCTCCAGTTGGGGCACCGATTTTGCTTAAGTTTTTTGGTGATAATCGGGACAAGATAGATGAGGCTTTGGTTGTAGCCCAGAAAGTTCTTGAGGGAGTGCCGGGGGCAGTTAATATAGATTCTTCAAATAAAAACGACATGACCGAGTTTGTGCTGTCAGTAGATAGGTTTAAGCTCGCTGAAATGGGGG
Source organism: uncultured Candidatus Saccharibacteria bacterium (assembly GCA_964443725.1). Classification (GTDB taxonomy): domain Bacteria; phylum Patescibacteriota; class Minisyncoccia; order Phycocordibacterales; family JAKFXT01; genus CAYUDP01. Next base: position 7,200 of record CAYUDP010000013.1, read on the forward strand.
CTTCGGTTTCTGATGTTGCCTCAAATCTTCGTATGTCAGTTGCCGGTGTCACAGCCACAAAAATAAGAAGTGGTAATAATGATGTGGACATAGTTGTATCTCTAGATCTCAATCCTAACTTTACCGATCCACATGAAGCCTCTTTTGCGAATATTGATTCAGTGAAGACGATATCAATGCGCAATCAATCAGGTGGAACCTTTTTGCTGGGTTCAGTTTTGAGTGATTCTCTTGGCAGGAATAACTCTGTTATAAACCATGAGGGCAGAGAACGCCTATCAACTCTGACTGCTGATGTTGGTTTGGGCTATAACTCTCGAGAAGTTTTGTCTGAATTTAAAAAGAAAATGGAGGGAGTAGAAATGCCAGATGGTGTAAAGATGAAAATCGGAGGAGAAAATGAAGAAACCGATAAATCTTTTGTTGAAATGTTTTTTGCTCTAATAGGAGGAGTTGTTCTTATGTTTATTATTCTTGTTTTGGCTTTTGATTCTATAAGATACAGTGCCTATTTGCTTTTGGCTGTGCCACTATCTCTTATTGGGGTATTTTTTGGTTTGACGATAATGAGGCAGACATTATCTTTCCCATCACTTCTTGGAGTTATTGCTTTGTCTGGCGTGATTATTAACCACGCTATAATTCTTATGGACTCAATAATTCAAAGGTTTAAACATAGTGATGGTAAAGAGTTTAAAGAAGTAGTTGTTGAATCTGCAGTTTCTAGATTAAGGCCAATATTTTTGACTACTATTACGACCGTTGTTGGCATGTTGCCACTTACAGTCGCATCAGCCTTGTGGGCACCACTTGCTTTTGCAATACTCTTTGGACTGTCTTTTGCTATGCTACTCACCCTTGTCCTTATTCCTCTCCTTGTCTACAAATACCCATCAAAAATACATAAGGTAAGATAGATCTTCCTACAATACTACGTCGTGAATATTCTTGTGTCTGTTTATAATCTTTTTTATCAGAGCAACGAAACAGGCGATTGCGGTTAACTCAACAAATGTTCTTTCTACTATCAATTGTGGAACAACAAAAATTGATAGTAGTATACCGGTTATAGCTACGTGTATATAACAGCCGGAAACAAATAGAATTATTACCTTGTCAGATATTCCGTATCTTTTATTGAGGATTTTTATAAACACATACATCCCAAGTAAGAAGGCCAGAATGTAGATTATTGTGGGCCATTTCCATATTGCAATAAGAGCCATGACATAAACATAGAAGAATGTACTTATGCCTATGTATACAATTTTTGAATTTATGGTTTTTGGTTGGGGTATCTCGGTATTTTTGTATCTTTTTATCGCAATCAGAGTTGCTCCTACGAGAATTGTCATAAGTAGCCACCATGTTTCTGGCGTTCCTTTTATGACTTGTGGATCAAAAAAGAATCCAGTACCGAGTCCTAGTACTAAAAATAAAAAGATTGCGGTTGTTTTTTTGCCTAACCATACGGCACTATCTTCGCTGGGATATAGGAACCTGACAAGAAGTATCGGGAAAAGTACTGAACATACACTGTGGAATAGGGATATCCATAGGGCCCAAGGTACGCTTATATTAGCGATGTACCCATAATTATCAAATACATTAAATGGAAGGTTAGAATACTTGATTATTGTTTTTGCGAACAATCCCTCGTTTATTATTGTATAAGCAAGGCCCATTAAAAATATTCCTCCCAAGCTCATTTTATAACGAACACTTATCTCTCTTATTAAAAGTATTGCCAATCCGTAGGCTATTAAAAGAATGGGGAATCTTATTGGCTCTATAAAGAACATGAACAGGTTGGTACTCCCTGTAAGTAATTCTGGTACAAAGGTTGCCGATAATATTAGAATAATTATCGACTTGGTTTTATTGCTCATTATAAAAGATTAACTTTTAGTTTTCGTCATGTGGGTTTTGGGGCCCTATGACTAATCACTAAATTATACAAGCAATAATATTATTCGGCTATTGTATATTTTTTATGTAAAGTTACCGGTAGACCGGCCCCTTTGGCTTTGTTTATGGTGTCTTGGGTACCTGAACTTTCGTTTACTTGAAAAGCATATACTTCGTCCGAGAATGTCACTTCTTCGTTGTGACGGATATCATATTCGTCTTGTGTTATATCCCCGTACTCCTTTCTGACCTCAAATATAGCACTTGGATTTCTTTCCTTTATTATCTTTAAAATATATTCAATATTATCAATATCGACATCTGTAACGGGGGATTGCTTCCAGTTTTTTCTATAATCTCTTATAAAATGATCGAGTCTAGCTGGTATAAAAATTCTTATCTTAGTACAATCCGGATTAAGTTTTACGAATTCGTCCATTGCAAAAAAATCAACACCAGTTGCCCCTCCTGTCACCATCCCATCACCATTTTCAAAAACACGCCGTGCTGCCTGACGCACGTCGTTTTCAACCTCTTTATTTGTTAACCTCCATGTTCCTGTAAATATAACCCAGCGCATAGACATTGGATTTTGACATAAAAATCAATATTTATCAATAGCCTAACTTTTAGGCTTATTTAATAAGAAGATTGTTGCTGAAGGAGTTGCAACAAAACCAAATTCTGATGTGAATATTGTTTTGTCTAATGATAAAACCTTAAACACATTTAAGGTTGTCTCTGATGGGGTTGGCAAGTTTACTTTTGAAAGTGAAGTACTATCAGATCCTAGTTTATATACTTTGGGGGCCGATTTGATAAACAAGGACGGATCGATAGGTGCATCATCGGATAGGGTTAATATAAAAGTTGCTAGGGTATGGAAGATTGATTTTGGATCAATAAATAATTTTGGAATTATTCTACTCATACCTCTTCTCGGCCTTCTATTCATATTGTTGTTCTTGGCTTACTATGGGTGGCATAAGTATTTTGCACTAAGAAGAAGTGTTAGAAAGGATCTAGACCAAACTCAAGGTCGTATTAAACAAGAATTTAAAATACTCTCGTTTGAAGCTGTTGAGGAGATGAATAATGTTATCAAGAAAGGAAAGAGTAAAGTATTAACTGCAAAAGAAAAACAGTCTATAAACTCACTCAAGGAAACAATATCTGAAGTTGATGAGAGTTTGCATCAGCTTATACAGAAGATAAAAGACGACGTCAAATAAAATAGCCACTCGAAAGTGGCTACTTGAAGCTAGAGTGTGGCCCCTTAGCTTTCTCTGTTCATCATTCTTCTTATGTCGGGGGTGTCGCCGTGGAAATACAGGACGATGAACCTTGCCCCGGGTTTAAACCCCGCCATTTTCATGTGGGTGTCCGTCACTCCCATAACTTCAATCAGCACGTTTCTTTTCATGGAATCTTGCGGGGCCTCGTTGTCAAACCGAAGCTCTACTGTACAACTACCGTGGGTCACTCGGTAGAGTCCATCTGCCTGATCGAGACACTCGACTTTGATTTCTGGCTGGCCGAAAATGGCTATTTTGAGGAAAGCGAGGAGTCTTGGGTAGACTCTTGCAACGTCCTCTATCGTCACCTCCGGTCTTACCTCGAACATGTACTTATCTCCCATTTCGGGCTCCTAAAAAGAAGGTATTCAGATACTAAAATATATTCACTGTTTGTCAAGTTGAAATTTAGAACGTATTTATAAAATGAAAAACGACCTCAAGGGGCGAACGGTATTACCATTCGTATCTTGAGGTCGGAAGCTTCTGGCGGAACAAATCACGCCGTCTTATCTTGTGTAATAGTAGTAAATTGTCTGCGGAGGTAACGTTCGTTGAACTCCATCAGGATACATCTGCGTCGCACCAGCATACGGTTCTATGTATTGCTGGGGCGTAATTTGTACATTTCTCACGGGTGGCGAATTCGACACCGACGGAGTATTTATCACATTTGGCGATATACCTCTTACTGATGGCACGGTGACTATAGTCTGGCCATTTGGGTACATCTGGGTTGCGCCTGCATATGGTTCAATTTGTCTTGGGATCACACCCGGGATCACATTTATGGTGTTTCTTTGTGCATAGTACGGCACGTAATTTTGCATTTGTGGGGGGTTCACGAAAATTCTCCCCGGACTCTGCATTGGTGTTGCACCCGCGTTTGGGACTATGTATGTCGGTTGTGGCATCGGCATAGTCGGTGGGCGGTACATCATCTGAGGCGGTGCCTGCATCATTCGTCCTTGTGGGACGAACATTCTCTGTTGTGCATGCACTTGTACTGCTGTTACCAGAGCAACGAGTCCTGCAACTGTCTGCTTTCTCATGGTGATTCTCCTCTCTTTACTACGTTGGGAAAGAACAACCTACTGGTTAGTAGGCTTTTACACGATAACACTTATAGATAACATGTCAATGTGTGGGGATAGTCTTGTATATGATGAACTGGGCACTTTTATAAAGTCGAATTTGAGAGCGTCTCTATATGTAAGAATTTTTTATAGAAATATATAAATCCCAAAAATACTGGTGGTTCGATCAAGATAACAGGTATCATTCCGAAGGGGATTGTGAGTATAGTCGATACTATGGCGTATATTGAATAATAAACCAAGATACCCCTTTTTAATTTTATTCCATTTTGATCTTGCAGAATATATGGCAACGCTGCCATTCCTCCCCACCAAGCAAGCATTCCACATTGGAAGAATATCGCCATTAAAGCTTGTCCTTGAGCCGCAACCTTAAAATATGTATTTCCCATAAAACCCCATTCTATTACAAAAAGTCCTGCAAGGGCGTGAATAGATAAGGCAACCCAAAAGCCACGTGATTGTTTTGAAAAACGCCTCATGATAAATGGGAAAGTAAAATAGGTGAGCGTGGCTATTCCTGAATATAAAACCAAAATACCTATCATTGCGAAGATGTTCCCTTGTAGTAATACATTGATCTGGAACTCCATCGCTAGTGCAAACAGTAGTGTATAAAAAATGTTCTTCCTGATACTTCTCATATCGAATGGATTAATTTAATATTTTTTCTCACGACGACGTTCTTCTAGCCAAGATGGGATTTCTCCAAATTTGATCGGGCAAGTCGATATTTCGGTTCGTGTTACGTCAAATTCTAATTGGTACAGTCCGTCTGTGCTATCAAATACAGCTTCTTCCCATTTGAACCCAAGCTTGTCTGATAGTTCTTTTACAACCTCTTTGCTTTCACCTTCTATTTCGGTTATGGGTTTTAGCCATGGCCAAGTGTCAAGCATTACCTCAGTGCCATTCAGTTCCCAAACCTCTCTTTTTGTTTCTTGCTCAGCTTTTATAACTAGACCAATAGCAAGAAGTAATGCTTTTGTTTGTTCGAAGTCACTAACTACAATCTCTATCTCTTTCATGCCGTCAATCGTTTCACTTTTTCTTTGTTTGAAGGTCAGGGTGATTCCATCACCTTCGTCTCTCAAGCGAACCCATGCAGCCATCTTGTCCAAACGCAAGTCTTCATAGTCAAAAATAGTGCGTTTGATAAAGCACTCCTTTTTGGTTATTACCGCCCCCAATTTTTCCAACTTCTCTCTTAATATGTTGTGTTCTGTTCCAATAAAGGTGGCTTCAATTTCTGTATTCATTTTGCAATTATAACCAAGGGGAGATTTTGGTCAATTTTAGACAAAGATCAATCAGCGTGCCAATTTATCTAGCGGTTCACATTTGAACCAGGGCTGAATCGAAAGGCTTCGTTCCAATCGATATTTCTCGTGATTATCATGACGATTCCAAGTAGGATAAATAAGAGTAGGGAGCCGGTTAGTAGGGCATAGGTCTCCATGTTGAGTACAACCAAAAGGTATGAATATATAAGTGTTAGAAGTATGGCTATTGTTGTTGCCCCTTTTTTTGTTTTCAGGATGAAATAGCTATAAGCAGTGATGAGTCCCACTGTCATTGTTGCCGCGATAATATACGCAAAAAGAAATCCTATATGTTCTGTAAGTGAAAGCAGAAGCAGGTAAAATTCTGCCAGCCCCATTCCGACGAGTAGGTATTGGACTGGATGCAATTGTAGGCGCCCAAGTACGTCCATTAGAAAGAAAGCCCCAAATGTAAGCAATATAAACAAAATGGCGTATTTAAGTACCCGCTCAACTTTTCTGTAAACACTTATTCCTGTTTCTTTTTCAAACCCAGGGGATTTGTTGAACATAATAATCTTTGACTTGTCGCCCCCACTTGCTTCGAGTGCTGTTTGTTGGTTATTTATGCGGTCGTTCAAAACAGAATATACTGACATACTCGCGATAAAACTTATTGCGAATACAACCCCGATCGATATTACTTTTATAGTGAAAGCTAGATTTGGCATGTTGTTTAATTTATATTAGAACCAATAGATATCGAAAAAAGTTTCAGATGAAGTTGAGTAATTTATAGACATCTTATATTTAACGGCCCAAATTATTTTAAAAGACAAACCCCCGCCTTTGGCGGGGGTGGTGCATCTTGGAGGGTGTCAGTCAGAACGGGAAGAGCATGCAGTACTTCTTGCTGCCGATTTCGACCCACTCGAACCGCCATCCGGTACCCCGGAGATGTTCGCTGATGGCGTCGACATTTTCCTTGTTTGGGTCTTCGATTGGGATGGCGAATCCCACACCCATGAAAAGCATTGGGCTGTCAGAGACCACCCGGTTTATTTTTCCAGCTTTTTGTTTTACGAAGTGGACGGCTTCTTCGGGCTTCATCTCATTCTCCTTGGTTGGGCGCTCAATAATGAGCGGAACAGTACTGTGTTTTATTAACATATTTTTAAAAGCATGTCAATCAGTAGTTTAAATAAGAAGATTTAATTGTTTTTTATTTCTGAAGTAGCTGCCTCCAGTAATACATGAAAAAACAAACCCCCACCTTTGGTGGGGGTTTGTTTTAATTAACTCTTAGAGAAACTCAGAAGCCTTCTCCGAATTTATTAAACTGACATTGGTTAATAGCCTCATTCCATGTTCCAGATGTAGATATTGGTAGTATAAATCCATTCCAAAATATTTTTGCGGAGAAGTCGTATGGACTTCCATTGCCAATATGATCACTACTTGGAAATGCGATTGAGTAGTGTGTTCCATTTGATTTGTAAATATAAGTATTATATTCGGGGGCTAAGTTTGATTGTATTTTTAATTCACCCCAAGATATTCCACTAGAAATGTAATCATCGTCAACTAGTTTGTTTGGTATTGATCCGAATCCGTTTTCAAGTGTCCAAGAAAAACCTAGGCCATTTCCAGATCTTTGTTTACATACACTAATGTTTAATAGAGTCGGTTTTAATTCTTCGGGTAGTGAAAAACCGCTGTCTCCCTTTGGTCCTTGTATACCAGGAATTCCTTGATCTCCCTTTGGTCCTTGAGTATTCCACGATAAAAATACTTCATTTTTTTTACAATCATCTCTCTTAAAGTCTTGTCCTATAACATGTACGGTTCCATCTTTTTTAACACATACAGAGATTTGATTGTCTATTGCCATAGAATAAGTATAGAAGCCAAGTGTGGATACTATAACTCCAAGCGATATTATGTATTTATTCATAGTCATTTTTTTAAATATATTAATATTAATGTATTTTTGGGAAACTTATATCTTTAGCTTACTATTAGGTGCCTTTTTTGCAATGGTTTTATACTTCGATGCAGAGAACTCGTAGATACCTTATATTTACGAATTTTTTTATCATTATTGTTGTTGGTAATATAAGAACCTTATTTAAAATCCGCCCGAGGGTATCGGGCGGAGTGAGGGCACTTCACTTGTTCAGAAAGGTATGTCATCCTCCATCTCTTCCATCATGATTCTGATTTTCTCTTGCTCCTCTTCATGGGAGACGAAACCTATCTGTTCGTTTGGGGAATTGTTGCGTAGTAAGTTTCCCGCTTCATTCTCTGAGGCGAAGTGCTCCTTGACCTTAAACGGTGTCGTGTAGGTGTAGCGGGGCGCTCCTGTTTTTGGATCGAAGCTTGCCTCCTTGATCTTTGTCTCGAGTACGAATACGTCAAACGGTCGGTACGCAAGTCTCGAGTTCTGGATTTGGGGTGTGATGCATACATACACCATATCCCCAGGGTTCAGATGATCGGCCGGCCCGAGGATTTTTTTTAGTCGGCGTGTACGGCGATACTCGTCGGGGTAGCTGCCCATCAAGTCGACGACCCTGTATGGAGCCTCCAGTGTTGCCAACCTCGCTTCTCTGGATTTCAGATGCGCGGATTTCTGCTCGAGCAGACCTATCTGTCTTGTCAGGTCTTTTATTCGAGTTTTGATCTGCTTTTCGGCGGCGGCGAGGGCTTCTCTGTAGGTGAGCCAATGTGGGGCTAGGTTGCTTTGACCGTTGAGCAGTGTGTACTGACCATCTGCCTCGATCATTCCAACCAT
>CAYUDP010000014.1:0-2460 GCA_964443725.1 uncultured Candidatus Saccharibacteria bacterium
GGTTGCTTGGCACCTCCCCGAAGCTTATCGCAGCTTTGCTACGTCCTTCATCGCCATTTCTAGCCAAGGCATCCACCATATGCTCTTAGATCTCCGCCCGGAGATCTAAAAACGAACCGCTTACAATTAACATTACCGCCTGAAATAAATCAGACTGGCAAATTTGTGAGATATTACTCAATGGTACCTGCCCCACTTACATTTTGGCTCCTCCGTCATCCGGAGAAAATGTCGTGGGAATTCGATTTTCAAACATCAATCGATCAGACCTACCTTCTGAAACAAAAAACCGCCTTCTGGCGGATACTGGCACGCGTTTAAAAACACGTTTTTAGCATATCCGCTTTAAGTAATTTCTTGTTTCTCCAATAAACATCAGTGGGAGGAAGTATATACTTTACAGAATACATTGTCAACAAATCAAAAACCTGAAAATCATTGGAAAATAAGGGATTTTCTATAGATAGACTTATAACTGTTAATTACCTGTGGATTACCCATTTTCTGCTTATATTATTGGCCTTGTAAAAACCAAAAACACCCCCAAACGGGGGTGTTTTTGGTTTAAAAGATTAGTTTTCTCTTGAAATACCTCTCCTTATTCTGTCTATTACATCGGAAGCAGCATCTTGGCCACCAAGACCAAATGCCAACCCAACAGCAACTGAAACTGCGACAACCACACCCTGTAGAAGGATTTGGATGATATCTGAGGCAATCCCAACTTGATTTAGAGCAACTAGGATAGTAAAGACCCATACAGCCCAATGAGTAACCCTGCTTAGGAAATTGGCTGAAGAGACGTTAGCGGCCTTACTTCCTCCTTCCACTAACTTAGAAGCTACATCGGCAACTACTCCACCAGCTAGAAGTATAAGTACTGCAACTATAACGTTTGGAAGATAGCCAACTATTTCCTTAAGGAAATCATTAACCACTCTTAATCCCAAGACATCAAAAGCTGCCATAAGGAAGGCAACCATAACAAACATCTCTACCAAAAATCCAAGGAACTTACCTACGTCTAATCTCCCACCAGCTCTATGGATTAATTGTCCGATTCCAGCTTGTTCCAAAACAGAATCAAGTTTAAGAGAACGGACTACACGCGTAACAATATCCCCAAGGAGTCTTCCGACAACCCATCCTGCTAGGAATATTATTATTGCAATAACTACATTCGGGAGAAAATGAATCACGCCGTCCCACAAACCCATGAAAGAGTTGGTGATGGCGTCCCCCCAGCTATTTAAAATCGTCAATGACGTCATAAAGTTTGCGACACAAACGTGCCGAACGATAAAATTATTAACTTATAACTATTAAAATTGTAGTGGCTTAGATAAATGACCACAGCAATCCTGTATATAATAATAGCACCAAAATCAATCCCTATAAAAATAAGTGTGGATAATCTATTCCTCTGAAGAAGTTCCCATCTTGTCCAAAATCTTCTGGTGAGGAAAATCGAATACATCTCGAAGAAGTCGATCGTAGACTGACATTCGATAATTAAAATCTGGAGTTTCAAGGAAGGCATACCGAAGCTCCCTACCTATCTCCCCCTCTAAAGTTTTAACAGTCTTATCCATCACTGTTTTGTTCAGTCTGTCCCCAACCACAAGTAAATCAAGTCTGGATTCTGGTTCATGAATAAAAAGTCCAGATACCACAACAAGCTTTATCCTTCCGGCTTTGTTAAACTTTTTTGAAAGGACTTCCGGCCTTAAGGGCTCTGCTTCCATCAGAATATTTTTAAACTGTTCAGAAAACGGGAATTTATTATTAAAAATAAAGCCATTTGATTTTATTTTCTCTGCCACTAACTTCCCTTTTTTCCGCTTTTCCATATTCCTAAAAAATACTTTTTTCTTTATAAAATCGGACTTGATTAGAGCTTGGACTTCTTTCTTTGCCGAAGTACCTGAAACTGCCACTCTTTTACAGACATCATCTATAGCAAAAGGAGTATCTGGATTAAATATAAAAAGGCGCATAATCTTCACCTTTGCTGGCGTACCAAAAATTTTACCCAAAACATCACTCATGACGGCAGTATTATAGCACCTGTAATACAAACAAAAAGGCCCCGCGGAAACGGGGCCACAATGGGGTGCACTTTGTACTACTCTATCAAAGTGCAAAATCCTCCGGATCCCAGACGCCCCCACCCCGACTAAACATGTCGTTGAGGCTGTACGTCTCAACGACAAACACCCCACCGCACCCGTCGCAACGGCCTTGGGCCGGGACCTCTTGGCCCGCGACCGTCATTGGAGGGTCTTTTGCGAGGACCCGACCATGCCCACATGATGGGCATCCCTCACCCAATTTCTGAACCGAAATCGGGTGTCTTTCTTTTACAAGAGTGTTCATCTCGTTCTCCCCTTGGTTGAAATCAGTCCAGACTATACAATAAATATACAAAAAAGCAACCTTTCGGTTGCTTTTTTGTATTGG
>CAYUDP010000014.1:2560-15281 GCA_964443725.1 uncultured Candidatus Saccharibacteria bacterium
AGACTATACAATAAATATACAAAAAAGCAACCTTTCGGTTGCTTTTTTGTATTGGATAAAAACTGCCCAATATTTCTGGTTATTTAAGCTCGACTTTACCTCCAGCCTCTTCGATTTTCTTCTTAAGAGCTTCGGCATCCTCTTTCTTCATTCCAGCCTTAACTAATGATGGAACACCATCAACCATAGCCTTAGCTTCTGCTAGACCCAAACCAAGAGCCTCTTTAACGGCTTTGATTATAGCAATCTTGTTTGCTCCAGCATCCTTCAATTCAACATCGAACGATGTCTTCTCCTCAGCTGGAGCGGCAGCAGCTGACCCAGCACCTGCTACAGCAACAGCGGCAGCTGAAACACCAAACTTCTTTTCTAGGAATTTTACCAATTCATGCAAGTCAACGACTGACATATTATCAATAGTATCTACTATTGATTTGAATTTTGCTGGGGTTTCAACAACCTCATCAATCTTCTTATCTTCTTCTGACATATTTGTTTTGATTAATCGCTTGCGCGTTATTAATTTGTTTTTTTCTCAGCAATCTTATCTAGTGAGATTACCAAACCTTGTATTGGTGAATTTATGAGATTTACAAACTGACCAATGAGAACCTGTCTCCCTGGAATAGTTGCAATCGAAACCATATCTTCCTTGCCAATATACTTTCCTTCAAAGACTCCACCGACTATCGACAGACTATCTTTGAACTTCTTTACGAAGCTGTAGACCTCACGAGCGGGAGCCAATATATCACCAGCTTTTTCAGCTTGGTAAGCTACGGCTATTTCTCCCTCAAGTTCAGGCATTACTCCTTCTATTTTGTGTTCGCTCAGAGCTTTAGACAAAAGAGTCTTTTTAAAGACATTGAACTTTACTCCAAGTTTACGCAATTCCTTGCGCATATTCGAGGTATCAGAAACTTTAATACCCTTGAAATTCACAAAAACAATGCTTGGGGAATCACTTGCGATACCCTTTGCCTTGTCTAAAATTTCTTTTTTCTTTGTTTTACTTATTGCCATATCGGCTTTTCGTTATAATCCTTTTCGTATAAACAAAAAAGACCCAAATAAGGCCTCTTTGCTAGTAGCTTTGAGTCGACCTCCACAGGGCTTATTTGGATTTCTCCTCGCCTGCCTTCTTCGGCCTTATTGAGAAAGATACTATACTAAAACACAACCTCAGTCAAACTACTTGAAGTATTCAAGATTAAAAATCTCATAAACAGCAACAGCTGTTGCTCTTGGCATCTCGTATGGATTCCTAACCTCTTTCAGAGCTTCAAGTACAGCAGCAAACATTAAACTCCCAATTACAATGAGGACAAATTGGGTAAACACCTGCCAAAAACCTCTATCCTGAGTCTTATCCATTTATCTCTGAAGAGCTATTGTTGCTACTTCTATATTCGGCAAAATGCCTGTATGTTAACAACCCCAAAATCACGATGTTAGCAATAAAAACTATATCTATAGCCAAATAAGAAGAAATAAACTTCCATGGCAAGTCGCCAAACTGTGTTAACTTTATGGCGGAAATTATCTGTGGAAGTGGTTGTAATTGAAGCCCCAATAATATTGCGTTTGCGATAACAAGTATCGTTTCTATAACTATTTTTAGTATCTTTTTCATATAAACCTATTTATTAATTATTAGTATTATATTCTATTTGCTTCATCTAATAAAGACTGATAGAGAGTTTCATTGCCATCGTCTTTGGCTATGGAACTGGCCTTTGTATAATAACTCTTTGCCAAATCTTTATTGTTTTTTGATCTATAGTATTCAGCAAGTAAAACCATTATATCTATTGATTTTGGATTTTTAGAGAGCCCATACTTCAACATCCCCTCCCTATCATTTGATCCTATAGTTCCATATAGACTATATAAGGCTCTATAAGCAGGAATATATGTCGGATCAATACTCACTAAATATTTAAGATTTTCTTCGGCCTTTTTATAATCCTTTAGATAGAATTGATATATATCCCCCAAATTATTTGGTGGAACAATATTTGTTGGGGAAAGATATTTGGCATACTCCCAAGTATCTTTCGCTGCTTTATAATCACCAAGAGTCTTGTATTGCAAACCGAGTCTTATCCAACTATTAGCATCTTGGTCATTCTTCTTTAAATCAGATTTGACGGCAACAATAGTATCTTTAACTTGCTTGACGCTATCATCAGACAACAGAGCTGTTATTTTCGGTTCATAATTTACATCTGGTTTAGGATACGGCAAAACTTTTGATACAACTTCAACTGTATATCCATCATGCTTTCCAGGAGTAAGATCGATGGCTCCACTGTTTTTTGTAGAAGAAGACACATTGTTAATACCCCGCTCTGATGAGTTGTCTGCTGGGGCCATAGCCCTCTCTGGTCTCTTTATGTAATGCCAAGACAAAAAGATAGCAAGCACAACTATTAATCCCCCTAGCAGAATTTTCAGTAATCTAAAAGCTTTCCCCTTTTCCATGTTGTCATAGATTTTACAGCATAATACGAAAGTATCAAAATCTATATAAAAAACATTACTATAGAAATGCAAAAAACCACCCTTCGAAAATCTCGGGGTGGTTTTTTGCTGTTTGCGTTTTATAGATCAGTTACCCGAACTACATAAGCGCTAACTGTAAGTGATTACTTACTCAAGACTTCTGCAGACATGTATGTGCCTGGAAGACCTGTGACACCGTAACCGTTTGACCAGTCAACTGTGTTAGGAGTTGAAGCTGTTGTGGTGTTTGGTGACCAGATGAAGTCATTGTTTGTATCAGCCTGTACAGTTGTAGCGTTTGTAACGCCACCAGTTGGATAAGCTGCATCACCTTGGAGTGTTGTCTGGACTGAAGCTCCTGTTGCTGCACCTGATACTGTACCGATGACATCGAAGTAACGTGACTGCCCTGCTGGGACCTGGACTGTTGTTGAAGCAGCACCTGAAGTCTGAGCGAAGACATCTATGTCAGCGTTATACAATGTTCCACCTGTAGCATCTGAAGCCAACATCTGACCTGATGAACTCAAACCAGAAACTGGTGTTGAGAATCCTGAATCAGTGTAAGCGTAGACGTTGAAGGCTGTTACGTTAGCTGTTGTTGTAGATACGCGGAATGTAAACTTGTGTACTCCGATATCTCCATTTGTAGCAGCTGTTACCTTGAAGCGTAGCAATGATTGGCTACCGTTGTTCAAAGTGTTTGTAGGAACAGCAATCTTTGTGACTGTTGGGTATGACTTGAAGACACGTACTCCAGCAACTGTGGTTGATGAACCTGTTGCGTTAAGAGTAAGTCCTGAGTCAGCACCTGTTCCTTGTGTGTTGCCTGTGTTTACGTTGTCATAGTCTACCTTGACTAAAGCACCGGCTGTTCCTGGCATACCAGTTCCCTGGGCGGCCAAGTCTGCCTTGACAGTCAAGATCTTATCTGTGTTAGCAGTAAGAGTGACTGGTGTTGACAATGTAACGATAGCTGTTGTTGAAGTTCCTGAGAATGTAGCTGAACCAACTTGCGTTGAACCATCCCAAACTGAAACGTTTGAAAGGTCAGCAGCTGCACCTGAAGTGAGCTTCAAGCCAAGCTTTGTTAGGCTTACGTTCTCATTTGTTGCGCGGAACTTGTATGAACCAACTACGTTTCCAGTTGTGTTAGCAGCAACCATTGCGTATGAAGGTGATGAAGCATCAGTTGTGACTGTGAATGATCCGGCACCTATGGTCTGTGTTTGACCAGCGTTTACGTTTACAGTTGCAGTAACTGTGTTACCGGAGGTTACTCCTGTAACAGTTCCTGGAGCAGTTGCTATACCCCATGAGTAAGTGTGCCCATTTGAGGCTGAACCTGAAACGTTACACTTGAGGGTTATAGTCTTGACAGTGTTCTTTGATACAACCAAAGCTGAGTCAAAGGTGAAAGTTTTACTTGTGTCTGAAGCGGCTGGATTAATAACGTTTGAACCTGTGGTCAAAGCTGTTGATCCATCCCACATCTGACATGAGCTCAACTCGTTTGCATATGCACCACCGGCAGTAAGGCTAACAGCCATATTTCCGAAGCGTACATCTTCACCTGACTGTGAAGCATCCAACTGGAAGTTGGCGAATGTGCGAGCTGATCCACCAGGAACTATTGTCTGAGCAGCTGGTGTTCCTGCAACGGATACAGTCAAAGCTGCAGCCTTTACAGTCATTGTGTTCATTGCGAACACACCATTGCTTAGAGTTATTGTGTTACCTGTTGTCTGACCAGTTACATTACTCCATCCTGAAGGTGTTGTTGAAGCTGACAAGGTCTCTCCGTTAGGAACAGTACTTGGAAGCTTACCCTTTAGGGTGTAGACATGTGATCCGATCTTGTAAGTGATTGTGTCAGTGAATGTTACTGATTGCTCAGTTCCTGATACAGCGACTGCATCAACTGGACCTGCGACTACGGCACCGTTCTCATCGTAGAGAGCGACGTTTGTCAAAAGGTTTGAAGAAGCGGCAGCTGTTCCATAGTTGAACTTGAAGACAGCTTGCTGTACTGAGATTGGCTCACCCTTAACATCTATCTGGTATCCACCAAGAACTTGGTTAGGTACGTTTAGAGCGATATTTTGAGCTGAAACTGAACTTGCCTTACCAACAGTTGTGACAGATCCGGCAGTAACTGATACTGCGTATCCGTTAAACCATGGGGTTCCGGCGCTGAATTGTGCACCTGTGTAGGTTGGTGTTAGGCCATAACCGTAAGTTTCTCCTGAGATATAAAGATCTGTTGTCTTGTATATATCGAAGTCAACTGAACGGTTTGCTGCACCTGTTCCTACGATATCACCTTGAATCCAGATGTCCTTGGACATTCCTTTATCAATTGAGATACCTGATCCGAAAGTAGCACTGAAGTACTTGCCATCAGTTGAGACTACTGCTGGATAAGCTGTTCCATCTACATAGACCTGTACGTTAGCAAGGTCGTTAGCTGAAACTGAACCTGTTTGGTTGAAGCGAATGGACCATAGGTGTACCTTCTCGGCTGATCCTGCTGTTACGCGGATACCTGAGAACTTGTAGCCTGTTGTTCCAACTTCCTTATTGGCAGTTGTTCCTGGATCGTAAGATGAAGCGATAACTGAAGCTGAACCCATAGCAAGTGTTGCGTTGATTGTGTGTGCAGCACCTGATATTGGCAAGCTACCATTTACTGTTGCTGAAGTATTAACTCCAACTACTGAAAGCATAGCAACTTGTCCTGCGTATGAGGCCAAGCTTCCTGACATATTACCAGCGATGGTAACTGTCTTTGATGTACCAGCTTTAACTGTGAATGGGTCACCTACTGTTACTTGGTGATTTGAGTTAAGAGTCTTAGCAATTCCGAGTTGCATTCCGTTTTCGTCCAAAAGGACAACTCCTGAGAATACTGCGTCTTGTGCTAGACCACCCCTCTCAACGGTTACTCCGTTGACTGTAACATCACCATCTCTGCTAGCTGTCAAAGTGACCTTTGTGAAAGGAACACGTGAAGCTGACTGAGGAGCTAGTGAAGCTACTGGTTGGACAGCTGAGGAAACAGTTAGACCTGTTCCTGAGACTGTTGTGGTTGTTCCACCTGTTGTTGAGGTTGAACCACCTGTTGATCCGTTAAGTGAAGCGCGGGTCTTTGGTCCAACATATCCTGTTGCATTGATCCCGTTTTTCTTTTGATACTTGATAACAGCGGCCTTAGTTGCTGGACCGAAGGTTGATGTTTCCATACCTGGGGAACCGGCACCTGAAGCTGCAACTTGGGTATCAGCGCTCTTATTGAGCATCTGTTGGAGCATTTTCACTTCATCCCCCTTTGAACCTACTGTGAGATCCTTTGTGAATGAACCTGAAACAACTGTTCCAGTTGTACCCTTCTGCATTTGCTGAAGTTGTGACTGAAGTGTAGCGATCTGAGCCAACAATTCATCGACAGTAGCAGCTGATGCGATTGAAGCACCGGCGACCATTGTGATTGCTGTTGTGAATCCTACTACTCCTGCAACCAACTTAGCGGTTTTAGAATTTCGTGAAGACATAATTGATTATTAACAATAAAAGTTTGCCTTTCGGGCAACCTGTATTGTGCAAAGCATAATACGTTCAGTTCGACTACCGAACTATCTACTTTGCGATTAATTTCGCCCCTCGCATTGTTTTAAAACAATTTGAGAAGCATTCACTAATCTCTACACCACTTTCGTAAGTATAGAGAGTTAGTTGTCGAAAGTTGATAAAGATTTTCTGAAATTTCTGACAATAAAATCATCCTTCCATTTCGGGAAAATAGTTTTCTGAAGCCATACTCTTTTTGGCTTCCAGTATTTAAATGTCAATGTCCATCTCCTTACAGAATTGATACAAGTTTCTCCTTGCAACTTCTGTTCAAAGCCACGGGTTTATGAATACCATAGCCCTTACAAGGAATTATAAAGTCAACGAAGACTTACCTGCAAAAATCCTTTGTGGATAACAACCGTTCATTTTATTGGTCTTTAGAGGCAAAAGTCCCTAAAAAACCCTTTAAAATGGGGGTATTACCCATCCGTCTATTTTCTCATAAAGCACCCCAAAAGTCAAAGATTCCCCAGTCTATATGGCCTCATATATAGCAAAATCTAGAATATGGAGTACTACCTTAGCATATACGCACAAGAAGACTCTTTAGTTTCAAATACATAAAAAACGATTAAAAATCTCAATCATCGATCACCAAAAAAATATTTAAATTTTAATCAAAAAAGATACTAAAAAAGTGACCTGAAATTGACACGAAAAACCACACTCATAGGGCCTAGAGAGCTAAAACACAGTACTTAAACTATTGAATATTTACTCCACCTCCTCTCCCCCTCTTTTTTCAAAACCCCCCTACTTACCATAGACACTAACTCTCGCTGTATAGTCTTCTCACTAACCCCCGGTATTAGATGAGATATGTCCTTTACACTGACCTCACCCTTTTCTTTTATGGAATCTAAAATAATCTTTTCTCTACTATACCCAACATTCTTAACAGTTGGTCTTTTAGAATGGTCTTTTAAATTAAATTGTCCTTTTATTGGTGCCGGCATGTCTTTGACCTTTATGTCTCTTTTCCCATCTTGGACATCAAGACTTTGAGCATCAAGGTGGGTTTGTCCTTGATATTGTCCTTTACTGAGAACTTCCCTTTCTTGGACAGATTTTCTTAAATCGATTGATTTTGACTGCAGAAGATCTCGAACCACTTCAATATCTTCTCTACTAATATCTTCACTTTGAAAATATGCTGGCTGATCTGTTCCACCAAGAACTTCAAGAAGTTGACCAAATTCATTTTCAATAATAGAAAAATTCATTGGAGAAATAAGATTACTAGAGAAGGCAAGCTCTAATATTCCCGATTGAGATATTAGACCCTCTTCAATTTTTTGCCTCCAACCATCAGAGTTATAAGACATCGAAGCGGTGTCCTTTATCAACTGAATCGCCCCTGCTCTTAGTTCCATCTTAAGTGGTTCATTTTTAGGAAATGAGTCCGTTATACGATATAAGACATTACCTAATTTGACTGCCTTCTGATGTATAAAAGACATCCTGCCATTGTCTCTAAAAAACTTAGACTTCTCAGTATAGTTTATGAGCCCCTTTGTCCTAAAATCTATTCTGTTGTCTTTTTTATCTTCCATGGATTTGTCTTTTAGACCTATCAACTGTTTTTGTCCTTTTTGTCCTTAATTTGCAACAAAAGGACCCCTGCATTTGCATTATAGACATTTGTCCTTTTTTAGCAATGGCCTATAAAATTTAATCCCCAATCTATTGTCTTCGTTTCAAAAATATACCTTTAATTTATATGGTAAAATAGAAAAAATTATATGGCCAAGAAAAAAGAAAAGTCCTCAAAAAATATTGATGATGGAGGGGGAGAAAAAATAAAAAATTTTGCAAAAAAAGCCAAATCTTCAATAACCCTATCCGAAAGCAATCCTAGGACACGAAGAGTCGTAAAGGGAGTAATACTTTCTGGTGTAGCCCTTGTATTGTCACTAGCAGGTGTGCACAAAGCCGGAGTTGCTGGAGAGAAACTGTTCGTGGTTTTGACCTATCTTATCGGTATTGGGTATTTTCTACTTCCCTTACTACTTTTAGTCTTGGCAATTTCTTATCTAGCCCAAAAGGCCCCTAAAGATTTTGAAGGACATAGAATATTGGGTAGCATCCTTTTCCTAGTTTCAAGTCTATCGCTTATCCATCTATCATTCCCTATGCAAGGAGGGATAGTCGGGGAAAAAATTGGCGGAACAATGAATTCACTTTTCGATCTATATGCAAGTATTATAATTTCTGGTGCCTTTCTTATTGCTTCAATATTTATAATTTTTGAACTAAAAGACGTTGAAGAAACTGAAGATGAAACTATCTCCAAAATATCTGTTTTTGAGAGGATAAAATTAAAACTATTCGGGGAGGAAAAAACAAAACAAACAGACGAAAAAATATCTGAGATAGCTGACAAGGCGATAGAGGCCTTGCCTACCGAAAATATCAAAACCGAAGACAAAGAGGCTGAAGAAAAACCTGTTAAAGTAAAGGTTAAAGAAACCACAGACAACGAGAAAATTGAGGCTGTTGAAAATTCAGGGATAAGCCTTCCTCCGATCTCTGGAGAGCCCTTCCCTCTCCCGCCCGTTTCATTACTTGAAGGAGATAGGGGTAAGCCTGGTGTTGGAGATATAAAAGCAAATGCAAACATTATAAAGAGAACTCTGCAAAACTTCGGAATAGCAGTTGAGATGGATGAGATAACAATTGGCCCAACCGTTACCAGATACGCATTAAAACCGGCCGAAGGAGTTAAGCTCTCACGAATAGTGACGCTTCAAGATGATCTTTCATATGCCCTCGCAGCTCACCCGATACGTATAGAGGCCCCTATTCCTGGCAAATCGCTTGTTGGTATTGAGGTTCCAAATAGCGTCAAATCCATTGTAGGCCTTGGAACCATGTTTTCAACTCAAGAATTTACCAATTCTCATAAACCACTTCTCGTCTCCCTTGGTCGAGGATTATCTGGAGAACCTCATTATGCAAACTTGGCCAAGATGCCCCACCTACTCATTGCTGGTGCGACTGGCAGTGGTAAATCGGTAACCATTCATGCCATCATCGCTTCCCTACTATACAGAAACAGTCCGGAGAATCTTCGCTTTATTATGGTCGACCCAAAGAGAGTTGAACTTACCCTTTATAATAAAATTCCCCACCTTCTTACACCTGTTATAACGGATGCCAAAAAGACCATCCTCGCATTGAAGTGGGCAGCTAAAGAAATGGACAGAAGATACGACATCCTTGAGAGTGAGTCTGTTCGCGATATTGAGTCATACCACAAAAACATACTTGCCCCTGCGCTTGAAAAAATCCGCAAAGGCGAAATAGCCGAAACCGAAAGTAGCCAACTTCCAGAGACAATGCCCTATATATGTATAGTAATTGATGAATTGGCTGACATAATGCAAACATACCCAAGAGAACTCGAGGCTTCAATAGTCAGATTAGCCCAGATGAGTCGTGCAGTTGGAATACACTTGATACTTTCGACTCAAAGACCAAGTGTAAACGTCATCACAGGTCTCATCAAAGCAAACGTCCCAGCACGTATAGCACTCCAAGTAGCGTCCCAAATAGACTCAAGAACAATACTTGATATGGGCGGTGCAGAAAAACTACTCGGAGCTGGAGATATGCTTTATTTGTCAGGAGACATGCCTCAACCTCAACGCATTCAATCCCCTTTCATTTCAGAAACCGAATTGAAAAAGGTTGTCAAATACCTTATATCTGCAGGAGAAAGTATTCCTCCTTCTGAAATAAACCTAACCCAAAAGGAAGTAGAGTCTGGTGGATTTTTCGCATCATCAATCGAAGACGAGGATGATGGAGAGGCTGATGATGATTTATACGAGGAAGCAAGAGAAATAGTAATGAAAGCTGGAAAAGCCTCGACTTCATACCTGCAAAGAAGACTACGCGTTGGATATGCGAGAGCAGCTAGGATTATGGATATCTTGGAAGAAAAAGGGGTAATAGGCCCAGCAGACGGTGCAAAGCCAAGAGAAGTCTTAGAAAAAGGTGATGGGTATGGAGAAGAAACATCAGACGAAAACGAGGACGACTTCAGATCAACAGAAACTGTATAAATTATGCCTTTTACCAACAAAAGTCTGAAAATCGCCGTTATAATAGCGATAAGTATTATTGCGATTGGTTATGGCCTAATCAGCTCAAAAACCCTAATAAAAGGCCCAGAAATAGAAATAACCGAGCCTAAAAATGGTGAAACCTTGAGCAAATCCCTCATATCCATAACAGGGATAGCAAAAAACATATCATTTATAACGTTAAATGATCGACAAATTTATGTCGATAATAATGGAAATTTCAAGGAGACATTGTTGCTATCATACGGCTATAATATAATCTCAATCAAAGCCTACGATCGCTTTAAAAGAAAAATAGAAAAGCGTCTAGAACTTGTTTATCAATAAAATAAAAATATGGCAAAAAAAGCAAAAAAAGAAGCTGTTGAAACTAGGGACGAAAAAGACGGAAAGAAAGATTTCAGGGCAATAGAAGCCGCGATTTCAGCGATCAAAACCAAGTTCGGCGATGAGGCAATAATGAAACTCGGTGACAAACCTAGAGTCGACATAGAAGCAATCCCCTCTGGGTCTTTAGGACTTGATCATGCCTTAGGCATTGGAGGATACCCAAGAGGAAGAATAATAGAAATATTCGGCCCAGAATCATCCGGTAAAACAACTCTAGCTCTTCATGCTATTGCTGAAGCCCAAAAACAAGGAGGAATTTGTGCCTACATAGACGCTGAACACGCTATGGACCCTGAATATTCAAAGAAACTTGGAGTAAACATAGACGAGCTATTGATCTCTCAACCAGAGTCAGGAGAACAAGGACTTGAAATAGTTGAAAGTCTCGTTAGATCTGGAAAAGTAGATGTCATTGTAATAGATTCCGTTGCCGCCCTCACCCCAAGAGATGAAATAGAGGGAGATATGGGAGCCCATCATGTAGGAAAACAAGCCAGACTAATGAGTCAGGCCCTGCGTAAACTAACAGCCATTGTCGACAAAACAAAAACCGTTGTTATTTTTATAAACCAAATAAGAATGCAGATTGGTGTTATGTTCGGCAATCCCGAGACAACTCCAGGAGGGAAAGCTTTGAAATTCTATACGTCAGTAAGACTAGACATAAGACGCATTGCCTCAATAAAAAAGGGAGATGAGGTTGTAGGAGGAAGAGTCAGAGTAAAAATCGTAAAAAACAAGGTTGCTGCACCATTCAAGGCTACAGAGTTTGACTTGATGCATGGCGAAGGTATATCAAGAGAAGGAGAAGTTATAGCCTTGGGAGAAAAATATGGACTCATCCAAAAAAGTGGGTCTTCCTACTCATATGGAGAAGTAAAGATGGGGCGAGGTTATGATGCAACCAGAACCTTCTTAAAAGAAAACCCTCCTGTGGAAAAAGAAATATTAAAGCTGATAAGACAAAAATTCAAAGAGGAACAATAAAAACTAAAAACTCCCCATACTGTGGGGAGTTTTTAGTTTTAATACCCAAACTCTCTACTTCTAGATGTTCTCGATATTAATCTGGCACAAAAAGCCCCTAGTGAAAAAACAAAAACAAGAGTCATAGTTTCAACGACAAAATCGGTCCTAAAGAAAGCTGTACTAACAAAATTTACAAAATCAAAAACACCACTTATTCCTCTCATATTTTCAAACACATTAACAACAGATACCTTATAAGAAATAAGAGTGAGGGCACCAATAGATAGTCCTACCCAAAGGCTATTTGAGTTAAGAATTTTGTTTAAGTAATAAATAAACAATATCCTACCCATTACGTTCGTGTATATTTTGCTTTTTTCATTATTCATATTATTAAAATTTAATTCCAACGTTTCTAAAGGCCTCTTTGGCTCTATAAACTCTTGTCTTCACTGCTGATAGTGACAACCCCTCTTCCTCAGCAATCTGCTCCTGACTCTTATCTTCCAAAAAGAATTTTACTAAAACTTTTGAAAAATTCTCTGGCATTCTTTTTAAAACAGAGTTTATATAGTCTGCAAGTTCTTTGTTGTGTCTAGACCCATCTTCATATGCGTCTGGGATAATCTCGGCAAAGACCTCATCAAATTCCTCAGTACTTTTATCCTTTCTCTTCTTATAAGCAGTAAACAAGGTATTCATAAGAACTCTGTACCCCCACGCCTTGAAAGATCCCTCACCATTATCTTGAAATTTTAGAGCATTAAGATAGATCTTCACCAAGGCGTCCTGAACCGCATCCTTAGCAGCCGAATCATCTCTCATAACACCCACGGCTTTTCTAAAAAATGGCGCTTCATAGCGTAATATCAAAACCTCAAAAGCCCTAGGATCATCTCTTGAAATTCTTATCAGATCTTCATCTCTCTTTTCGTTGTAATTTTCCACTTTTTTGTAATATTACCGTCTAGCCCTATAAACATGGGTATTTTAACACGGCACAACCTTTTGACTACAAAACACTTGAGTAGGGTCAAAAGGTTTCAAAAAAATAACCCCCTTTATTTTTTTCTAAAATTGGTTAGAATACGAAACATTATGGCAATACTAGCATACAATGAAATTACCAATAAAAAGGT
>CAYUDP010000015.1:0-13511 GCA_964443725.1 uncultured Candidatus Saccharibacteria bacterium
ATGCGTCTCATGTGGAGTGCCGGTAAGGCTGCCAGAAGGTCAAATGTGACAGCTTATAACTGCTCATATGTCGCTCCAACTTCTGCTAAAGATTTGGCCGAAATAATGTATCTAGCTATGTCAGGATGTGGGGTTGGATTTTCAGTTGAGACAGAGACTGCGCAACAGTTTCCAATAATAAAAAGACAGACGGGAAAAAAGGAAAAAACACATAAAGTTGTAGATGATAAGACTGGTTGGGCAGATGCTCTCACTTTAGGTTTAGAAACATGGTTTAACGGTAAGGATATAGACTTTGATTATTCTGATATTAGACCAAAAGGGGCAAGGCTTATGACAATGGGAGGTCGAGCATCTGGTCCTGATCCACTTAGAGAATTGCTCGATTTTTCAAAAATGAAACTTCTGTCGAGACAAGGAAAGCGTCTCAGGAATATAGATGTTCATGATATTGTCTGTAAGATTGGAGATGTCGTTGTTATGGGTGGAGTTAGAAGAACCGCTCTCATATCTCTATCTGATTTGGATGATGAGGAGATGCGTCATGCAAAGGATGGTCAGTTCTATTTTACAACTCCACAGAGATCGCTTGCTAATAATTCTGCTATATATAACGAGAAACCATCAGCAGTTGAGTTTATGGAGGAGTGGTTGTCTCTTGCAAAGTCTGGATCAGGTGAAAGAGGAATATTCAATCGCGGGTCTCTCGACAAACAATTCCCAGAGAGAAGGTGGAAAAAAATGGGTGAACACGCTTCACGTGTCGGGACCAATCCTTGTGGAGAAATATTTTTACGTTCAAAGCAGTTTTGTAATCTAACTGAGGTCATTGCCCGCGAGAAGGACACCGAAAAAGAATTATTGAGAAAAACAAGACTAGCTTCAATTCTTGGTACATATCAGTCAACTCTTACAAATTTCGAGTATCTCTCTTCAGAGTGGAAAGAGAATTGTGAAGAAGAAAGGCTTTTGGGGGTCTCTATCACTGGGCAGTGGGACTGCGATAATGTAAGAAATGAAAAAATTCTAAAGAAGATGAGGGAAGAAGCTGTGTCAGTTAATTCTGAATATGCAAAAAGATTTAAGGTTAAGCCATCGGCCGCCGTCACGTGTGTCAAACCATCCGGAACAGTTTCTCAACTCGTTGATGCTTCTTCTGGAATGCACCCAAGACATGCAAAGTTCTATATAAGACGTATTAGAATTTCAGCGACAGACCCGCTATTTGAAATGTTGAAAGAACAGGGTTTGCCGTATTATCCTGAGGTTGGGCAGAATATAGACACAGCACATACATATGTTCTTGAGTTTCCAGTCAAAGCGCCAGGGTCTGTTAAGTATAGGGATGATTTGTCAGCTCTTGAACAACTTGAATATTGGAAAATGATGAAGCAAAACTATACCGAGCACAACCCATCAATCACAGTTTCGGTAGGGGAAGATGAATGGATAAGTACCGGTAACTGGGTCTATGAAAATTGGGATATGGTTGGGGGATTGTCTTTCCTTCCAAGATCTGAACATGTCTATAAACTCGCTCCATATGAAGAGATAGACGAAAAGAGGTACAACGAAATGATAAAGGATATCCCAGAGATTGATTTTTCAAAGATAGTTATCTATGAAAGGCAAGACGAAACTCAGGGAGCCAAAGAATTGGCTTGTGTAGGTGGGGTTTGCGAAATATAAAAGATACATATCAAAGGAAAAACCGGCGCATGCGCCGGTTTTTTCGTCTTCGGGGGGGTTAATCTGGGTCGATCACCCCCCAAGGCAAACAGATCCGATTGCTCATGAACTCGAGTGCCACTTGGAGGGCTTCGTTCATGTGAGCGTAATTACCTTCGATCCCGAGAAAGACGATGTCTCCATCTTCAAACGTATTGCTTGGACCAGATAGGGGGGCTTTTCCGATCTCTGTCGGGCTGTACTTGGCTCCAGCTTGTCCCCAAGTGCCGTGATCTGGGTTGATGCGGATGAGCCCCTCGTCGATGGCTCTCTTTGCCTTCGTGAATCTGGGTTCGAGCCCCTGCAGGGTTTCGAACAAAATGAGAACGAATGCGGATTCCACCAGACTGCGTTCCTCGGGCACTACAAATTCATTGACATGGTCGTTCATTTCTCAAACTCCCTGTTGACGAAAGATAAAATACTATAAGAATAGCAGAGCTTATTCTAGTTGATAATTTATAAAAATTGTGTTCAAATGCTGGTAGTCAAATTATCGGAGGGTCAACTATGACCAATATAACTCTTTTAGCAAAGAGGCGAAGGGTATTTTTCGAGGACAGGGACGGGTTTAGGTATGCTATCAACCCTTTCCATGTGTATGTGGATGGTGAAAAGGTAGCCCCACTTTTGAGACTTTCTCGTTGCGTAGCAGATAATGTGGAAATCGCACTAGAGACGAAGGGGGGCCGGATAAAAAAACTTCAAGTTTCTGATGGGGTTTTGTCCGCCGTGCAGTTCTTTCTCCGCAATTGTTTTACTGAGCCGGATTTGTTTTTTGACTGCTATTCGTTTGCGAATCTGGCGAACGGGGTTGAACCCAACCTTATTTCTGATCTTCTGAAGTACTGGGAGTTCGTAAAGGTGGACAAGATAGGGGTGAATGACTGTGTCTTTTTCTTTGACGCTAAGAACAGGAATATGTTTCTCCATGTTGCTGTGTATGTGGGTTTCGGGTATAGCCTAAATGTTCTTGGTCCCGGGGGAGATTTGGTTGTCATGGAGCTTGGGGACTATGCAAAGTATTTTGAACGGTCTTATGGCCCCATGATCTACTCCATAATGCGCCCGAAGAAAAAAGAACCACGTTACGGCGTCCTCGTGGAATAAGGCGGAAGGGAAAAGTCCCCTCCGCCTGTTGTTTTTATATTAAAAATGTGTTATAATCAGAAGAGTTCTTCGCAAAATGATCGCTCCAATTTTATTGGGGAGGAAAGTCCGAACACACTCCCGATTTGTTTTGGGAAAGACGGTAGTGGGTAATACCCATCCGCCGCAAGGCGAGAGGTGCGAACAGAGACGCCTGATTCCGAAAGGATAGGGGACCCATTTGGGTTAGATCCTACGGCAACGTAGGATTTGAAACGGCAAAATCCTTACTTGTGTGCAAGGCCGTGCCGAAAATACTTGTATTTTCGGAGTGCCGCTATAGCTATTTGGTAACAAATGGCACAGATAAATGATCATTCATCCGAGATTTTCTCGGGGGACAGAATTCGGCTTAATAGCGAAGAATTTCAAAATGAAAAAACCATTCGGTCAACGGATGGTTTTTTCATTTTCCTCTTTGCTTAGATGGGCTATTCCTATATACTTATGTCTGAAAAGTCTTAAAACTTTCGGCATTATTAATGTTAGTTAATTAACAATCTCCGATATTTATGGAACATAATTTAAGTAAGATGGGATTTCTAAGCCGTGGTACTGGTCTTGTACTAATGGCCCTTATTTTTCTGCTACCAATATTTTTCATCCCTGGTGGCTCAATAACACTACAGTTCGCTAAAGGATTCTTGGCATTTGTGGGTGTCTTGGCTACTTTTATTGTCCTTTTGGTTCAGATAATAAATGATGGTAAAGTCAGCTTTCCGAAAAGCTGGACGATGTTTACTCTTGCTCTATTGCCGATAGTTTATATAGTCGCATCTCTATTTTCTAAAGGGAAAATGCTGTCTCTAGTTGGGATGGGTTTCGAAATGGACACAGCTCTGGCTGTCCTTATTGCTTTCATTTTGGCTCTATTGCCGACAATGATAATAAAATCAAAGCAAGCCGCCTTTGGGGTGTATTTGTCAGTTATATTCTCTTTCCTTGTTGTGGCTCTATTTTGGGTTATTAGACTCTTCGGTGGGGCGGATTTCTTATCTATGGGGGTATTTAATTCTCGAGTCTCAAACTTGATTGGTGGATGGAATGATTTCGGTGTTTTTGCTGGGTTTATGGTTATTTTGTCCTTGATTTCTATCCAAGCTTTGGATTCAAACAGTTTCTGGAAAACAATTCTAAGAGTTTGTCTCGTTTTGGGCACAATACTTCTTGCTGTCGTTAATCTAAATATACTTTGGTATTTGGTCGGATTCTTCGCACTTGCAAGTCTCGTTTATTCTCTATCTTTTGCACGTGTTAAGGGTGATGGTCATCCAAAGATGAAGAAAGTTATCTTTGAACCACTGTTTGTTATTTTGGTCGGAATTGTCTTCATGTATTCAACATCGGTTCCAACATATGTTTTAGACAAGTTAAACATTAGACAGGCTGAAGTGAGATTAACTTGGGCTACAACAATGCAGATTGCCAGCAATACTCTAGCTAGTAAGCCAGTATTTGGTGCTGGTCCGAATCATTTTGCTAACCAATGGTCACTTTACAAGCCAAGCGACGTGAATAATACAATGTTCTGGAACATAGACTTCAATTCAGGTGCCGGAACCATTCCATCAGCGCTTGTTACTTTGGGGGCACTCGGAGGTCTGTTTTGGATTATTTTCTTGTTTGTCTATTTCTTCGAGGGTATACGTGGAATGAGAAAAATAAACGCAGAAGCAAGCCACCACTATCTAGCCGTGTCGTCATTTGTGAGTGCTACTTATTTCTGGTTGGTCAATATTTTCTATACGCCAACAACGATTGCATTTCTAATGGCTTTCCTTATGACTGGACTTTTTGTGACTGCGTTATCACTTGAGGGTATTGTTAAAGAAAAGACGATTACTTTCGGAAATAATCCAGCAAATAACTTCGCCATGAGCCTCTTGTCAATTGTGCTCATCATTGTCTCTGCGATCGGAATATACTTCTCTGGACAAAGATTGTTGTCCTATATGGTATTCAATAGGGCAATGCTTGCTTATGCTCAAGATGGAAACTTGGATAAGGCCGAGATGAGTGTTCTTAGTGCTGCAACTTTCGAACAGAATGATAGTTTCTATAGAACTCTATCGCAAGTCTATTTGACTAGGATGAATAGTATTCTAAATCAGGCTGATGTTCCAAAAGATGAATTACAAAAGAAATACGCCCAATTTGAAGAAGCTCTAAAGAAAGCTGTAATAAGCGCTGGGCAAGCTGTTGCAATAGATGGTAGTAATTATCAAAATCATTTGGCATTGGCAAATGTCTATGCTTCGGTTGTGCCGTTCCCATTGCCATATGCTGATGAGGCTTATAAGAAGGCCAAGGAGAGTCTTACTTCAGCGATGGCTGTCAATCCAACTAACCCGAGTATTCCTCTTTCTCTTGCCCAACTTGAAGTCTTTAAGAAAAATTACGAATCAGCTCGTGGGTATTTGAAACAAGCTTTGGCCCTAAAGAGTAATTATACTGACGCAACTTACCTTTTGGCTCAGATTGAAATAACCGAGGGCAATACAGAGAAGGCAATAAAGTCCCTACAAGATACTGCCGCTCTGACTCAAGGGGATGCAAACATCTACTTCCAGCTGGGATTCTTGCAATATAGCAACAAAGATTATGCTGCTGCTGTAAAATCACTTGAAAACTCAGTCTCAATAAGGCCAGACTTTGCGAATGCGAAATATTTCTTGGGGCTTAGCTATGCTTATACTGGGGAAAATGAGAAAGCCATAAACCAATTTACTGATCTAAGGAAAACAAATCCCGATAACCAAGAAGTAAAGTCAATCCTCGATAACTTAACTGCTGGTAAAGATCCATTTGCAAAGGTCGCTCCTCCAGACAATAAACCAGAAAAGAGGAAGAAGCTTCCCGTTTCTGAAAGAAACTAATTAATCAGCCGCCAAGACATATGATGCGGCGAGTGTATGAATTTTTAGGTAGGGATGTACTAAGTGTTCATCACGCTGCGTACATCCTTGCTTTGTCTTCTCTTTTGTCACAGTTTCTTGCTCTATTTAGAGACAGGATGTTTGCTCACTATTTGGGGGCGGGGATGGCACTTGATACTTATTATGCTGCTTTTAGGGTGCAGGATCTTATATATGCTATTTTAGCCTCACTTCTCTCTCTTGCGGTTTTGATACCGATAATTACAGAAAAATCAGAACATGGCAAAGAGAAGGTCCGGCAATTTGCGACGACAATATTCTCTTTTACTTTCTTTCTGCTTTTACCAACAAGCATCTTAGCTTTCATTTTTGCTCCCAATCTGGCCTTGATGTTGTTTCCTAAGATTGCAAATAGTGAATTTGGGGGGACTTTGGTCGAGCTTATGAGGATACTTCTCTTGTCGCCATTTTTGCTAAGTCTGTCGTCCCTTTTGGGCGCGATAAGTCAGTCTTACCAGAAATATTATTTTTACGCACTTAGCCCACTTCTCTACAATGTCGGAATAATAATCGGTATCGTCTTCTTTTACCAAAAAACTGGTGCTTTATCAGGACTTGCTTTTGGTGTTGTTTTGGGTGCCTTGATGCATCTTCTTGTCCAGGTACCACTTGCTATAAGAGAGAATTTTTTACCGAGTTTGTCTTTTAAAATATTCTGGGGTGATGTGAAAAAAGTTATCCTGCTTGCTTTTCCTCGGGCCGTAGCGCTATCTTTTAGTCAGATAGTTTTTACAGTTTTGGTTTCTCTGGCTTCTTTTTTGTCAGTTGGTTCAATAACCGTACTCACTTTTGCCATGAACTTGCAGTCTATACCGCTTGCAATAATCGGAGCTTCTTACGCCGTTGCAACGTTCCCGATTCTCTCGAGGTCGTTTTCACTTGGAGACAGTGAAAAATTTGCAGTTCAATTGTCAGCATCACTTAGACATATTATTTTTTGGTCGATGCCTGCCATTTCGCTTTTTATAGTGTTGAGGGCGTATATTGTACGCCTTGCTCTTGGTACGGGAGCTTTCTCTTGGACAGACACGAAGTTGACGGCTGCTTGTCTTGCTCTTTTTGTAATCTCGTCGGTTAGCCAGTCTTTGTCACAGGTCTTTGTTAGGACATACTATGCCACTAGACGGAATTCTAGACCGCTTTATGTTTCTATTTTAGGTGGCGTGATAACCCTTGTTTTTGCCTTCGTTCCGATTATTTTTAAGGATACTTTTGCTACAGTTCTTGATTTTGTGTATAGCATGCTTAAGGTTGGGGGTGTTTTAGGTAGAGAAGTGATAATTTTGCCACTCTCATATTCTCTTGGATCGATAGTTTCGACTTTTGTTTTTATCAGATTATTAAAAAGTGATTTTGAGGTCAAAATCATTGGGCTTGGAAAAACTTTTTGGCAGAGCGCCTTTTCTTCGGTCTTGGGTGGATTTGGGGCGTATCTTGCTCTAAGTATATTTTTCGGTAATTCAGAATTGACAAAAGTTTCGCAGGTTCTTTACCAGGGATTTTTTGGTGGGGTAGTGGGACTTTTTGTTACAGCACTTAGCTTCTACCTTCTCAGGAATGAAGAATTTAGGGAAATATCTAAAGCTCTAAGGGCGAAGTTTAGAAGAGAGGAGGTTATACCACCTCAGGAGGGATAGTTTAAAGGCCCGCCCCCATGTAGGGTGCGGGCCTTGGTTGTGGCCGGCCGGACTCAGAAGAACTTGATTCCGGCGGCGATGAGGATGCTTCCACCGACGATGAGGGTGGAGCACACCCTCTCGCGGAATTTGCTGACTGCCGGCTCTGGGGTTTCCCCCTTGCCGAATTCCTTCCTCCTCTCCATGAAGAGGAGTAGGCTAACCACGATGCCCAGGGCATAAATGGTGAGCCCGAGGGCAATCACCATTATGCCAACCAGTTTCGTTTCCATGATTCCCTCCTGTTGTTTGGAACATTCTATTTATATCATATAAAAATACTTTTGTCAATATAAAAAAGGGGTCGGGCCATTGTGCGGGCCCGACCCCATGGTCTGTTTCCGTACTTTGCGCTGGATTCCTTGGCGCACCACTTTCTTTTTAATCCTGTGGTTGGGATTTTGGCCCTTTGTGGGTAGGGAGGAGTGTCAACTTGCGCGACCTCTTGTGCGACGTTGCACTTGAGATGGTGCTCGTACGGACCTCCAACCCGTGTCCCCGGCCGGTCTCCCGAGTAATGACTCGGGATTGTCGCCCCCGTTATGCATCCGCCCTTTCAGGTTTCTGCGGGGGATTTCTGTAGTCAGGGGCTAGAGCGCTAGCCCCTGACCGGTGTTGATCTTCAGCTCCGTATTCGGAAAGGGAGCATGTGGACCTCCTTTCTGACTGGGATACTATCATATATTAGTATATTTGTCAATAGTAGTAGTGGCGTGCTAGTATTAAATTTAAGGTATGAAAAACATACGCAATTTTTCTATTATTGCGCATATTGACCATGGTAAGTCGACTTTGGCCGACAGGCTTTTGGAATTTACGGGGACGATTGAAAAGCGCCGGATGAAAGAACAGGTCTTAGATTCTATGGAGCTTGAACGTGAACGTGGTATTACCATCAAGATGCAACCTGTTCGAATGAAATATTCTCTTGGTGGAGAGGAATATATATTGAATCTTATTGATACTCCTGGGCACATTGATTTTGCATATGAGGTATCGCGAGCTATCAAGGCAGTCGAAGGGACGCTTCTTCTCGTTGATGCCACTCAAGGGGTTCAGGCCCAGACATTATCTGTCCTTGCTATGGCAAAGGAGGCTGACCTTACTATAATCCCAGTATTATCTAAAGTGGATTCACCAATCGCAAACGTGGAAGAGGTGAAAGATGAAATTGTAAAACTCCTTAATTGTAAGAGAGAAGAAATAATAGAAACATCCGGAAAAACTGGAGAAGGGGTTGAACTTTTGCTCAAGACTATTATCGAGCAAATACCCGCACCGAAAAGTGAATTTGGGGAGAGCGCCTCCATGAGGGCCCTTGTGTTCGATTTTCAGTACTCCAACCATCAAGGGATAGTTCTCTATTGTCGCATGTTTGATGGAGAAGTGGGTAGGGCAGATTATCTGAAGCTTTTGGCAGCCAATGAGAAATTCCAGACTATGGAAGTCGGGGTCTTTGCTCCAGAGCAGAAGGCAACTGATAAGATTTCTGCAGGAGAAATAGGTTATATAGTGACCGGCATAAAGCGTCCTGGTATAGCCTCTGTTGGAGACACAGTTTCTGATCTCAAGGCCCCCTTGCCCGCCTTGCATGGATATCTAAACCCACGTCCAGTTGTGTGGGCATCCGTTTATCCAGAAAGTCAGGATGATTTTGATGGTTTGAGACAAGCACTGGATAGATTGAGGCTTTCAGATTCATCTCTTACCTTCGAAGAAGAGAACTCCGGGACACTTGGGCGAGGGTTCAGATGTGGTTTCCTTGGTATGCTTCATCTCGAAATAATATCCGAGAGATTGAAACGTGAGTTCAACCTATCTCTTATCGTCACAACACCTTCTATTATTTATGATGTTGTTCTAAGAGGTGGGAAAAAAGAGAGAATATACACGCCGTCGCTTTTTCCTGAATATGGGCTTGTTCAGTCAGTTGAGGAACCGTGGGTTCATTTGATTATAATAACTCCCCAGAAATATATTGGGGACATAATACAACTTTCTTATTATCATGAAGCTGAACTAGGCGATACCGAAAATTTCGGTGAAGATAGGGCGAGGGTAAACATGATGATGCCTTTGAGGGAGCTTATGAGGAATTTTTTCGATGAATTGAAAAGCGTTTCTTCCGGCTTTGCTTCGCTTTCCTATGAGACTATCGGTATGAGGCCGGCAGACGTCGTAAAGCTTGAGCTTCTAGTGGCTGAGGAGCCCGTACCAGCGTTTGCAAGGGTTGTTTCAAGAATGAGGGTTGAGGAAGAGGCTGAAAAGGCGGTTGAAAAGTTGCATTCAATTCTTCCAAAACAACTTTTTACTACGAAGATACAGGGGAGGGCGTTGGGGAGGATTATATCTTCTCGAACCATTGCCGCTCTCAAGAAGAATGTGACTATAAATCTCTATGGTGGGGATATTACCCGAAAAAGAAAGCTTTGGGAAAAGCAGAAGAAAGGTAAAGAGAAACTAAAGGAGCGGGGTAGAGTAAATATACCTCAAGAAGTATTTCTGAAGATGATGAGGGGTGGAAATAACAATTAGAAATACAAAAACACGGATGAAAACTCCGTGTTTTTGTTATTTTACGAATAGGGCTGCGACTGAGAATAAGACCATTCCCAATATCACAAATATAGCAAGGATTGCCCAGACAATATTTATGATTCTCCTGTGTTTTCTGTTTAGTAGCATATTGTGGATTATCCTAGCAAATTTTGGAGCTTTGGCTAGTGTATAATATTCTTATGGCAAGGTTATTATCAAGAAAGCGAGAGGTAAACAAATACCTTTATTCAAAAATCAGTATTTTGCTACTACTCGTTTTTATATTCTTTTCAGGAAAAGCTCTATATGCGCTTTATAAGGTTGGCTATGAAGAGGCTTCATCAAAAAGAAATCAATATGTCCAAAAAATTTCTGAACTTGAAAAACAAAAAGTCTTTTTGGAGGGGAAGATATCAGACATGTCATCTCCCTTTGGTGAGGAGAAGGAGTTGAGGGAAAGATTCAATGTGTCGAGAGGTGGCGAAAAGGTGATCGTCCTTGTTTCAGATGATGGTAGTAATAAGAAAGATGACGGTTTCAGACCTTTTGCAACGGGGAGTTTGGCACAAGTAATATCTTCGATTAGTTGGTTTTTTGACAGTGTGATCAATTTGTTCAAGTAGTGGTAGCTTGATTTGGCTTGAAGTTTTGGTAATCTTATCTTTGTTATTGCGGGTATCGTTTAGTGGTAGGATGGTTGCTTCCCAAGCAACAGACGGGAGTTCGATTCTCCCTACCCGCACAATTGTAAAAACACCCTTTCGGGTGTTTTTACAATTGAGGGGAAGAGAAAACCAACTGCTTGGTTTTCGTGGAGAATCGAAAGACGGAGCCATGTCCTGAGTTTTACGAAGGACAGGCGAGTCCGGGGAGGAAGTTCTTAGTGAAGACGAGTCAGAATGACGAAGTCTGAACTTAGAAACTTGACCCCGATTCTCCCTACCCGCACTAGGAGTGAGAGAAATGTCGAGTTTACTCGAACATTTCCGAACGACGACGTAGCGGAAAGCTTGTCTTACCCGCACTAGGAACGAGTGAAATGTCGAGTTTACTCGAACATTTCCGAGTGACGACGTAGCGTTAGACTATTAATTGAGGTGGTTGCAGTTTTGTTTTGTGCTATAATGGCAGTCTATTGTAATGGCGATTTTTCGCGTTCACTAAAATAAAAAATATGGCAAAAGTAAGTATATATAGTACGCCAACTTGCATGTATTGTAAGTTGGCCAAAGATTTCTTTGATGCACACGATGTAAAGTATGAAGAGTTTGACGTGGCTTCTGATCTTGTTAAAAGG
Organism: uncultured Candidatus Saccharibacteria bacterium; assembly: GCA_964443725.1. Classification (GTDB taxonomy): domain Bacteria; phylum Patescibacteriota; class Minisyncoccia; order Phycocordibacterales; family JAKFXT01; genus CAYUDP01. The sequence continues at coordinate 11,325 of CAYUDP010000015.1, forward strand.
GAAGATATGATTTCAAGAAGCGGACAGAGGGGGGTGCCAGTCATAGAAATAGATGGGAAGATGATAGTGGGTTTTGACCAGAATGCACTTTCTGAGGCTTTGGGTATATAAAGTTAAATAGTCAAAGACATCTTTTACAACACCACCTTAATAAAAAGGTGGTGTTGTGCTATATTAGGCCATACCTATCCTTGCCCCCGTAGTTCAATGGATAGAACAGCTCCGTCCTAAGGAGTAGATGTAGGTTCGATTCCTGCCGAGGGCACAAATACAAAAACACCCGTAAGGGTGTTTTTGTATTTTGGCTCGAGAGGAAGCAAACTGCTTTGCTTCCGTGCAGAATCGAAAGACGGAGCCATGTCCTGAGTTAAACGAAGGACAGGCGAGTCCGGGGAGGAAGTTCTTAGTGAAGACGAGTCAGAATGACGAAGTCTGAACTTAGAAACTTGACCCCGATTCCTGCCGAGGGCACAGAATAATTAAAGACAGAGGGAGATTTCTCAGTCTTTAATTATTCTGTAATCGAGAGAAATTGTTTTTTAATTTTGTGATTGTATTTTAAATTAGTTTTAAACTTATAGACTTTACAACAAAAGATTGTGTGATAGTCTTTTTTATAAGCCCCTAAGGCAGGTGAAATGAGCTGACGCCTGACCAGAGATCTAGGGACTTGCCGGTGGGAGTCGGGAAGCTCTGTATAGTAGGGTCCCTGCTACGCAGAAGGAGGCATGGCCTTGGCCTCCGCATGAGCTTCGGATTTGTGCACACGTTTGATGTATCTCGGCTGTGTTGAAGGCAGGCAAGCCGTTTAGAGCCGTCGTGGAAGCGACCTAGCTCGCAATCGTCGCTTGTGCGTCTAATGCACTCGGGTGCTCGAACCGTTGCTCGCGGGGAATCAGATGTCCGATTCTCCGCTTTCGCGCCATTCTGTCGGGATATCGATGGGAGCGTCGCTTACAAGAGGGAAGTATATTCTTTCTCCCACCGGCCCCCTTGTAAATTGTAGTCAGATGTAGTACCCCCGCCCTTGTGGCGGGTTTTTGTTTGACTAAAATCAAAATATATATAAACTTGTGATGGATAAATGACGGAGGGCAGAAAATGCCGAACGATGAGCTTTTTCCGAAGGATACAAATCCGGAAGAAGCTTGTTTCTTCCGGAGGCGTAGAGTAGTTAAAAAGAGGGGTAAGAAGTTTACCCGCACCACTTATGAACCTAACAAAGCAATGGCTGAAGTTCATGCCAAGTTTCGCGCCTTGCTTAGAGAACGTATTGGTAAGCCGAACGTTGCATTTAAATCGGCAATCGCCTGTGTGGATGGCTTTAACCCGGATCGATTTTGGCAACAAGTGGTTAACTTGAGGTATGTCGCCAAAATTGATATTTTCAACGCATTTGGTCAGACATCGTTCAGTAAATTTGTGGATATACTTACCAAAGTTATGCCACATATGGGTGGAAGAAGAGAAGTTGAGAAGATTGTTCGTAGGTATTACGCGAACGAGCGCCATGGGCTTTATTATGGTGCCAATAACTCGCCCGATTTCTTTAACCTGGTCTGTGAGCACCTTATAGATAGGGAGATACGTGGGAAAACAGGATCGCTGTATTTCAGGTATGTTGATGACTTGCTTTTCTTTGCAGACAATCTTGACAGTATTCACTATGCCGTCAGTGTTGCTCGTAGGGCATTGAGAAATGCAGGCTTTCTCGAGAACCACTGGAAGACTGTTATTGCTGATAGGAGGGTGAGACCTGTTGTTGTGTTGGGCAGGGTTCTCGGCTGTATCGGTCCTTCGTTAAACTACTCTGAGCGCGAACACAGGCGTGGGGGACACTATAAAATTCCCGAGATTAGAGAGAGGGCCAAACGGGAAAGGTTAGACGGCGGTTATCCACGGAGGGCGATCGGACTCAGTAGGAAACACCTTGAGGATTTGGAAATAGAAGTTTTCCGGGCAAGGTCGGGTCTGCCAGTAGAAAAACCTCGAGCTCTTGTGGGTAAGATGATCTGGTTTGCCGATTCAATCTTCCCAAGGGATCGCATACTCAGCCGTCTGGAGAGAAAGATCATAAGTCACTATAGGGCTTGGGCATCAAGGCGGGACGATGCCCCCACTGGGTTTTTACTGAAGTTGAAAGATCTGGTTGGTAATACCCGTACCCGCAATTGAAAGCACCCCAAG
>CAYUDP010000016.1:0-5890 GCA_964443725.1 uncultured Candidatus Saccharibacteria bacterium
CACACTCAAATTGCTGAAAAGGTTGGCAAGAGTAGGGAATACGTTTCAAATACACTGAGAATTTTGAGCCTACCACAGGAGATGCTCGATGCACTTTCATCTGGCAAAATATCAGAAGGACACACAAGGCCACTTCTCATGCTTTCAGAACGACCAGAGGAACAGGTGACTCTTTTTAAAGAAATAACATATAAAAAACTTTCAGTTCGTGAGACAGAGGCTATATCGAGGAGAATAGCAACTGATAAGGTTAGGAAGAAAGAACTTATAGACCCAGAGATGATGGAAATGGAGAAAAAATTAACCGAGTCTCTAGGGACAAGGGTTAGAATAGAAAGAAAAGAAAGCGGGGGTAAAATAACCATTGATTTCTTTTCCCCAGATGATTTGCATATGATTATTGATCATATGAAGAGCAATGAAGCAAAGGACCCAAATCTTCTAATGAACAGGTTCATTGCTGGCCAACAAAATTCTAAAATAGAAACTGATAACCTCCCTCAAGATGTGGACAAAGAAGAAAAAACAGAACCAAACACAGAGGATGTAAGTGTTGTTACGGAGAATACTATTCAAGGAGACGCTCCACTAGACGATTCTTCAAGAGAGGAGAAAGAAAAAGCTGAAGAAGAGTTGTATTCTGTTAGTAATTTTACTATATAACTTTACAACTTTTTTATGGTGAGATAGACTAAATATGCTGGTAACTTCGCCAGCGCCACACAGGGGAGAAAGCCATGAGAACCCCCCGCATCGCCGCCACCCGCCCCGGCCTGGGCTTCTGCACCCCGATCGTCGCTGCCGTTGCTGCTGCCGCCCACGCCGAGCTGCCGGCCGAACCCGCCCGCGACTTCAAGAAGCCCGGTGAAAGCGGCTTGACGACCGGACGCGAGCACGTCACCCTGACTGCTGGCCACAAGAGCATGGTCGGCCCTGGCCTCGCGACGGAGCGTGTTCTCTACCGCGGCCACAAGGACCACAAGGGCCTGGGCGCCGAGCCCGAGGCCATCGGCATCGAGCCGCACATGCTGCGCGACGGTGGCCGGCCCTTCCAGGGGGCTCGCCTCTGAGCACCCTCGCCGCGTTGAAAGACGCACCCCCCCGCAAGGGGGGATTCTTTTTATTATAAAATTTAAATATCTGGTAGGATAACTACTCTTTTATAGAAAGGAGTTGTCTTATGTGTCTTTTGGCAACTGTGGTTTTTGCAAAGTCTAACCACTTTCTTGTTGGTTTACTAGATTCTTTTGTTGCTATTTCTACAATGTCTCCGTTTTGGAGAGGTGTGTCTAAAGAGACAAGCTTACCATTAACCTTTGCACTGAAAACATGATCACCAATATCTGAGTGGATCGCGTAAGCAAAATCTATTGGACTTGAGTTTACTGGTAGGTCTATAACGTCACCTTGTGGGGTAAAGACAAAGACACGATATTCCGCAAAATCACTCTTAATATCGTCGAGTAGTGTTCCATTTTCTTCAGAGTATTCAACAAGGCCGAGATCGTGTACCCAATCTGGAACGGAAGTGCCATTTTTCTGTGCACTAGGTTTATTGTGTTTATCAAAATATTTTTTTTCTTTAGGTTGGGTATTTTGATCAACTTTTGGAAAGAATAATTTTTGAAACCATCTTAAATTTTCTTCTTGAATTTTTTTACCGGCACCCTCTTTGTATGACAGATGATTGGCGATACCATATTCTGCTTCTTTGTGCATTTCTTCTGTGCGAATCTGTACTTCTATTATGTTTCCATCGCCAGTAAATATTGTTGTGTGTAGAGATCGATAACCATTTGGTTTCGGGAAGGCGATATAGTCTTTTATTCTTCCAGGGAGGGGACGCCAGTTTCCATGTATAATGCCAAGGACCCTATAGCAGTCGCTTTCATTGGGCAGTATTATTCTTATTGCCCATATATCATATATGTTGTCAGCGTTCCAATCTTTTCTCTCAAGTTTTTTGTAGAAAGAATATAGACCTTTTACTCTGTAATCTGTTTTAAATTTTGTTACATTTTCTTTAGCTAAAGCCTTTTTTATATTATTTAAGATTTTTTCCAACCTCTCTTCATTTTCATGCGTCTTTTGTTTCAATATACTTTTTACTCGAGAGTATTCATTTGGGTTTGTGTATGGAAAGGCCAAGTCTTCAAGTTCGCGTGCCAGTTTCCAAATACTTAGTCTATGGGCGAGGGGTGCGTATATTTCTAGTGTTTCAAGGGCGATTCTCTTTTGCTTTTCTTTCGGAACAAATTCAAGTGTCTGCATGTTATGCAAACGATCAGTAAGTTTTATTATAAGTACACGAATATCCTGAGACATTGCAACGAAAAGTTTCCTCAAGCTTCCGACATGCCTTTCTGCTCCTCGGTATTTTAGTTTTCCGAGTTTTGTGACGCCATTGATCAAAAAGAGTATATCCTCGCCGAATTCGTTGAGGATTGTCTCTTCGGGCACAGTGGCGTCTTCTATGGTGTCATGTAGAAGGCCCGCTGATATGGTATGGGCATCTAGTTTAAGATCGGCTAGATTTTTGGCCGTTTCAAAAAGGTGAACAAAATAAGGCTCCCCAGAGTATCTAGTTTGGTTTTTGTGGGCTTCAAAAGAAAAATTAAAAGCTTTCGTGATGAGTTCCACATCTTCTTTAGTTGGTGATTCCATTAGGGAAATAATTTCCTTGACATTCATATATTTTTCCATTTTACTTCTTAACGGGAAATTCGCAACTGCGCGGTCATTGTAGTTAAATTTTTTCAAATAGAGAGAGGGGGTCCCCATGTGGCAACACCAAATCAGGAGAGTCACCTTAGGAGAGCTCATGACATATTCTCCCGGGGGGTGCTTTTATTGGAACGCTTCACCATTCCGATCGAGGTGGCGAGATCTGTCGTGGATTTTTTTGGGGATAACAATCCCATTCATCATGATGTCGAAAGGGCAAAAGACCTTGGATTCAGGGATGTAGTCGTGCCGAAGTCTGCAATTTTCGGCATAATCACCGGTCTTGTGGGCAGCTATTTTCCTGCAGGATCAACACTACGGGATGTCACCCTGAAGTTCAGACGACAAATACCGGTCAGTAGGGAGTTCCGGGTCAGGATAGACCTCGTCGATTTTGAGAGGGGTCGCATCACATCCTGCCGGGTCGCTGTCTATGATCCAGAAAGAAGGGAGGTTTTCATATTGGGAAGGCTCGCTGTATTGTTGCCGGCCTAGAGAACTCATTTCGTTCGCAAGTCCTTGGGGGTGGTCTTTGGCCACCCTTTTTGATTTTTTATTTAGTTTTATCTTTCTTTTCTTTACCTAGTTTGTGAGGATTATGATTTTCACAATTTTTGTTTGAGCATCTTTCTGGGATAGTTTTTGTACCTTCCATCATTAGTGAACCACAATATTTACATGTTGCTCCAGTTGGTTTGGCTTTTATCGCATGTTTACAATCAGGATAATTTGAACATGAGTAAAATATTCCAAACCTTCCTCTTCTTTCCATCATTTCTCCTTTTTTACACTCTGGGCATTGAACTCCAGTTTTCTTTTTAGCCTCTTCGGCTTCATCATTTTCAATATATTTGCATTTTGGGTACCTTTCACAGGAAATGAATGTTCCAAATTTACCTTCGCGTAGTACCAGGTCCCCCTCGTTACATTTAGGACACTTCCTTCCTAGATTTTTCGGTCCCTCCATTTCTTTCCCCTCTATAGTGCGCCCTCCATCACAATCTGGATATCTATTACAGCTCATAAATTTACCAGATTTGCCGAGCTTTATTATCATATCACTACCGCACTTGGGACACTTGAATTCGTCTCCGGCGGGCCCTAAGTTTGTTATTTTTTCCGCATCTTTGCTTTTTTGTTTTATTTCTTTACTGAATGGCCCGTAGAAATCTTTTAAGGTTTTTACATATTCTCTTTCTCCGTTTGCTATTTCATCGAGTTCATCTTCCATAAGTGCAGTAAAATCGTCACTTATATATTTTGTAAAATTCTTTTCCAAAAAAGATGAAACAACATCTCCCACATCAGTTGGGACAAGAGCTCTTGAGACTTTCTCCACGTAGCCCCTTTCCTCGAGTGTTTGCATTATTGATGCGTAAGTAGACGGTCTTCCGATACCTCTCTTTTCAAGTTCCTTGATAAGTCCGGCTTCAGTGTATCTTGGTGGGGGCAGGGTTTCCTTTTCGTCCTCGTGAATATCCAAACATTTTAGGTTTTCTCCACGTACCACTTTTGGTAATTCGTTTTCTTCTCCCCTTGATCTTGGGTCAGCAACTAACCATCCGTCGAAAAGCACTCTCGATCCATTTGCTGAAAAATCAGGAATCCCACCTTTGTCTATGTTGGCAGATATTTTTGTTCTTAGAATTTTTGCATCCGCCATCTGGCAGGCGAGGGTGCGCTCTCGTATTAATGTATACAATTTTTTCTGATCATCTGTAGTTCCTGCTGATTTTTTTTCTATATGAGTTGGTCTTACTGCCTCGTGGGCCTCCTGAGCATTTTTACTTTTTGTCTTGTATGCTTGGGTGTTTAGGTATTCCTTGCCAAATTCTTTTGAGATAACACTTGCTATCTGTGTTATGGCTACTTGAGAAAGGTTTGTGCTATCTGTTCTCATGTAAGTTATATGTCCAGCCTCATAGAGTTTTTGTGCAGTTTGCATTGTGCGAGACGGTGAAAAACCAAGTCTTGAAGATGCGGTTTGTTGAAGAGTTGAAGTTGTAAACGGAGCTTTGGGGGAGCGTTTTGCCTCTGTGCCATTTACATCGACGACTTTCCATTCACCGCTTCGGCCAGAATCTACAATTTTATTTTTTTCTTTTTCATCTCTTGGTTCAATCTCACATGTAAGTGTGAGGCTTTCTCCAGATTTTGTTTTAAAATCACCAGAAATAACCCAATATTTTTCACTTTTAAACGCTCTTATTTCTCTCTCGCGTTCCATTATTATTCTAAGAGCGGGGGATTGGACGCGACCAGCTGAGAGCCCATATCGAACTTTTTTCCAGATAAGACCGGAAAGGTCATACCCCACAAGTCTATCAAGAACTCGTCTTGCTTCTTGCGCCTCTTTCAATTTCATGTCGATTTTTCTTGGAGATTTCAAAGCTTCTTTTACAGCGTCTTCTGTAATCTCATGGAAAACGATTCTATCTGGATTCTTTAGCTTCAAAGCTTCTTTGACGTGCCAAGCGATTGCTTCTCCTTCTCTATCCGGGTCAGTCGCGAGATAAATCTTTGATGATTTTTTAGCCAAATCTTTAAGCTCTGATATAACTTTTTCTTTACCCTTTGATATTTCGTAGTGGGGAACGAAACCGGCTTCTATGTCGATTGCTTTCTTGTTGCTCTTAGGTAAATCTCTTACATGTCCAACTGACGCTCGTACAGTAAAATCTCCACCGAGATATTTTTCGATGGTCTTTGCTTTTGATGGTGACTCGACGATTAGTAAACGCATATTTTTACTCTTGTACTATGTTATAGCCATCGCTGTCAAATGTGTACAAGAAATTTTAAATTATATTTTGTATATTTTACCCAATGATTCTTTGATAAAGCCCCTTAATTCAAGTAGGGATAAACTCATACCAAGATCACTCTGTGAAAGATTAATCGCATTGGATAATTCTTCTCTCGAAATAGGCTCCCCAAGGTGCTCCATCACGAGGATTTCATTTTCTGATAGATCTGAATAATCGTGCCCCGAATGAGTCTCACTACTTTCAAGTCCTAGTCCATCTAATATGTCTCTTGTATTTTCTATCAATTTGGCCCCGAGTTTAAGTAGCATATGTGGGCCAGCTCTTGCTGTGTCAAAAATTGAACCCGGAACTGTAAACACATCTCGGTTGTATTCGGTAGCAAGTTTTGACGTGATAAG
>CAYUDP010000016.1:5990-9226 GCA_964443725.1 uncultured Candidatus Saccharibacteria bacterium
CCGGAACTGTAAACACATCTCGGTTGTATTCGGTAGCAAGTTTTGACGTGATAAGAGTCCCGGATTTTTCACCAGCTTCTATTACAAGAGTGGCGTGGCTTATTCCTGCCATTATTCTGTTTCTTCTTGGGAAGCTCCATTGGGTGGCATTGAAGTCGGGCTTGTATTCGGACAATAACAGTCCTTCATTCTCCATGATTCTTTTTGCGAGCCTGAAATTACTTTTGGGATACAAGACGTTGTCATTTAGTCCAGATCCGGGTATGGCGATGGTGATAATTTTATTTTTTAAGGCGAGTTCGTGCACTAGGCTATCAACTCCAAGTGCCATACCGGATACTATTATTATAGGGTACCCCTTAAGCTCGGGTATAAATTTTTCACATACCCGCTTGCCGTATTCAGTTAGCCGACGCGATCCGACTATTGTAAGAATTTTATAATCTTCAAATTTGGGTATTGTGCCTCTAAAATAGAGTTCTTTTGGGGGATCATTTATTTCAGACAAAAGTGGTGGAAATGATTCTTTGGGAAGTATTTTTGTATCAAACACTCTCTCCATATATATCTATGATATCACGGGGCGATTCTTGCCGAGAAAACCTATTCAAAGTATACTCATAAAAAAGATATTCATGGCCGAAAGGCGCTTTTTAGGATTGTTTATATAAATATATGTTAGATATAAATTTTATAAGGGAAAATAAGGACTTGATAGATCTTGGGGCCAAGAAAAAAAGGATAGATTTTAATGTTGAGGATCTTATAAAGGCCGATGACAAACGTAGGGAGGCTTTGGGTGAGGTAGAGAAAATGCGGGCCGAGCAAAATGTCTACGCTTCAAAAATTTCTCAGGTAAGTGATCCGTCACAAAGAGAAACTCTTATAAATGAGAGTAAAAAAATAAAAGAAAGTCTCCAGGAAAAGGAAGAAAACTTACGCGAGGTGATAAAAGAGTGGCAACTCCAGATGGTTCGAGTCCCAAATATTCCAGATATGTCTGTTCCAGAGGGTGAGGACGACTCACAGAATGTTGAGGTGAAAACTTGGGGAGAGATTCCAAAATTTAGCTTCACACCGAGAAATCAGGTTGAACTTTTGGAAAAACAAGACATGGCTGATTTTGACCGTGGGGCAAAAGTTGCTGGGTTTCGGGGATATTTTTTGAAGAATGATGCTGTGATTTTAAATTTTGCTCTTTGGCAATTTGCCTTTAAGTTTTTTGTAGATAAGGGCTTCACCCCACTTCTAGCTCCGTCTATGGTTAAGAGGAACTGTTTTATGGGGACGGGGTATTTACCGCAGGGCGAAGAAGACTTGTATAAAACTCAAGATGGAGACTTCCTTGCGGGGACAGCCGAGGTTTCCACTATGGGGTACTATATGGATGAGATATTACCGAAAGATAAATTACCAACGAAATTTATTTCATTTTCACCATGTTTTAGAAGAGAGGCTGGAAGCCATGGAAAAGACACTAAGGGGATATACAGAGTGCACGAATTTTTCAAATTTGAGCAAGTTATGCTTTGTGAGGCGAGTCACACCACCTCAGTTGAACTCCATGAAGAATTAACCAGAAACGTTGAAGAGTTTATGCAGGCTCTTGGTATCCCTTATCACATAGTTGTTAATTGTGGTGGGGATCTTGGGTTAGGTCAGGTTAAAAAATATGACATTGAGGCTTGGGTTCCATCAGAGAACAAATATCGAGAAACTCACTCATCGTCATACTTCCATGACTTTCAAACTAGAAGACTTAATATTAGATATAGAGATGACGACGGAGTTCTCAAATTTGCACACTCACTGAACAACACGGCTGTTGCTTCCCCAAGAATTTTTATTTCTCTTATTGAAAATTATCAACAGGAAGACGGTACTATAAAAGTTCCAAAGGTTCTTGTTCCTTTTGTTGGTAAAGAGTTCCTAGGTAAACCAATTTTTTAAAAATAATGATGGCGACAAATAAAAAAGCGCCTTGGTTGTCAGAAGAAGTTGCAAGAAGAAAAAGACGGGCGAAAACTCAAAGCCGATTTATCAAAACTGCTTTGTTTTTCTTCACGATTTTACTACTTTGTTTTATCCCTAGGCTTTCGTATTTTACTATCGATTCTATTTCAGTTTCTGGAAATACTTCTGTAGATAGAGAAATTGTTATTAGTGCCACCAATGAGGCTCTCGCTGGATACAAATATTTAATTTTCCCCAAGCGAAGTATATTTTTTTATCCAAGTGACAATATAGAGGGATTGGTTATTAAGTCTGACCCTAGGATAAGAACATCTGATGTTTCCATTTCAAGTTTAAGATCGATCAACGTAAAGGTGGAAGAAAGGCAAGCAGACGCTCTCTGGTGTCGAGTGGAAAACTCTGATGATTGTTATTTTATGGATGATCTGGGTGTTAGGTTCGCAAAGGCTCCAACAATCACAGGTACTATCTACACTCGCTTTATGAACTCATCAACAACAGGAGAAGTCTTGGGCACTTTATATTTGGACGACGGACTCTACAAAGGCTTGAGGGGGGTGATAAATGATGCCAAGTCCATACAGGTGTTTATACCTAAAGTTGTTGTCTCGGTAGACAACATTGTGACGGCGACGACTGAAAATGGTACCAAGCTTATTTTTATGTTGGGGGATGATTATTCTATGGTACTAGATAAATTGAAGGCCATTATGAATTCAAATGATTTTACTTACAAAGATAGTAAAGGGGCGATACAACTTGACTACTTAGACCTCAGGTTCGGTGAGAAGGTTTATTACAAGCCAACAAATGTTGGTTTAGTTGGCACTTCAAGTGCTGGTGAGTTTGGGGCACTGGCTTCGACGAGCTCTGTTAAATTACAAAGTGAAAAACCCTACACTTCTTCAGTCTCACATAACAAAACGTCAACCACAACGAAAAAGAGATAGTATTTTAAAAATGTGCTAACATCCCATCGATGAGTGATACTTTTTGGACAAAATTAAAAAAGCCGTTTTTTGTCTTAGCACCAATGGCTGATGTGACAGATTCGGCTTTCCGGGCGATTATCACAAAATACGGAAAGCCGGATGTCCTGTGGACTGAATTTGTTTCGGCTGATGGCCTGCTATCTCCTGGACGAGAAGTACTAACGAAAGATTTAATTTTTGATAAAAGCGAGAGGCCTATTGTTGCTCAGATATTCTCTTCGCACCCTGACAAAATCCTTAAAGCCACTGAGATTGTAAGAGAGCTTGGTT
>CAYUDP010000016.1:9326-13116 GCA_964443725.1 uncultured Candidatus Saccharibacteria bacterium
TCTTCGCACCCTGACAAAATCCTTAAAGCCACTGAGATTGTAAGAGAGCTTGGTTTTGATGGGATTGATATCAATATGGGGTGTCCAGACAAAAGTGTTGAAAAACAGGGAGCTGGAGCTGCTCTAATAAAAAATCCAAAATTGGCTCGCGAAATAATAAAAGCTGCTAAGGAAGGAGCTAAGGATATGCCAGTTTCAGTAAAGACTAGAATAGGTTACAACAAAAATGAAATAGAGACTTGGATATCAAACATCTTAGAGGAGAAGGTGAGCACTCTCACTGTTCATATGCGAACTAGGAAAGACTTATCTTTAGTTGAGGCTAAGTGGGAACTTATGGAAGACGTATTGAAGCTGAGAGATTCTATATCTAATGGCACACTTATAATAGGTAACGGAGATGTAAAAGATTTAAATGATGCCAAAGACAAAGTTTCTAAGTATAAGGTTGATGGGGTCATGATCGGGCGAGGTATTTTTGGTAACCCATGGCTATTTTCTGACAAAAACCCATCTCACATTGAGAAACTTAAAGTTCTGATTGAGCATACAAAAAAATTTGAAGAACTATGTAGCCATAAGAGTTTTTCAGTGATGAAAAAACACTACCGAGCTTATGTTGAGGGATTCCCAGGGGCTAAGGAGCTAAGGATTAAGCTCATGGAGACTTCAAATAGTATAGAGGTTGAAAAAGAAATAAACCTATTTTTAAAAAGAGGTGAAAATTTAAACACTCTGCTATAATATTCCCCATGTCAGATCTAACTTTATATCGCAAATATCGCCCAACTTCTTTCGCTGATGTATTAGGGCAGGACCATATTGTAAAAGTTCTTGAATCTTCAATAAAAAAGGGAGATATAGGACATGCATACCTTTTTTCTGGTTCTCGTGGTACCGGGAAAACCTCAGTGGCGAGAATCTTTGCTGAGAGTGTCGGGTGCAGTTCTGCTGATCTTTATGAGATTGATGCTGCCTCAAATAGAGGCGTTGATGAGGTGCGTGCTATCAGGGAAGCTGTGCACACAATGCCCTATCAATCTAAATACAAGATATATATACTCGATGAGGCTCACATGTTGACCAAAGAGGCATGGAACGCTCTTTTGAAGACTCTTGAGGAACCACCCAAGCATGTAATATTTATTCTGGCTACAACAGAACTTGAAAAGGTACCAGAGACAGTGGTCTCAAGATGTCAGACTTTTCTATTTAAGAGACCAACACAAAAGCTCTTGAAGGAGATGATTGAGAGTGTAGCAAAAGGTGAGGGATATGTGATTGAGAAAGATGCTGCAGATTTGGTGGCTTTTTTGGGTGATGGATCATTCCGTGATTCGGAAAGTATTTTGCAGAAAGTGATATCTGCTTCGGAAGAGAAGAAAATATCTCTTTCCCAAGTGGAACTTATTTCCGGTGCGCCGAGACATGAACTTCTAAATGAAGTATTGAGAGGTTTGGATGAGGACAACGTCTCAAATGCGCTTGTGGCAGTAAATGATGCTATAGAGGAAAATGCCGATATGAAGATGTTTACCAAACTTCTTATAGAGAGAGTGAGATCTATTTTGTTTATTCGATTTGCACCAGAAATGTTGCCTTCTATAAAAGATGAGTATGGCGAAAAAGATTTTTCTGTCTTGGAGGCCATATCAAAAAATAAAGAAACAAAAATAAATTCAAAAACTTTGTCAGAATTACTAAAGGCTTTTGAGGAAATAAACTTTGCTTCACACAAGAATATCCCCCTCGAGCTTGCTTTGATGAGGATATTGGGGGAATAGGTATGTATGGATTTGAAGCCGATGTGGCACGTTTACTAGAAGAAAAATATAGTGGTGTAAAGTCACTAGAATTTTTGAAAGATGTCGAGAGGCTCCGCGATGATGAACCATTGCCATATATATTGGGGTATAAAGATTTTCTCGGTGTTAGGGTGGATTTGTCTTGTCGACCAATGATACCAAGAGATGAGACAGCTTTTTGGGTTAAGCGTGCTATAGCTGAGTTAAATGCAAAAGATAAAAGACTAAGGGTTCATGATGCCTTTTCTGGGTCTGGTTGTGTGGGCCTTGCTGTATTGAAAAATGTTCCCAAGGCTTTTGTTGAAATAACAGAGTTTGATGGCAAACTTTTGCCGGGCATAGAAAAAACAGTCACCGAAAACAATCTAGATAAGGGTAGGGTGAAGATATTTGAGGCGGATGCACTCTCTGGTTTAAGTGGGGAATATGATGCAATTTTTGCCAATCCCCCATACATTGCTCACAAATATAAAGACGATCTTGATATTGATATGATCAAATATGAACCACACTTGGCTTTTTTTGCCGAAGAAGACGGATACTTCTATCAGAAGAGGGTAATAAGTGATGGGGCTTCTTTTTTGAAAGAGGGAGGAAGTTTATATATTGAAACAGATTCTTACCAAAGAGAAAATATTATAGAAATAATAAAAAAATCCAACAATTGGAGTGGGTATGAATTTTGGCCTGACCCATATGAAGCAGAACCTTTTCTAGTTTTGAGGAAATAAAAAACCCCGCGAAAGCGGGGTGTGGCAGAGGAACCTAACCTCTTGGACGAGGCTCCTCTGCCGGTTGGCCCAAGGCGGTTGCCTTGGGGTTGGCCGTTGCCGGCCGGCGTCAGGTGCCGCCGTCGTAGCGGGCGTTCGAGTTGCCCTTGATGTGGTAGCCGCGGCGCTTGAGGCTGCCGTGCATCATCACCTCCATGCTCGGGCCGTCGTAGAAGGTGACGGTCTCGCCGTCGACGACGCCGAAGACCTTCTTGCCGTTGATCTCGCCCTCGACGGACTTCAGCGAGTGGACCTCGGTGCCGTCCTGGGTGGCGCCCGGGTGGGTTGCGATATCGGTCGTGGCCTTGAAGTCGCTGTCGGCGTCCAGGGGCTTGCCCTTGTAGAAGGCGGCGAGGCTCACGGCCCCGATCGCCAGAATGCCGGAGGTACGGATGTTCTGGGTGGTGTTCATGGGTTTCCTTTCGTATGATGAACTGGTTTCCCCCTTGTGGGTGGCTCCTTTCGGAACCCCCATTTGGGATTGAATCGGGCCTTCAAGGTCCGACTGAAGTATCTTACACCAATGTATAAATATGTCAATAGTTTAATATGTTGATAAATTTTGGCTTAATTCAGGGCCTAATTTTGTCAGTTGTGTAATTTTCAAGGAGAAAATTACACAACAAATATTTTGCAACCATGGAGGTACCACACTCGTATATTAAACAGACACCAAATCGTAGTGTCTAAAAATTAAACGTTAAATTTAATTAACATATGAAAAATAAAAGTAAGTTTATTATCTCTTCTCTTGCGATTGGTTCGCTACTTGCAAGTACACTATATGTACCACTTGCCTCAGCTGAATCAGGATCAATGAATCAAAATCAAAACTGGTCAAAGGGTATGGGGATGAGGGGGGAGGATGGCAGAGAACAAAAGGAAAATAATGGTCGTGGAATGCCAATGAGACAACCAGGAGTTTTCGGGACAGTCACTGCCATAAACGGCAATATTATATCTGTCTCTGGCAAGCTTCTAAAGAGTGGAACTTCAACTTCAAATTCAACTTCAACGAATGTCATTTATGCAGTGGATGCAACAAATGCTAAGATTATAAAAAATAATGCGACATCTTCAATCTCAAGTGTGTTGGTAAATGATACTGTGAGAGTACAAGGAACTGTGTCTGGTACAAATGTCTCTGCAACCATCATTCACGATGGTGCAATAATGAATGGAAGAATGGGTGATGTCGGTAGGAAAAATAATGGC
>CAYUDP010000017.1:0-12676 GCA_964443725.1 uncultured Candidatus Saccharibacteria bacterium
CAAAATATCATAGGTGTTGGTTGGATACTTTTTGACAAAAAAACTAAGAATGTGGGGATACATAGAAGAGATTCTAAGGCACCAAGTGATCCAAATATGTGGGACCATTTCGGTGGTGGATTTGAAGATGGGGTAGATAAAAATGAGTTAGATACTTTGAAAAGGGAAATATCAGAGGAGTTGGGTATCATAATTGATGACGGAAAGATTCACGAACTTAGTCGGGGAAATGGCTCTGTAGTCTACTATATAGATTTTTCCTTTGATGAGTTTTGCCAAATAAAACTTGGAGAGGGGGCGGGAATTGCTTGGATTACTATTGATGGTGCTTTGAGTCTTAGTGATATGACTCCAAAAGCCAGAGAGGTCCTAAGTCTTCTTAAGGAACTATAATGGGTATGAAGATTATTTGTACTATATGCAGTCGAAATAAGGATGAAGCCCCAGGGCTGGTTCCAGCTGTCAAAAGATATACGGGGAAGCATATCCCATTCGCTGAGGCTCTTGCAAAAAAATCTGGCCCCCCTCTATTTTTTCTCTCTGGTAAATATGGTCTTATATCAGGGCAAGAAAATATCCCATATTACGATTACCGTTTAGAAGAAGATCGGTTGGGTGAATTGGTGAAGATTATTGTTGGGCAAATTAGGAAAAACAAAATATCTGAGATTGAGTTCTACTATGAGGATAAACCATCTTGGGTTATTTATAGAAGAGCGATAGAAAGTGCAGCAGAAGAGGCAGGAATAATTTTATTAAATAATAAATTTTTAGAGCCAGCTCTTAATTCAAGTACCCTAAATAAAAGCTAGGCACCCGTAGGTGCCTAGACGATGAAGCCGGCAGCTTCTAGAGTATTCCTCATGAAGCCGGCGACAGTTTTCTTTTCTTTTATGTTCTGGGGTGTCCACTTCTGGTATGCCTTGTAGAGGGCTTCGCCTTGCTTGCCGTTTGGAGTGTTTCTGGTGAATTTCTGCAACAGGTCGGCCGTTATTTCACCGGCCTTGACCCCATCCAAAATTGCATGGAGGAAGTGGTAGTCGAACACCTTAAACAGCTCCTCAACTGTGAGAGGCTCTTCCTCTATACACTTGGGTATAGCCTCCTTCTTTGGTGCAACCTCTTCTCGTTTCGGAGCCATTGCCAATTGGACAGTTTGGACGACCTCACTCTTTGGCGGTTCGGTTTTTGCTAGGCCTTCTTCTGATTCGCTAAGCCTCGCCCTACGCCTCATCTCTTTGGCTGTACCTCCGTTTTCGGGGTTGTAAACACCATCCCATTCTATTCGGAAAGCCCAATGGATTGTGACGGCTCGTCCGTATTTATCGGGTAACAGATCCAAAACAAGCCCATCCCCCTCTTTGGGAGATTTGTTGAGGCCGGTGTCTCGTATGTCATCCATGACGAAACCCATAGGACATACTCTTCGCTTGGCATTCATGTGCATGAAGGCCTCGACGTCTGTCCCATCTATTCTGGCGAAACCCCAACCAGAATTTGGGTTGAATCTCACTACTCTTGCATACTGTGTGGGCATGGTATCCCTCCGAGGGGCGAGTTTTTATCCCTATGAAGGGGCCGTGATACATTTCTTATACAAATAAATCATAGTCTCATTTACCAGTCAACAAAGGATATATTGTTATTGGGGTATAGATATTATTTAGTTTCTGATTAGCCGAAAGCCAATCGATTGTATGACTAGGAATACAATTGATATCTAATGTTTAGTATGATAAATTCGATATATGTTAGACACTAACTCAAAAATTGGTTTCATTGGTCAGGGGTGGATAGGTAAGAATTATGCTGATGATTTTGAAAGACGTGGTTTTAAGATTGTAAGGTATTCTTTAGATAAAAATTATTTACCAAATAAGGATTTGATAAAAGAATGTGATTTAGTTTTTATTGCAGTTCCAACACCTTCGACTCCAAATGGGTTCAATCCGTCTATTGTAGAAGAAGGGCTCTCATTGGTTGGTGAAAATAAAGTCGCAGTTATTAAATCTACCATTGTCCCTGGGACCACCTCAAAATTTAAAGTTTTATATCCTAATATAAAAATATTTTATTCTCCTGAGTTTTTAAGTGAGGCTACGGCAAAATTTGATGTGGAGAATCCATTTTCAAATATTATCGGAGTCTCATCTGACTTAGATGAGGATCTACAGATAGCAAGGGATCTTTTGAAGATTTTTCCCAAAGCACCTTTCGAGCTTATATGTAAAAGTACTGAAGCGGAGATGATCAAATATTCTCATAATTTAAATGGATATTTTCAAATTGTCATGTTTAACCTAATGTATGATGTGGCCAAAACATTGGAGTGTGATTGGGGTGTAATAAAAGATGCTATCAAAAATGATCCAATGATGAATGGCCAGTATTCCGATCCTATACACAAAAGTGGCCGTGGAGCTGGAGGAGGGTGTTTTGTTAAAGATATGGCCGCGTTTAGAGAAAGATACGAGGATTTATTTCCAGATGATAAAGAAGGTATTCATGTATTGAAGTCTCTTGAGACAAAAAATATTAAGCTTTTGAAAGAAAGCAACAAAGACCTGTCTATAGTTAGTGATGTATACGGCGATTAAAATCTAGTTTACTAAGTTTTGTTAATATCCCCCGATATTTATTTATGCTTCGTGAAGAAAAAATCTATGATCTTATTGTAGTCGGGGGTGGACCATCTGGGCTCATGGCTGCTGGGCGAGCTGCAGAGCGTGGAAAGAAAGTCCTTGTTTTAGAAAAAAATGCCAAATTAGGTGAGAAATTAAAAATTACTGGTGGGGGGCGGTGTAATATAACAAACGCCGAAGATGATATTAGAGTTTTGTTAAAAGCTTATGGGAAAGCAGAACAATATCTTTATTCCGCTTTTTCTCAATTTGGAGTTAAGGATACTTTCAATTTTTTTGAATCAAGGGGTTTACCACTTGTCGTTCAGGCAAGAAAAAGGGCCTTCCCAAGTACTGAAAAAGCTATAGACGTTTTTAATGTTTTAGAGAAATATATGAAGAAGGGAAAGGTGATTGTGAAAACAGGTTCTCCTGTCACAAAAGTATCCGGTAATAAACAAGAGGGAGTGACAGCTGTATATTCTCTTAAGACTGCATACAAAGCCAAAGAATATTTATTTGCGACGGGAAGCTTATCTCACCCAGAAACCGGTTCAACTGGAGATGGGCTTAAATGGTTGAGTGATTTGGGGCACACTGTTTCAAAGCCGACGCCCACTATAGTCCCACTCTCGGTAAAAGAAAGATGGAGTAAGGAGCTCTCGGGGGTGTCTCTATCTTTTATGAAGATAAATTTTTATCTTGACGGTAAGAAGTCTTTTTCTAAAACAGGTAAAATTTTGTTCACCCACTTTGGTCTATCAGGACCACTTATACTAAATAGCGCCCACTTGGTAAAAGGACTTCTCCAAGGTGGGTTAGTGACAGCAACTATAGACGCATACCCTCACACAGATTTGGGAGCACTCGAGAAGGATATAATAAAAATATTTGATAATAATAAAAATAAAATCTTGAAAAATCTGGTACCCGACTTTGTTCCTCATGGGACAAGTAGGGGGATAATAAAACTTCTAGAAGACAAAGTAGATTTTGATAAACAGGTTAATCTAGTTTCAAAGGAAGAAAGAAAAGAAATTGTAAGAACATTAAAAGCTCTTCCGCTCACAATAACGGGGCTTATGGGGTTCGATAGAGCGGTTGTTGCAGATGGGGGTGTTGCACTTGATGAGATAGACATGAGAACAATGAGGTCAAAAATTATTCCGAATTTATTTATTACTGGCGATCTACTGAATATAAAAAGACCATCTGGCGGTTATTCATTGCAATTGTGTTGGACTACTGGCTATGTTGCAGGCAATAGTGTATCAGAATAGATATGTACTTTGTGTATTTACTTATTTGTAAAGATGGGAGTATTTATACAGGTATTACAACTGATGTTGAAAGGAGGTTTAAAGAGCATAAATCTGGTATCGGGAGTAGCTATACACGATCAAGGGGTGTAGTGAGGATTGCTTATTCCGAACTTCATAAAGATAGAGCCCAAGCCCTAAGGCGTGAGGCCGAAATAAAAAAGTGGCCAAAATCGAAGAAAATAAAATTAATCGGTGAGCCCAGATTGACAAAATCCTAAATATAGGATATTATGTTGGTATTAACTTAATCTCTACGGTTTTCGTTTATTGCCCCAATAGGCATCTTTAAAACCTCTCGAGACATTCTAGTCACAACTTTATTATAAGCACTAGAGAGGTTATAGATCGGAAGATCTTAATAAAAAGATTGCTATGTATAACAAGCCAACATTTGGCGGGCAAAGAGCTCGCGGTTCATTTCGTAGACCTTCAGCAAGAGGAGGTTTTCAAGGTGGGCGTTTTAATAACAGGAAAAGAAATATAAAAGGGGAAGATATAAGTATCTCAAGATTTATAAACAAAGCTGTACCTCAAAACATTGAGGAAAAATTTGTTCCCAAGCACAAATTTACTGACTTTGATATAGATGAATCTTTAAAGAGAGCGATTCTTGATAGAGAATATACCACTCCGACACCTATTCAAGATCAGTCTATTCCAAAGGTTATAGAGGGTCGGGATATACTTGGTATTGCAAATACTGGCACCGGAAAGACGGGGGCCTTTTTGATACCTTTAATAAATAAAGTTATAAAAAATCCAACCGAACAAGTCTTGATTATTGTTCCCACAAGAGAACTTGCAATACAGGTTGACCAAGAGCTGAAAGAGTTTACACATAAGATGAAAATATACTCAGTGTGTGTGGTTGGTGGAATGAATATTGGGAAACAAATATCTCAATTGAGGTATCAGTATAATTTCATAATTGGCACCCCCGGGAGATTGAAAGACCTAGTTGATAGGAAAAAAATATTTTTGGATGAATTTGCAACAGTTGTTCTGGACGAAGCAGACCGCATGCTTGATATGGGATTTGTGAATGAAATGAGGGCTGTTATGAGCCAAATGCCCAAGCAGAGACAAACACTATTTTTCTCTGCTACACTTTCTCCAACTATAGAAAAATTGATTAATGAGTTTTTGGATGACCCAGTTCGTATCTCGGTAAAGAAGGGGAATACTTCAAAAAACGTCGATCAGGACATTGTGAAAATAAAACATGGTGAAAACAAACTTGAAGTACTGCAAAGGCTTCTATCTCAAAACGATTTCAGTAAGGTGCTTATTTTCGGGAAGACAAAACATGGAGTAGAGAGGCTTTCTTCTATGTTGAGTGAAAAAGGATTCAAAGCTGAATCAATTCACGGTAATAAGAATCACACTCAAAGACAGAGGGCATTATCTAAGTTTAAACAAAATCATGTTCAGGTTCTTGTTGCTACGGACGTAGCTGCCCGTGGTTTGGATATACCAGATGTCACTCATGTAATAAATTACGAATTGCCACAGACGTATGATGATTATGTGCACCGTATAGGAAGAACTGGCAGAGGAGACAAAATGGGTAAAGCACTAACTTTTGTTGAGTAATATGAAAAAGACAATTGAAAGTCCAAAGACAAAAAATACACCAGTAAAGAGGGCTGTAAATCAGCCTGGGGGTTGGATGTTTAAACCACTTAAAAGCACTGTTATAACTTGTAAGTGTGGCAACAAGTATATTGTCACTCGTTTGAATCAAACAGAATGTGTTGACTGTTCGTTCCATAAGCCAGTTTCTCGCTAACGATTTTTCTTATTTATTTTACGCGGTTGCCTATTGGGAATAGGTTTTTTGTGGTAGAATCACGAAAATAATAATAAATATATGCAAACATCACTTGAAATTTTAAAGGCTTATTATCTCTATCCAGTTCTAGTTCATTTCCCAATTGCTCTTTTGTCACTTTATGTTGGCTTTGAACTGGTAAGATTTAAAGTAGTGACAAATAATAGTTGGTGGTTTTTTGTTAAAGCTGCCTTGGTTTTGTTCGGAACATTTTTCCAACTTTTAACCACGATATCTTTCTATTTTTTCTCGATGAATATAGTAAACGCCAAAACTCCTATACAGTTTGTAAAAATAATTCACACCTATGAGTTATACATGATTATCACTCTTGTTGTGTTTATGATTTTGTCAGTTGGGTATAAAGTCTCTTTTATTGATAAAAATTTAATATTCATGAATCTAAAGAATACTAAGTTTTGGAATTTCTTCAGGGGTGTCTCAAGAGAGATTTTGAATTCCTATGTGACTATTATTTTAGCTATTACGGGGTTCTTCACTCTTCTGGTTGCAAGTTCTATCGGATCATATATTAACTATGGGGGTAATATTGCTGACCCGGTTACTTATGGTGTTATGAATATGGTAATGCCAGGCAATCAAATAAGGTAAAACTATGATGCCAAAAAGTACCAAAATATTTTTATTGACTGTTGGGTTTTTGTTGCCAGCTTTTTCTCTTGCTGACAATATAAATTCTGAAGTCAGTATTGATAAAGACGGCAATGTAAAAATGTCCGGTGTTAAGATTGTTCAAAATGCCGGTAAGACTTTTTTTGCACGTCTGTATTGGGGGGATTCATATATTAGATTTTTGGTTAAAACTGCCGATAAAACAACTTTTTATAGAAGTACTGGAGAAAAGACTTCTTACGAGGAAGTGAAAGAGGGTGATCTCGCCACTCTCGAAGGAACGCTTGAATCTGGTGGAACAAATCTTGTTGTAATCCCAACGGTTTTTAAGGATGAGTCAATAAAGAAAAAACAAACTGAATTTTCAGGTGTGATATCTGCAACGTTTAATGGAAATATTACCCTTACAACAAAGGGTGGTAAAAAAATAACACTTTCACCCACCTCTACCTCGACAATACTTCGTGGTGTAAGGCCAATAACTAGCGACAAAATTGTTGTGGGAGATAAGGTGGTGAAGGCTCTCGGTGAGTTTGATTATGATACAAATATTTTAACTGCAAGTGAGATAAATGTTTATGTTGATAAGAAAATATTTGAACCACAAACATATGTCGGGGAGGCGGCAGATCTACCTAGTTCAAGTACTACGCCGTTTTTTGTTAATATGTACATCAGTGGGAAACTTTATAGGGTGAACGCAATCTCAGGTACCTCTGTCTTAAAGAAAAATAGAGAGAAGGCTGATATTAATAGGTTCATGAAAGGGGATCAACTAAGGGTTTATGGGAAGAGGTTGGATTCTGATGAAAATGTAATTGACGCTGAGATAATCAGGAATACTAGTTTATAGAAAATCAAATAAAAAAACACCCCTATAAAATAGGGGTGTTTTTTTATTTATCTATACTTAGTTATTGTATTTGTGTGCAATCGTAGCGACTCTTTTACCGAGAAGTTTGCCCGTAGATAGATCTGCTTGGGGTGGATCTTGGTCTGGTCCGGCGTCATTTCTCGATTGACCTGCGGCTCCTAGATAAAATCCCATTCGATTTATATTTTCAGGGTCATCTCTATTTACATAGTTTGATTTTACAGCCGTTTGCCCCAAAGATACCCAGATCATCCCGTGTTGACTTGCGAGTATTACTAATTGCATGAGTGAGTTAAGTTTGTCTCCTGATGGTGTGCTTGAGTTTGTGAACCCAGCGGCAAGTTTCCCACTCCAATCTTGGGTGAACCAAGGTTTTGAAGAAGCATCCATAAACTCTTTGAATTTGGCTGATAAACTGCCCATGTATGTTGGGGCACCGAAGATGATCGCGTCGGCCTCTTTGAGAGTGTCTATGTTTTTTATGGCATCTTCTGATTTCATTAAGGTGACTTCTGTTTCTGGTACAGATTTTGCTCCCTCTAGTACTGCCTCGGCTAATTTTTCAGTATGACCATAACCACTATGGTAAACAATGAAAATTTTCTTTGTCATATTTTTTCTTATTAACTAATAACTATTGTAGTGCTAGTATAGATGGCGGTGTTAAATATGGAATATGATAAATAAATCACAAAAGACAAAAAAGAATTACGCAAGGGAAGGGGATAAAACTTCATGGGGGAATGAGGCTATTTGGTATAGCAACTTACTTGAAAATGATAAAGATAGTTACCAAAAGAACGTTATTTTACCTAATCTTTTAAGAATCGCTGATTTTAATAATAATGATAGTGTTCTAGAAATAGCCTGTGGGTCTGTTTATTTTACGAATGAATTTTCAAAGAAAGTCAAAAGTGTTACGGGTATAGACATTTCTCCTGAGTTGATTGATTTGGCGAAATCAAAAAATACTAAGGTGAAATATTTAGTTTCAGATGCTCAAGATATCAAAGTTCTAAGTAATAATTCGTTTGATAAAATTTTTATAATTTTGGCAATACAAAATATTTCTAATTTGTTGGGTGTTTGCAAAGAAGCCTCTAGACTGATGAAAGATGGCGGTCAGTTATTTATTGTTTTAAATCATCCTTCTTTTAGAATTCCCAAATATAGTTCGTGGGGGTATGACGAAAAGGGTGATTGGCAATATAGAAGGGTTGATCAATATATGACAGAAAGCAAAGAAAAGATTGATATGCACCCTGGTACTGACAATAAATCGTTTACGACCTCTTTCCATAGACCAATTCAGTCATATTTTAAGGCACTGAGGAACTCTGGTTTTGTTGTCTTGCAACTTGAGGAATGGATATCTCATAAGAAAAGTCAGAAAGGGTCTAGAAAAATAGCTGAGGATAAGTCTAGAAAAGAAATCCCAATGTTTATGTGTTTGTCTGCAAAAAAGATATAGGCATAACTTGGATTTGATTATTTATCAAATTTATTATATAGTCATAATCAACAAATGCGCTTCGTGCGCAGTTTTAATTTGATAAATATGGAAATTAGAAATATTGCAATTATTGCTCACGTTGACCACGGCAAGACAACTCTGACCGATGCTCTTTTGAGACAAAATCATGCTGTGTCAGAGGGTATAACTATGGACTCAAACGCACTTGAACAAGAGCGTGGGATTACAATATATTCTAAAAATGCCTCACTTATATATAAAGGTACAAAGATAAACATAGTAGATACACCAGGACACTCTGATTTTGGGTCTGAAGTCGAGCGAGTCCTAAGGGCGATTGATTCGGTGCTTTTAATAGTTGATGCTCAGGAAGGGCCGATGCCACAGACAAGATTTGTTTTGAAAAAATCTCTTGAACTTGGTTTGAAGCCAATAGTAGTTATAAACAAGATTGACAAACCCGCAGCTGATCCAACAAGGGTGCATGATGAGGTTTTTGATTTGTTTATAGAGTTGGGTGCCTCTGATGAGCAGGCAGATTTTCCAGTTGTCTACGCAATTGGTAGAGAGGGTGTTGCAAAAATAGATTTATCTGATGAAGCAAAAGACCTAAGTCCACTTCTTGATACTGTACTCAAGTTTGTGGAACCAGCTCACAGTGGAGTTTCGGAGAATTTTAGAATGCAGCCATTTAACCTTGGATATGACAATTTTCTTGGAAGATTGGCTATTGGCCGTGTCTATGATGGGGAGGTATCTCAGGGTAAGCAAATCTATGTTAGAAAGCCAAACGGAGAAACTAGATCTAGCAAAATAACTAAAATATTTACATTTGAGGGGTTGTCTAAAGTGGACACTGAAAAGGCTCCAGCGGGAGATATAGTCATGATTGCTGGGATACCAGATATATACATAGGGGAGACAATTACTGATAATCCAAATGCAGAACCATTACCGGCTATTGCTATAGATGAACCAACTATTGAATTAAATTTTTTGGTAAATAATTCTCCATTTGCAGGTAGGGAGGGGAAATTTGTCACAACAAGACAGATAAGAGAAAGGCTACTAAGGGAACTTGAAATAAATGTGGGGCTTAGGGTTGATTTTGATAGCTCAGAATTTTTCAAAGTTGCTGGTAGGGGTGAACTTCATATTTCTATACTTCTTGAGAACATGAGAAGGGAGGGTTTTGAGGTACAAGTTTCTCAGCCGAAAGTTATTACAAAAAATATTGACGGAATAATTTTTGAACCATTCGAGGAACTTACTATAGATATAAAGTCAGAATATCAGGGTCCGGTCATAGAGAAACTTGGAGCTAGGGGTTTTGTAATATCAAACATGACTCAAGACGGGAATCTTGTGAGACTTTTGATGGAGGGTCCGACACGTGGGCTTCTGGGATACAAGGGGCAGTTTATTATTGATACAAGAGGCGAAGGGATTTTGTGTTCGAGGGGGATTGGTTTCAAAAATTTTGCAGGTGAGATTAAAAAAAGAAGTACAGGTTCCATGATATCAATGGCGTCCGGAAAAGCGTTGGGATTTTCACTTTGGAACTTGCAGGACCGTGGGGTCCTCTATATAGGTCCTAATGTCGAAGTTTATGAAGGGATGGTCATCGGAAACACTGCAAAAGGAGAAGAGATGACTGTCAACCCGACTAAAGGTAAGCAACTTACTAACATGAGAGCCTCTGGTTCTGATGAAAATATCGACCTGACACCACCTTGGCCACTTAGTATTGAGCGGGGTCTTGAGTCTATGGCTGACGATGAATATCTGGAAATCACACCACAAAATGTTAGATTACGAAAAATATATCTGACAGAAATCGACCGAGCTAGGGCAAAGAGATCAGAAAAATAAATCTCGGCACCAAAAAATATAGTTGTAAAATAATGGTATCTCGGGTAGACGAGATACCATTATTTATTTTAATGATATTTTTTAATAACAAAGCTTTTTATTTGCAGGGCTTCTTAGTTTTTATTTATCGTAGTATTTTTTAGAGGTTAAAATTTAAACTCCTTATATCCAGAGATCGATATACCCATCGAGCTTTTCCGCTTTAATTTTTAATTGATTTTTTACTTCAAATCTCGGATACCGAGATCAAAATTTGTGCACGAATTATTC
This sequence comes from uncultured Candidatus Saccharibacteria bacterium, assembly GCA_964443725.1. Lineage (GTDB taxonomy): Bacteria > Patescibacteriota > Minisyncoccia > Phycocordibacterales > JAKFXT01 > CAYUDP01. The sequence goes on from CAYUDP010000017.1 coordinate 10,898, forward strand.
ACAGATTTTTACTTAGTTCGTTTGCACGAGAAAGGTATAATTGTAGCCATAAAAGGAGATGTCTGAAGGACTAATTTTTGAGGGTAAAAATTATATCTCGGCGAGAAGAGCTCGTGAGCTTGTTGGCTATACCTCGGACTATATAGGTCAGTTATGTAGAGCAGAAAAAATTGATGCTCGAATGGTCGGAAGAACATGGTATGTTTCTGAAGAATCTATTATTGCTCATAAAAATTCAAAATCACCAAATGAAAAAACTTTAGCTCTTAAAAAAGATTTACTTCCAGTTTTGGAAATTGTTAGTAGTGAATCAAAAGAGATAAAAAATTTGAATGATAATTTTACAATAGACCAGAATGGAAACGGTTCAAAGGCAGGCTCTCCAGAAGTAAATTTTTCGATAGCAAAAAATAAAGGTCTATTAGAATACAGTCCAGATGATGCTCCTCTTTTTCCAGAACTTAAGAAAAATAATTTAGAAATTGAAACGGGAGTTTCTCAAGTTAGTATCACGCCGGAAGAAATCCCGTATGAATTAAACGAGCCAATCAGTGCTAAACTTATAGAAAAAAAAGATCAACTCATAGAGCTTGAAAATCCTATAATAGCAAATCCAAATGGATCAAATGTATTACCCAAACAAAAAACAAACTCGTTCTGGTCTGATTTGATAAATAAATTTGTTGCTATTTCACTTGCCATCGGGGTTGCTCTCGGGGTGTCTGTATTAACAGTTGGTGCTGATACTTCTGATTTACTCTTGGTACCCCAGAAAATTGTTTCTTATTTTAAATCTGGATTAGAGCCAATCAATTCCAAGATTTTCGTAATTGAAAATAATGATAATCTTTCTGGGTCGATAGGATCTATTTGGGAATCTATTGTTTCCAATCTTTCTTTCAGTGGTTCAAATAATTCAAGTGGCAATGTATTTTTGGGAGATAACGCTGAAGTCTGTAAGATCACTGTGGGTACTGTGAATACTGCGAAAGCAATTGCTGTTACCGGAGGTACCCAAAGTAAGGGGGTTGTTACAAAAATTGTCGAAAAGCCCGTGTATGTAACTGGCACTCAAAGTATTGTTAGACAGGTTGTAAACGGAGTTACTCCAGAAGAGCTTGACCTGAAATTAGAACAACTCTCAAATAAAGTTTTTTCACAAATCAATGGTTTATCCGCCCAGACAACTGGGCAAGCTTTTGCTTCTCCAAGTATTTATAATGCAGTTGCACTATCAAACAAAATTGACACACTAACAAATACGACTATTACAACACCCACAATAATTAATCCGACAATTATCGGAGGAATATTTAGTGGGACTTTGACAGGTGGGTTGTCTCTAACAGCGACCTCTGGGACTTCAACTATTTCTAATAATCTTTCTGTCGGTGGATTAATGCAGGTTTCTAGTCTAACAAATTGTTTTGGAGTTGATACTGATGCAAATGGATTTATGCATTGTTCTCTTGGTGGCGGTGGCGGTGGGAGTGATGTTAATTGGTTTTATTTTAATGGTGTGGCAATTCGTCCTGCAACTTCAACCAATCAAGTATTGATTGGTGCTATTTCAACTACAACAAATTCAATTCTTGAAGTTAATGGGACTGTGACTGCATCAAATTATATCGCGACATCAACTTCTGTTGCCTCATCATTTGGGCAATTATTGGTGAATTCATCAACGACCCTTCAGGATTTTACATTCATAAACGCTACTGGTTCTAACGCCACCTCAACCAATCTCTTCGCCTCAATATTCAATGCCACAGCAGGAAC
>CAYUDP010000018.1:0-11473 GCA_964443725.1 uncultured Candidatus Saccharibacteria bacterium
AAAGCCATCCGCTCTCTAGTCTATTTCAAAGACAAAGACGTAGTCTTGGTCTTTGACAATCTAGAAGCCTCAACCTCAACTCATCAGTGGGAGTGGAATATACACTCAGTAGATAAGATGACAATAAACCCAGACAACTCTCTTGTAATAGACAATGAAGGTATAAAACTCTGTGTCCAAGTAGTAGGATCTAACCCACTCTCCCTAGTACAATCAAATAAATTTGATCCAGATCAGATAAGTGCATCACTTCTAGCTGATGCTGCCACAGATACTAATGCTTTTGATCCAGTATTAGGTGGTGTGACAGAGTTTGCCCAGTGGCACGCCAGATACTACACACCAAGTGTTTACCAAACCTCTTTTGCCGCAGTACTTAAGATAAACTGTGATACTAATACTACTAACGTAGGATTAACCCAAATAGACTCTCACACCTGGAGAGCTGTAGTTGATGGACAGACTATTACTTTCGATGGAACACAGATTGTGAGATAAGTCCATTTGCAAAATATTTCTCCTAGACTAACATTTTAATAATGCCTTTGTCTCACAGTAGAGAACCTTTAGCTTCTAGAGCTAGACCAAAAAGTCTAGACGGTTTCGTTGGACAGGAACATTTAGTTGGGGATGGTAAACCACTTAAAGTTTCTATAGACAACAAAAATCTTTTCTCTTTTATCCTTTGGGGCCCACCCGGTTGTGGTAAAACGACTTTGGCTAGGATTTATGCTAGTGCTCTTTCTGCTGATTTTTTTGAACTTTCCGCTGTGTCCGCTGGTAAAGAAGATATAAGGAAAATTATTAGTGTAAAGACAGATAATAGGAAAATTTTATTTTTAGATGAAATACATCGCTTTAACAAAGCCCAACAGGATTTCTTGTTACCATTTGTAGAGAAGGGGGATATAACCCTTATAGGGGCAACAACAGAAAACCCATCATTTGAAGTTATATCAGCTTTGCTTTCAAGGTGTAGAGTCTTTACTCTACATGAATTGAGTCATAAAGAAATTATTGATGTTTTGCATAAAACTGAAATATCCATTAGTGATGAAGTTGCTCAGTTTATTTCTGATATCTCTATGGGTGATGCTAGACAGGCTCTGACGATTCTACAAAACACTAGTGAACTCTATGGAAGTGTCGATGTAGAAAATATTAAAAAATTACTTGAAAATGGATACCTAAGATATGACAAGAAAGGAGAGGAACACTATAACGTAATAAGTGCGTTTATAAAAAGTATGCGGGCTTCTCAGGAAAATGCCGCAATATACTATCTTGCGAGAATGATTGATGCTGGTGAGGATCCAAAATTTATAGCAAGAAGGATGGTGATATTTGCATCGGAAGATATAGGAGTTGCCCAGCCCACTGCACTTGTTGTCGCGAATGAAGTGTTTAGGGCTGTTGAAACGATTGGCTATCCTGAGTGTAGGATAAATTTGGCACATGGAGTTGTATACCTTTGTCAGTGTAAAAAGGATCGAAGGGCATATAATGCTATAGAGATGGCAATATCTGATGTAAAAAAATATGGGGCTCTTCCAGTGCCACTAAAGATAAGAAATGCTGTTACAAAACTTATGAAAGATATGGATTATGGTAAGGATTATGAAATCTATGATGAGAAGGAATATTTACCAGAGAAGCTTAAAGGAAAAAAATATTTTAAATGAAATTCTTTTTGATGAAAAAGTCATACAGATTATATTTAATAGTTTATATATTTACATTTTTGTGGCCGGTTTCTGCTCTGGCTGAAATAACTGTTGGTCTTTCAGAAAAAAATATTTTGCAAGGCGAGCCTTTGTTAATTGAAGTGTCGGGCTTAAATAAAAATGAAAACATAGAGAAAGCCTATGTTTCGGGTTATAAGTTATATTTCAATGACTATCTTGGTAAAAAGGTGGCTATATGGGGGGTTTCACTTGAATCTAGTGTGGGAGAGAAGAAAATATCAATAATACTTTCTTCTGGTAAAGAGATCGATTCTACTTTTAATATTTTAAAAAGACAAAAAGAAGAAGCTCCATTATCTATACCAGAAAAACTGGGGGGAAATTCTAAGTCGTCAGCACAAAAATTGGTAAATAATTTGGCTATTGAGAATCAGGTTATATCATCTGTTACTAATAAAGTCGGTACTACAAGTACTTATTGGGCCACTCCGTTTAGAGCTCCACTTTTAAGCCCAACCATCACTGATCATTTTGGCTATATAAGAGATACTTCTGGCCAAAAGATTACCCATAAAGGGGTAGATTTTCATGCGGATAAAGGGACTCAAGTTTTATCAATCAATAGGGGGATTGTAAGGCTGGCTAAAAAGTTCAAGATTTATGGAAATACTGTCATAGTCGATCATGGTAGTGGTGTGTATTCAATGTATATGCACCTAAGTAAGATATCTGTAAATAAGGGGGAGTTGGTTGATGTTGGCCAAAAAGTAGGTTTGTCTGGTGATAGTGGCTATGCCGAGAGCCCCCATTTACACCTGAGTGTAAGAGTCAACGGAAATTCCATTGATCCAGAAAAGTTTATAAATATGTTTAAGTAATATGGATAAAAAGTTGACAGCAAGAATGGTTGAAGGTGAATTAAAAAAATCGGCAAAAAAAGAAAAAGTCAAAATCCTATCTTCCTTTTTCAAGACTGGTAAGGGTGAATATGGTGAGGGGGATATTTTTATTGGGGTTAACGTCCCAAGCCAAAGAAAAATTGCTTCTAAATATATTGGTTTAGGTTTTAATGAAATAAAAAAACTTTTGACAAGTAAAGTTCACGAGTTTAGGTTGACAGCACTTATTATTCTTCTGTTTAAATACAATAAATCGAAGGACGAAATTGGCAAAAAAAGGATTTTTGATTTTTATCTACGCAATAAGAAATATATAAATAATTGGGATCTAGTAGATATATCTTCTAGGGATATTGTTGGTGGGTATTTGTTCAATAAAGATAGAAGTATTATTTTAAGATTATCTAAATCTAAAATAATTTGGGATAGAAGAATTGCTGTCATTTCAACATATTATTTTATAAAACAAGGTGAGTGTGATTTTACATTGAATCTGGTCAGTAATCTATTAAAAGACAAAGAAGATCTAATGCATAAAGCTTGTGGTTGGATGTTGAGGGAGATTGGGAAAAAAGACGAGGAAAGATTAAGGTTTTTTTTGGATAAAAATGTCCAAAAAATGCCGAGAACAATGCTTCGTTATGCTATTGAGAGGTTTAAAGAAGGGGATCGTCATAGGTACCTCAGGATTTGACTATTTTTATATAAATTATAAATTGTAAGTTATCCGAGTTCTTGAAGGAGGGGTCATGAAACCGCTAGCATTGGCCTGGGAGGTGCACTCCTATGCCGCGGATGTGTTGTTGCGGGTGATGTTGGAACAGACCAGACAAAACGGAGGGAGGAGTTTCCCATGCGAAGAACACAATGGGCGGCAGTGCTATGTCCATCAGTTTTCCGTGGGGGGTGAAGAGGGCTATGGATACATGAGGGCCCTTATCAAACTTGCCATGTTAATGGAAGACGGCGAGTTCGCCAAGGAGAACTTCCTGGTTTATGTCGATAGAGGCCATGGGTTCGTCGAGTGGGATCTACTCGGCGACATGATTCAAAAAATCTGGATCGAACTTGCCAGAGTGGCTACCAATTAGGCGAGAATTTGATCCCTGGGCCATGTCCTGGTTGGCCCCAAGCCCCCGGCTTTGTGCCGGGGTTTTTATATACAGAAATAACAGATAGAATTTATATATAGGAGCTTTTCGATGTAAAATATACTAGTCGAGCGAAAAGAATCAGGAATTTTTATTTTTATAATTATGAAGAATTGGTTTCCAAAATTTTTGTTTGCATTATATCTAGTTGAGTTTGTTGTTTGTGCTATTAATCCGTATTCTAGAGATGTTTGGTGGGTGGAAAATATTCCTATATTTACTATAGCCATACTGCTTGCGATTTTCTATGTAAGGGGAGTAGTGTTTTCCAATGTCTCGTATCTTCTTATGGGTATTTTATTATTCTGGCACACGATAGGGGGACATTATACTTTTGAAAGGGTTCCATTTGAATGGTTTAGTAATCTTTTTGGTTTCGAAAGAAACATGTTTGATAGGGTGGGGCATTTTACTGTTGGATTTTATGCTTATCCAATAGCTGAGATTTTGTTTAGGAAGAATTTGGTGGCTAATAGATTTTTACTTTGGACTTACCCAGTCTTTGCTATAGCAACTGTGGCTATGAGTTACGAGCTTATAGAGTGGATTTATGCAGTGACAGCAGGCGATCCGTCTTCTGGTGTGGCTTTCTTGGGTAGTCAGGGGGATATATGGGATGCTCAGAAAGATATGTTGATGGACACATTGGGAGCTATATTTAGTGCTACGATTTTTCTACTATTTGTGAGAAGGGGAAAATAGGTTTACAAAAATGGATATAAAAAAAATAACAAGTTCTTTGAAGAGAGATTATGTTCTCGTGGTTGTAATGGCTCTAGGACTGTTCTTGTCTTATTTGGGTGATGAATACCATAAGGTTATTCTTTTGATTGCTCTCATTGGTGCATATCCGACTTTCTATTTTGTTTTTAAGGATTTGTTAGATAGGAAAATAACCATAGATACTTTCAACTTTTTTGTAGTTAGTGTTTCTTTGGTTTTGGGGGAAATTCAATCTGTCATATTTATATCTCTAATGTTTGCCTGTGCCAGAATACTTGATGAGAGGACGGAGGCTAAGATGAGGCATGCTGTAGAACAATTACTTGCCCTTAAGCCAGAGAAAGCTTTCAGAGAAGTCGATGGGGTGGTGAGAGAAGTAAAAATATCAGAAGTAAAAGTCGGAGATGTCATAGTTATAGAAAATGGAGAATCTGTTCCTGTAGATGGAATAGTAATATTTGGATCGGCTTCAATAAATGAATCTTCGGTTACAGGAGAGTCGGTTCCCAAGGAGAAGATTGTTGGGGATCATGTATTGAGTGGTACAGTGAATGAATCTGGAATAATAAAAATTAGAGCTACAAAAGTCGGTGGGGATACAACTGTCGAAAGGATGATAAGAACAGTTGAAGAAGCAAGCAAACACAAATCTCAAGTGGAAGAGACTGCAGATACTTTTGCAAAGATTTCTCTTCCGATTGTTATGGCACTTGGGGTTATTGTGTATTTCTTGACGAAAAATATCTCGATGATGGCAGCGATATTTTTGGTTGCTTGCGTTGATGATCTGGCTGTATCTATCCCACTTGCGGTTACAGCCGCACTAGGTATGTCTGCTAAAAGGGGGGTTGTTATAAAGGGCGGGAAATATGTATCTGCTCTTTCAAAAGTAGATACACTTGTTGTTGATAAAACAGGCACCCTCACCTATGGAACTTTCTCAGTCAAGGATGTTTATATGGAATTGAAAGTCCATGAAAAATTGTTTTGGAAATTGATCGGTTCTGCTGAAAAGTATTCTTCTCACCCAATAGCAAGAGCCCTACTCAAGGAGTCAATAAATAAAGTTGGTGAAATACCAGACCCCGATAAGACTGAAGTATTTGATGGCAGTGGAATAAAAGCCAAAGTTGGTAATGATGAGATTGCAATTGGGAACGAAAATCTGGCTCATATATACAAAGTTAAGTTATCTCATGATGTTTTTGATAAATTGAAAAAAGAGGGTGACAAACATGGTGAGACGACTGTTTTGGTGTTTTTGAATAAATCTTTTGCTGGAATGATTACGCTCTCGGATACTCCAAGGCCAGAGGCTAAGTTGGCAATAAGAGAACTTATAGATCTTGGTGTGAAAGATATTTATATGTTTACTGGGGATAATGAAAATGTTGCTAAGGATGTTTCTTCTAAACTTGGGATAAATCACTATAAATCAAAGATGATGCCAGAGGATAAATTAACTGAACTTGAAAAACTTTCCCATAATCATGTCATTTGTATGGTGGGGGACGGTGTTAATGATACCCCGTCTTTAGCGAGGGCTGATGTTTCAATTGCGATAGGGAGTCGGGGCGTAGCGGCAGCCATTGAGACGGCGGACGTTGTACTTTTAAGAGATGATTTGAAGAGAATTCCTGAGGTAGTTAAACTATCGAAAAAGACAATATCAGTTATTCACGCGAATATGTTTATATGGGCGCTTAGTAATGTTTTAGGCTTTTCCCTTGTTTTGTTTGGAATTATCGGTCCAGCTGGAGCGGCTTTCTACAATTTTGCGACAGATTTCCTGCCACTAATTAATTCCGCTAGGTTGTTTATTGGAAAAAGGGTCTAAAAGTATAGGGACGCCCCAGTCCATTTGTTGTATTGACAAAAAATACATAAGTGTTAGTATACAGGTATGTGTGCCCGCTTGCCCTGGTTTGGCAACCGACAGGGCCCGCCTTCACCTCCCTGAGGCGGAAATTGCACGCTGGACCTTGGTCGTTTTCCCCTTTACGGCCGGGGTCCTTTTTTTTGCTTGAAAAACGCATTTTGTATATACTCAAGTCTATGCAAACAAAAAAATATACTAAAAAAGATTTCGATTGGATAAATGTAAAAAGAGGTGATGCTAGTAAGATTTTAAATAATGCTATTGAAGAGCTCGAGTATGATATTAAAAATATAAAAGAAATCAAGGATTCTGATAGGACTTTTGAGAACACTATTGAGGCATTTGAAAATATGGGGAATAGAGGGTCTCAAGAGATGAGTTATTTGGGCTTCCTGATGAATGTCCACACTGACAAAAAACTTGTCGAAGAAATTCATAGAAGTGTAGAAGAATACACAAATAAAACATTAGAATTGATTTACGATGATGGTCTTTATAGAGCTCTTGTTGAGTATAGTAATAAAAAAGAAAAATTATCTGGTGAGAAGAAGATTTTATTTGAGGAGAATCTAAAGGCTTTTAAAAGAATGGGTTTTGGATTAACAAAGGAGGCTAGAGAAAAACTAAAAAAGAATCGCCAGAGACTTAGTCGGCTTGCATTATCTTTTGAAAATAATCTGAATAAGTATCAGGATTCAATAATTCTAAAAAAAGAAGATGCATTTGGTATACCCGATAATATTTTAAATAGATTTAGTAAAGATAAAAATGGAGACTGTGTGGTCACTTTGGATTACCCAGACATTGGGCCATTCTTAGAGTATTCACCGAATGATTTTAAAAGAAAGGAACTTTCTGATAAGAACAATAAGAAAGGTGGGGAGGAAAATCTAAAATTGATAAAAGAAATTGTTAAGTTGAGGGGGGAAAATGCTAGATTATTGGGATATAAAACTCATGCTCATTATGTAATTGAAGAAAGGATGGCAAAAACTCCTGAGAATGTTTTTAAGTTTGTTAACCCATTATTAAAAAAACTACAAAAAATTTACGAGGAAGATAACAAACGGGTCTTGGATATAAAGTCAGAGATAAAGGGTAAAAAACAGAAAGAAATAACCTATTATGATGGATATTACAAAGCAGAATTATTGAGAAGAACTCTTGGATTTAGTAGTGAAGAATTAAGGCCATATCTTTCTCTTGAAAATGTATTGGGATCTCTTTTTTCAATTTATTCAAAATTATTTGGAATATCTTTTAAAGAATCAAAAGATATTCCAACTTGGCATAAAGATGTAAAGGTTTTTGAAGTTGTTGATAATAAAAGTTGTGATGTTAGGGCTTTCATATTTATGGATTTGTTTCCAAGAGAAAATAAATATAAACATGCAGCCGCCTATGATATTGTCGTAGGGCATGTAAAGAAAGAAAAAAATGGTGAAGTCTATATCCCACCAGTTTCATCAATTGTAGCCAACTTTACGAAGCCGAGCCAGAAAAAACACTCCCTGTTAACTCATGGTGAAGTCGAAGTTTTATTCCATGAATTTGGCCATATAATGCATCAGACTCTGACTCGAGCCAAGTATGCTTCCCAGGCCGGTTCAAATACAGCTTGGGATTTTGTCGAAGCTCCATCGCAAATGTCTGAAAATTGGGTCTGGGACAAAAAAATACTTCAATCTATGATGAGACATTATGAGACTGGGGAATTGATACCGGGGGGGTTATTGAATAATTTACTTAAAAGCAGGTCTTTTCTTTCGGCGTCAATGTATCTGAGGAGTATAGTTTTTGTTCTTTATGATCTCAAGATCCACATGGACACTAAAGCCGATCTAGTTAAATCATATTCTGATTTAATAAAGAAGATAATGAAATACAGTTTACCAAAAGATCAGATGTTTATAGCTGGGTTTGGACATATGGCAGGCGGATATGATGCTGGTTATTATAGTTATCTCTGGTCAGAAGTTTATGCTTTTGATTTATTTTCTAGGTTTTCTGGTAGGAATGTTTTAAATAGTAAAGTTGGGCGTGAATATAGAAAGGAGATTTTGGAGATTGGTAGTAGTAGGAAAGAAATAGAGTCTATAAAAAAATTCTTAGGCAGGAAGCCGAACAATAAAGCTTTCCTAAAAATGATGTTTGGCAAATAATTATCCCAACAATTAGATATAATACCAAGATTTTGTGTATTTTTTTGGTATAATACCCATATAACCATTATGAAAATCCTCGCCGGTATTTCAGTCCTTCTACTTATATCCCTAGGTACATGGGGATATATAAATAAAGACACCATACTAAAGGAGACTAGTCTAAGTAAGACAGAAACACCCATAGTAAGCACAACAACAACCGAAACTCTTCCAAATAACAATAATACAGAAGAAAGTATAGATATATCAGTATCTACCTCAACAAATACAATAGATACATACAATTGGGAGAAAAACCTTTCAAACTCAGTAAACAAAGGTAAGGCTGAACTACCAACCCCTATATTAGGAGGTAGCACATCAATAACTACAACTGACAAAAACACTGGAGAAACAAAAACAACAGTATCAACCACAGCTACTAAACCTAAAATCTCAACTCCTCTAAAGATAGTCTGGGATACTATAATAGGAGATAAAGACAAAGCTACAACCATATCTTCAACTCCCAAATCAAGAACACTAGACTTAGGTGTGGGCTCCTCTCCACTATTCCATGCTCCTATACTAGGAGGTGGTGGAAGTGGAAGTGCACCATCAACCCCAGCTACTCCTGTTGTTGCAAGGGCACTTAATGCGGATTGTGTGATGGCGGGGGAGGATTGGTGGGACACAGAGATCGTTTCTCTTGCAAGAACCATTAAACCTGTTGATTGCTCTATCGTATCCAACAATCCACCGCCAATTTTCTTCCCATCAATCTCTGTTATTCCATGGAATATAAATTACACACCTTGGTATGGTGCCGCAGAGGAATACACTCTTACTCTTATATATCCAACTGGGGAGGTTCATACATATAATACAGACAGAAATTATTATTTATTGCCGGGTACTCTCCCTGTTGGAGGTCCATATACATGGACGGTGACAGCGAGTACAACCAATACCTTATCTCACGTTTCTGTAAATAGAATTTCAAATCCAAGGCGCTTTTATATTTCGTCTGACTCTTTGGATTTTGTAGTTCCAAGTATGGATACTGTAGTTTCAAACATTTTGGCCGCGTCTCATCCAAGAAGTTTTCATTCTGGGTCTGAGTGGGATGCGATTGTTGCTTCTGTCCAGTCTGGAGGTAGTCGGAGAACAGATTTTAATAATCTTAAAACTCAAGTTGATACATATGATATGACCAAAGTTCCACCTCTTGCTGATGGGGTGTCAGTAGGGGCGGAACTTCTCAGAATAAGAATAATGGAGCAACTTACTTCTAGCACAACTTATAGAGATAAAGTTGTTACACTTACAAATGATATTGCTGCAAATTGGGATGCCACATCTGGGCCGACTTCTTTTGGGGTCAATGATCTAAATAGCACTAGTTTTAATACTAGTTTAGCAAAAATATATGACCTATATTATGATCAATTTTCTCCATCTGAGAGAGCCGCTCTTTTGAATTCAATAAAAGTAAGACAAACAGAGCTTTATGATTCTTTAACATATCATGAAAGTAAACAGAGGTATCGACCCGACTCGCATGGATCGGAGCTTATTGGGAAGGCAGTGTTGGTAGGGCTTTTAACTTTAGGTGATATACCAGAGGCCGAGACTTGGGTTAGAGAATTATTACCTCTCTACTTATCATATTTCTCCCCATGGGGAGGGGAGGATGGCGGATTTAATCAACTAGGGTCATATTTTGATTGGGATGTTTCGAGCCATGGTGAGACGATGGGGAATATAAAGGATATAACTGGGATAAATACGCTAAATATCGCATCTTTGAGAAATTTTGGTTACTTAAAATTATATGCCACGCCACCCGGGCAAGTATTCAATGTTTTTGGGGATTCACATATGTCGGGTGCAAGTGCTACTCAATATCCAACTAGGGCCCAATTGAGGGGGCATGTTCTTACATATCCACCATTTTATTCATATGATGGGCCAGGGTATTTGGATTCATTTCAAAACAATCCAATATATAAGTGGATGTTTGTAAATTATATAGAGCCGACATTTAGTACAAATAACAGGCCAAGTCATATACTTAGAAAGGTTGATAATACTACTCCAGTTGCACCATCGTCTCTTCCGACTTCCGCCTTATTCCCGTCGATTGGTTTCGTGGGGATGCATTCATCTTTGACTGATGTTATGAGGACTTCTGTGTATTTCAAAAGCAGTCCTCTTGGTAACTGGTCTCATGCTCATGCTGATCAAAATGCTTTTCTGGTTTTTTCTAGAGGGAAGCCTCTTGCTATAGAGTCTGGGTTTTATGGATATTTCGGTGAAAACTGGAATACTTCGCACCATGTAAATTGGAATAAACAAACTGTAGCAAATAATGCTATTACTGTAGATAACGGAGTTGGTCAGGCGGGGCTTTGTGGTGGTTCAGCAGCAGGAAATCGAGTTGCAGTAGGCAAAATAACTCAGTTTGAAGTCTCTGGTAATAACACTTATACAACAGGTGATGCCACTGAGGCTTATAGGACAGTTGATGACTGTAGCCTTCCGGATAAATGGGGGGAAATGTTCTCCAAAGCCATCCGTTCTCTAGTTTATCTCAAAGACAAAGACGTAGTCTTGGTCTTTGACAACCTAGAAGCCTCAACCTCAACTCATCAATGGGAATGGAATATTCATGCAGTAGATAAGATGACAATAAACCCAGATAACTCTCTTATAATCGATAATGAAGGAATAAAGCTCTGTGTCCAAGTTGTAGGATCTAACCCACTTTCTCTTGTTCAATCAAACAAATTTAATCCAGATCAAATAAGCGCCTCTCTATTAAGTGATACTGCTACAGATACAAATGCTTTTGACCCAGTACTAGGAGGAGTATCTGAATTCGAACAATGGCACGCCAGATATTACACACCAAGTGTATATCAAACATCTTTTGCTGCAGTACTTAAGATAAACTGTGACACCAATACCACTAACGTCGGATTAACCCAAA
>CAYUDP010000019.1:0-4146 GCA_964443725.1 uncultured Candidatus Saccharibacteria bacterium
ATTGCTGTATCAACAGATGGTTATGGTACTGGTAATAAGTTAAAATCATTCGAATACACTACACCACTAAATGTGGTAGTGGATACTATAGTTGGAAGTCAAAATACAACCAATGGAGTTTCTGGTTCAAATATATCGAATGAAGTGGTGAATGATGGAAAAGATCTATTTTATGCACCAATTATTGGAGGTGGTAGTAGCTTAGCTCCCGATTCCAAATCACCTGCTGTCTCTACTGGATCCAGTGTGGAGTCTGCACCTTCGGTCGCAGTTATGTATAATGTCTCATCTTCATATGTGCCAACATTACCAAGTTTTGCCACAGGGCCAATTTATTATTTTGATGGTACAAGCGGACTTGATACAAATAGCGGTCTGTCATCTACAACTCCCAAGAAATCAATTACTAATAATAAACTTCTTACTCCAGGGGCTGTATTTCTTATCAAGCGTGGTACAGAAGTAATACTCAGCGTTAATCTCTATACTCAGGATAATTATATTGGTGCGTACGGTGCTGGGAGTGATAGGGGGACAATTAGGATTGTGGCTGGGGCATGTTATTCGATCGGAGGCAATGCAGGGGAACTATCTGTGCAAAATCTTGCTATTTATGGAAACTCAGAATGTCAAAGAATAGGGGCATCTGGTATAGGGGCAACAAAAGTCACAAAACTTGAAGCTGTGAATAATTTAATAAGTGGATATATGAATGGTATTGGTTTTACAGGTAATAATGGAACCATCTCTAATAATATTATTTCGAATGTGACTAATAATGGTATTTTAGCAGGTAACGATCGGCTTAAGACACCCGCCCCATCCTCATATATTATTGAGAATAATATTATCGATGGTTCGCTACTTGGTAATGATGCCATTACTCTTCACAATGGAGCAGAAGGTATTACTGCCGGGAAGGATAATATAATTCGAGGGAATACAATTACGAATGTTTTTGGGGAGAATGCAATTGATATCCTTGGGCAATATCAGAACACTATTATAGAAAATAATTATATTTCTGGTACCGGAGAATATCCTATAACGATTGATGGGGTATCTCATGGATATCGTGGATCAGAGAATACGATCATAAGAAATAATACGATAAAAAATGCTCAACATGCGGCAATATATTTGAATGGGAATAATAGTATTGTAGAAGGAAATACTATATCTGATATTAAATCAATTCGTGGGGCAGCGGCTTTTTTGGTGGGAGCAACTGGGGTTACGATTCGTAATAATGATGTCACTATTCCTAGTGGGAACGCGAGGTTTTTAATTGTCTTTCTAAGAAAACCTGGAGTTGGTGTACCTTCAGGTACTATTACTAACAACATCTTAAGAGATGGTAGTAATGTGAGATTCTTTGGTTATGGTACCGATACGGGAGCTTCCGCTATGACGGAAAATGATGTTCTTGAATCTTGGTTTATTGATTCCAATACTTACAAATCATCAAATGTTTCTGGTCTGAACTTTCTAGGGGGGAGGAATTGGGATTCTTGGAGAAGTCTAAAATCTCCAAGTGGAAAACAGTTTGATCAACATAGTACATACTCTGGTTTGTAAATTATTATGAAAATTTTTGTTTCCGTTTTTTTATACTTCTGATTTTGGTGGGAGCTTATGGTTATCTAAACAGAGACACTCTTGATTTGCTGCCGATTGCAAAAGATGATACTGGACTTAGTGCTAATGAGGGAAATGGTTATCCCGAGTCACCTAAAAGTACATATAATGCAGATGATATGGAATATTTGATGGGTATAATCTGACTGTTAAATAGCAATATTTATTTTCTTTGATTTTAAGAAGAAATAACCGATTATCAGTATTGTCACTGTCGGTGCTAGGGCACTTGGTATATGTGCGCCAAAAGATTCCAATATCATACTTGATCCCAAGAAACCTATCGAATACATAGCCCCGTTTTTGAGTAGCTTGTATTTTTTTATATGGTTAATATTGCCGATAGTTAATTGTCTGACCATTATTGCCCCCAAACCATTGCCAATAAGTATGAGCGGTATCGACATAGTGAAGGCAAATGCCCCAAGAACTCCATCTATTGAAAACGTAGCGTCTATAGCTTCAAGATAGAGGATTTTTGAAAAGTCACTTTTTTTACTATTTTCGATTAATCCTTCTTCCAACTTCTCCGCGCTTTCTTTGAAGCCGTGAATTATAAAGAAGGCCGTTGAGCCTATTGTCGCCGCAAACGCTAGCATGGGAGATAACTTAACTGCATTATAGACTAGCCCAGAAAGCAATATTGAGGCCATGGCATAAAACCAGATTCCTTGTTTTTGGAAAAATCTTTCATGTGGAAGGCCGAAATCTTTTTCTTCCAGAAATAACCAGTGCAAAAATAATAGTGCCAAGAAAATTCCACCCCCAAGAAGTAGAAGGGGAGCCGAATTTTCTATTGCCATTCTAGCTGTTTCGTCACTTGTAAAAGAGGCCCTAAAAGCTTCAAGAAAAGATATATCTGGGACCGACAGCCACACTATTGCAAGGGGTAGTATTCCTCTTATGACAAATACTGCAAAAACCATCCCCCACAATAAAAACCATTTTTTAGCTTTCTCAGATGTTGTTGATAGGACTTCCGCATTTATGACTGCATTATCGAGAGAAGATACAATCTCAAAAAGTGCAAGGCCAATAACAATCAAAATTATTTCTGACATTAGAAATATTATATTAGGATTGTTGCCATAAGTAAAAAACAAACCCCGCCTTTTGGGCGGGGGGGGTGGTGTGTGGGGTACTTCAGGGTTTTTTGTCGGCCATGCCGTCGGCGACAGCCACGATCTCCTTGAGGCGGGAGTCCACTTTCTCGTTGACCCCCCTGATTGCGTCTTCTGGTGTATTGTATTCTCTGATCAGAGATTCCGCGAGATCATCCAGGGACGCTTGTCGGAATTCCCCAGTATCCCTGAACCCGGCATGGACTCTGAGACCATTGCCGTCAAGGAAGTACTTGAACCAGTGGCCGTCGGTTTCTCCGGCCAAAAGTTCAATCGAATTGATCCCCTTTGGACATGCTCCGAGCAGGGCTATTGTCTCTCTGTATTTCCTCGAGGCGACGATCCTCTCGAGCTCTTTCAGGAGTTTTGATCTTGCCGTGTCCGGGCTGGTTTTACTGGACGTGAAGATCTTTCTTGCCTTCTGGATTTCTCCTATGCCTATTGCCATCTCTATTCTCCTTAAGCCTTAAGCCGGACCCCCCGGCTTTTCTGATCGCAGATTATCAGATGCCTTTAGAATTGCAATCGTAATAAAAAAACAATCCCCGCCTTTTGGGCGGGGGGTGGTGGAAATTGGGGTTAATCTAGGATGCCAGTCTCTTCAATTATTCGGAGTACGCAGGCCCTCAGTCCACTTCTTATTTTTTCGGAGGCTATTTGCGGGTCGCGGTATCCGTTTGCTACGAGGTTTTCCGAAAGAGCTTCGAGGTCGCTTGGGGCGAGCTCCGGAGTCTCATCAAAGCAGACCAGGGTTTTCTTGTTGGTCTTGACACAGACTCCATGCCTAGAGATGAAATACTCCTCCCAGAAACCTACAAACTCACCAGAATAGAAACATCTTGGTTTCCCTGTAGGGTATTCTTTTAACAGCCTTGAAATATCTGAATCGAAGACTGTTTGAAGAGCCGAAACCATTTGAATCAGTAGCTCTCGGTTTTTTCCTCCAACCTCGGCTACACCTTCGGGGTAATTCATGGAGTTCTCCTTGGTGGGGCCGGTTGGCCAGTCTGGTTTTATATTGTGGGAATTAGTCTGGTATGTCAAATATTTTTTATATGAATCTACGTGTCTATTATTTAAACTTTAATCAAAAAACAAAAGCGCCTAAATGGCGCCTTTGTTTTATTTTGTGGAGATGGGGGATTGGGGTCAGCTCACATCAGTATTTTCGTTCGCTTCGCTCCGAAAATACTGTGTGGCTCCTCCCCGGGCTCGCCCGTCCTTCGCAAGACTCAGGACATGGCTCCGTCTTTCAATTCCCCCACGCGAGTGATGCAGATCACTCGCTCATCCCCACAAAACGCAAAGCCACCCTTTCGGGTGGTGCATTTTGTGGAGATGGGGGGAATTGAACCCCCGTGCAGATGGTGAACCCAATTGAGTCTAC
>CAYUDP010000019.1:4246-6413 GCA_964443725.1 uncultured Candidatus Saccharibacteria bacterium
GTGGAGATGGGGGGAATTGAACCCCCGTGCAGATGGTGAACCCAATTGAGTCTACAACAGATAGTCATCTTTTGGATTTTGGTTTTGAAACTAAAAAGATAACGAAACATTTCAAAACCTATCCTCTTTTTCTTAGATGCACATCGAGGAGGTGTGTATCCCAGTTTAGAAATATGTCACTTCACTTACAACCTCTAAACGGTAGTCGTAGGAAGTGTCACTTAGGCTATTGCGTAAGCGAAATCACGTGCCTCAAAATAAGGCGATGCGACTTTAGCATTTATTGTTTTGGAAAAGTTTTGAGAGTTATTCCAGCTCTCTGTTGCACAAAAGGGAACTAGTCCCTCTGTCGATGCCTAGCATCCCCATTTATTTTCCTTCTTTCAAAGTTCTTCTGATCTCTCGATCAGTATCACGTTTCTTTATAGTTTCTCTTTTGTCGGCTTTCCTTTTGCCACGAGCGATAGCTATTGAAACCTTGATTTTTGTCCCTTTATTATACAATGAAAGTGGTACTATAGTCAAGCCTTTGGTGTTTTCACTATCAGATAGATTGTTAATCTCCTTTTTATTTAAAAGGAGTTTCCTTACTCTGTATGGGTCGTATTCTTTTGGAGTGTTCTCGACTTGGTATGGTGGTATCGAGGAGTTGACCAGAAAAGCCTCACCACTTCGGAGTATTACATAACTTCCCTCAAGAGATCCATGCTTAGCTCTGATCGATTTAACCTCAAAGCCAAAAAGCTCGAGTCCTGCTTCGAATTTCTCGAGTATTTCATAATTAAAACCAGCTTTTTTGTTATCAATTAAGGACACCTATCAATAATATATGTATATAGGCTTTTTATAAAGGGAGTGGCGGAGTCCTTTGACATAAGTCAATAATAGTTTTATTGTATGAAATGTATTAAACAGGAGAGGAGGTTCAAAGTGGGGAAAAGGGTAGCCAAGATTCTGATGGTCATCGTGGGGACCGTTGTCTTCATGTTCCAGGTGACTTTCCTGGGCAAGACGGACGATCTGGATGTCGAGGACGAACTTTCAACTTCGGAGTGAAGGTTACCCGAGCGCGCTAGCTATGTAGTTCCTTCGCGCTCGGGGCAACCAATTTTTATGTTATTATTCAGATTCAAATTATTTTTTATATGTCATTACCAAAATTAAAAAAACCAATAAAGAAAGATGAGAACAAGAAAGAAGGAAAAGAAATTATCCCAAAGAACCAAATGGGCTTCTGGGGGAATTTCTTTGTTCTCATGGTTGTATTTATGTTTTTCTCTAGTGCCTATTCATTTTTTGTAGAGAAAAACAATAAAGTAGAAACAATACCTCTCTCTCAAGTAGCATCCGATGTCACTTCTGGGAAAATAGCATCTATTTCTTTGAATGGTGATGATATAAGTGTCGTCTATAAAGCGGAGGGTGATGCAAAAGCTATTACAAAAAAAGCCAAGAAAGAACCAAACATTGGAATAGTAGAAACTTTGAAAGATTATTCTGTCCCGCAAGACAAATTATCTTTAGTCACAATAAAAGTCGACGATCAATCAGGTTTTGCCTTTTGGTTTATAACTTTGGCTCCTACTATAATCCCGATAATTTTTATTCTCGGCTTTATATGGTTTCTTTCAAGACAGGTGAGGGGGGCTGGAGTTCAGGCTTTTACTTTCGGGCAATCGAAAGCAAGAATCATAGATCCGAATGATAAGAGTCAAAGGATTACTTTTAAAGATGTTGCTGGAGCAAAAGAGGCCAAAGAAGAGCTTGTTGAAATAGTAGATTTTTTGAAGAATCCAAAAAAGTTTCTAGATATTGGTGCGAGAATTCCCAAAGGTATCATTTTGATGGGGGCTCCAGGAACAGGAAAAACTCTGCTTGCAAGAGCTGTTGCTGGTGAGGCTGGCGTGCCATTCTTTTCAATATCAGGGTCCGAATTTGTGGAGATGTTTGTAGGTGTTGGTGCCTCACGTGTTAGAGATTTGTTTCAAATGGCCAAGAAGGCGGCGCCAGCTATAATTTTCGTAGATGAAATAGATGCCGTTGGAAGAATAAGGGGAACAGGTGTTGGTGGTGGCAACGATGAGAGAGAGCAGACTCTAAACCAAATATTGGTTGAAATGGATGGATTTGATCCTTCAGAAAAGGTTATCGTCATGGCGGCAACAAA
>CAYUDP010000019.1:6513-10899 GCA_964443725.1 uncultured Candidatus Saccharibacteria bacterium
TTTGAAGATAGGAAGATGCAGTCAAAGAAAGAATTTCTGGATGATATCGCAGTTTCTTTGGGTGGGTACTTAGCCGAAAGAATGGTCTTTGGAGATTTAACAACTGGACCTTCAAATGATCTTCAGGTTTTGACTGCTCTTGCGCGTGAGATGGTCACAAAATATGGAATGTCAGATACTCTAGGGCCTGTTGCTTTGGAAGGAGAGGGAGGAGCGGTCTTGTTTGGGCGTGGGGTAGCTGAGAAAGAATACTCAGAAAAAGTTGCTTCGGTTATTGATGCTGAGGTTTCAAAGATTATTATTGATGCTGAGAAAAGAGGTGAAGAGATTTTGAAGTCTCATAGGAAAGCACTTGATTCTATTGCTAAAAAATTGATTGAAGTTGAAACCATTGAGCGTGATGAATTTGAAAAACTTCTTATTGCAAATGGAATTACTCCAAAAAAGAAACTAGATATAGAACATCAGGCTTAATATGAAGATGTTTCTTGATTTTCTGCCACTCGTTGCCTTTTTTGTGGCATTTGAGTTTAGGGGAATTTATTTTGCGACCGCTATTGCAATCATTTTCTCCATTGTTGTTTTTGTAGTTAGCTATAAACTTGACGGCAAGATATCAAAAATGTCTTTGATAAATACTCTACTTATTGTCATATTCGGCACACTAACTATTATTCTTAAAAATGAGTGGTTTATAAAAATAAAGCCGACTATAGTGTATCTTGTGTTTGCGTCGGGGATATTTTTTTTGGAAAAATATAAAGGAATTAATTTTATTAAGTCGGCTTCTCAGGGTCTGGGAGACTTGAGCGAAGATATTTTAAAATCTCTTAATAGAAGTTATGTTTATTTTTTTATAATTTTAGCATCTTTAAATTTGGTTTTTGCACTTACCTTAAGTACAAAAGACTGGGTAATTTTTAAAGTGTGGGGGACGATTACTCTAACTTTGTTTTTTGCATTAGGACAGGCTATTTATATTACAAAAAGCCACAGATAATTTTTTGAGAAAGATAATTTTGATGAGATAATCATTTTGATGAGTATCGACCCGATGAGTTTGTTTAGAAAATATTCCATAGTCATAATCGTGGGTGTTTTGGTTGTTGTCTTTGGCGCATATTATTTGTTTGTGAAAGAGAATACTCTACCTGACACTGTCGTGGTTTCAAAACGAGATTTGAAGAGCGTGGTTTCTTTTGCTGGTTCTGTTGAACCTGCTCGTAGGGTTTCGCTTTCGTTCCAATCTTCCGGAAGGGTTGGGAAGGTCTACGTTGATGTTGGTGATACTGTTAAAGAAGGTCAGAAGTTGGCTATTCTCTCAAACGCTGAGGCTATTGCTTCTTTGGCACAAGCTAGGGCTTCATATGAAGCCGAAAAAGCAAACCTAAACGATATACTAAAGGGAACCAGACCTGAAAAAGTTGCTGTCAATCAAGCTCAAGTAGATAGTGCTACGTCCAATCTTAATTCTTCCCAGAGTTCTCTGAGGGACGCTCTTGAGAGTACTTATAGTAAAGCTGATGATGTTGTACACAATACTCTTGACCCATTGTTTGATAATGACGTTTCTCCAAGTGGTGGGTACAATATAAGCCCTAGGTTAGTCTACTCTCCTATAAATGTTCAGTTAAAGAGTTCTATCGAAAGTAAGAGGGCTCAACTGGAGAAGAGTTTGTATGACTGGAAAAGTCAGTCTGATTTGGGTTATGTAAACATAACAAATTCCAACATACTAATGGCCGAAAATACACTGTCGGACATATCATCCCTGCTTAATGATATTACTCAGTCGTTTGTAAATTCTGACAAACCTTCTTCTATATCACAGACCACTTTTGATTCTTGGAAATCTAGCGTTTCTTTGGCGAGGAGTAATATTTCTAGTGCATCTAGTCTCATGTCCTCCGCTGATGAAAAATTATCGTCAGCTAAAACAGCGCTCGCGGTTGCACAGAATGAGTTATCTCTTTCTAAGGCCGGAGCAACATCTGATGCTATTTTATCTGAGAGGGCAAAATTGACTGCTGCGGAGGCCAAAGTGTCACAACTTGAAGCTCAGCTTTCAAATACATATATCATCTCTCCGATTGATGGGGTTATAGCGTCTCGCAACGTTGATCCGGGTGAGACAGTATCTATTTCTGGTGCTTCTGGTTCCAGTGCCTCACCTGCATTTACCGTAATTTCTAAGTCTAAATTTGAAATCAAGGCCAATGTTTCTGAACTTGATGTTGGTCGGCTTAAGATTGGCAATCACGCTGATATCGTGTTGGATGCATTTGGTCCCAATGAACATTTTGATGCTTCTTTAAGCAGGATAGACCCTGGTGAGACTATAGTTGGAAATTCTCCGGCCTATGGTGTCGTATTACAATTTGTGGATGATAAGGGTAAAGTTCTCTCTGGTATGACAGCAAATGCAAAGATAGTATCTGAAGAAAAAGATGGTGTTTTGGCAATACCGGCAAGTGTTATAAAGCATCGTGATGGTAAGGAATATGTTGATGTTTATATGGGCGATGAGGGAACAAAGGAATTTGAAATTGTGACCGGAATAGAAGGAACCGACTCTTTCATTGAGGTAATATCTGGAGTTAAAGAGGGGGATAGAATTTTAGTGCCGACAGTTTAATTTATGACGAGAATAAAGAATCTTGCATTAAACATTGACGCCTTTTTAAGTCTTTCAAAAGCCAATCTTAAGGTGGCTACTTTTCTTGCACTTAGATATGTGAGACGTACAAGTCCTTTTACCTCTGGACTTACAATTTTCATAATGACACTGACTTTTTTGAATCTGGTTGTAGTTACAGGTATTTTGGTTGGTCTTATAGAAGGTTCATCTAGAGCTTATAGAGGTCAATATTCTGGAGATATCATGATTACAAAAAATTATGGCAAAGATTATATAGAAGAGACTCCTAGATTTATTGAAACCATAAGTGCATTACCAAGTCTTGATACATACTCTGTAAGATATTCAGACAGAGGTATTGCTCAGTCCAATTATCTTCAAAAAGTAAATAACCCAAACATAGAATTAAACCAAGTTGGTGCAGAAATAATCGGTATCAATCCAATCAATGAAGACAATACTACTCATCTTTCAAAAAGAATTAAAGAGGGTAATTATTTAAGTGATAATGAAGAGGGGTATGTTCTTGTTGGGGCTCAATTAGTAGATAGATATTCGACAGTGCGGTTTGCTGGGTTCGACACTATGTCAGATGTACATATTGGGGAAAAAATACGAATCATTATAAACGGCTCTCCGAAAGAGATGACGGTGAAAGGTATTATAAAGGCGAAGACAAACCCAGTTGATCTTAGAATATATATGGTTGATAGAGAGTTGAGGCGCATGCTTAACCGATCTGACTATTCTGCAAATGAAATAGCTATTAAATTGAAGCCAGGGAGTGACCCTGAGAAAGTTGCAACTTACTTAAAGCAAAGTGGCTTATCTAGGTTTGGTCTTATACGTACTTGGGAGGAATCACAGGGAGTATTTTTTGAGCAGATAAAATCTACTTTTAATATTTTGGGGAACATGATCGGATCTATTGCTCTTGTTGTTGCGTCGATCACTGTTTTTATTGTTGTGTTTATTACTGCAATTACAAGAAGAAAATATATTGGAATATTGAAGGGGATAGGTATCTCTGGTGTGGCTATAGAGATTTCATATGTTATGCTCTCGATTTTTTATGCCGTCATAGGGATATCTATTGGTATGGTGCTTTTGTATGGCCTCATTAAGCCTTATATGGATTTGCATCCGATCAATTTTCCATTTAGTGATGGTATATTGGTAGCCACATACACAGGTACGATTTTGAGAAGTTTTCTAATACTTATAGCTACAATAATTGCCGGATATATTCCTGCGAGGATTATTGTTCAGAAGAATACATTGGACGCAATTTTGGGAAGATAAAATATGATAAAAGCTGAAAATATTACGAAGTCATTTTTTGAGAAAGGGGAACCACATACGGTTTTGCACGGTGTTTCTCTTGAGGTTCCTGAAGGACAGTTTTTGGCCATAATGGGTCGTTCTGGTGCTGGAAAATCAACTCTTCTTTATCAACTTTCTCTTCTCGATAAACCAACTGATGGAAAGGTTATTTTAAATAATATTGATACAAGTCTTTTTTCTATAAACGAAGCAACGTCTTTCAGGCTTCATAACTTAGGTTTTGTTTTTCAGGAGTATGCACTTTTACCAGAACTTTCAGCAAAAGAAAATGTAGCTATACCGCTTATAATGCAAGGCTTTAAAAAACAGGATGCTTTCATAAGGGCACACGAAGCTCTTGAGAAGGTTTCTTTGGGGTATTGTATGGACAATCTGCCAAGTCAGATGTCAGGTGGGGAACAGCA
>CAYUDP010000020.1:0-10568 GCA_964443725.1 uncultured Candidatus Saccharibacteria bacterium
TACCTTGCGATATGCCGGTTTTCAAGACCGGTGCTTTAGACCACTCAGCCACGCCTCCATAAAAAAGCAAAAAGCTTCTTTGTGATAGGTAATCTATCACAAAGAAGCTTTTGCGGAAAGGCCTAAAGGGTCTGATTTGGTTGTTGTAGAGTAGTCTGTGCGGTGGGTTCAGATTTTCTTGAGAACACAAATATGTAAAGTATCTCAAGTATGCCCATAGTGTTTATAACAAGCATGGCAATGAACCAATACTTTTGATTAAGTTTGGCTGATTTCCAAAGAGCAAAACCCTTCCAGACCAAGGCCCAGACAAATAGAATCATTACCATTATTGGTAAAAAAACGAGTAACCCCTCTGGTAATGACTCAACTAGTTGTTTGTTCGCCAAAAGCGAAAATATATTATAAATATTTACCATATGTTGGTATTTTAACTTTATTTTTAAAAAGGCACTAGACTTATGTGTGTTTTAGGTTAAATTTACAGAAATGAGATATATCGGTATTGATTTTGGAAAGAAAAGAATTGGACTTGCAATGTCTGACGAGGAAGGGCTTTTAGCTTTTCCTAAGGCAACTTTGTCGAATGGTCCTGCCGTGTCGGCTGAAATAGCTGATATTGCGAGAAGGTCTGGAGTCGATACTATAATTATAGGTGAATCAAGAGACTTTGGAGGTAGAGCAAACACAATTCTTGAGGATTCTAATTTACTGGCGCGAAAGCTAGAAAATTTGGGATTTGAAGTTGTTTTTGAGGAGGAGTATTCAAGTTCGGTTGAGGCAGTAAAGTTTCAAGGTAATACAGAGCATATAGATGCCTCGGCTGCTGCTATAATACTTCAGAGATTTTTAGATAAAAAGAGAAATAATAAATAATTTTATGATATCGATAGACGATTTTAAAAAAGTTGAAATAAAGGTGGGGGAGATATTGGAGGCAGAAAAAGTACCTGACACTGATAAGCTTTTGAAACTTAAGGTTGATTTTGGTGAAGAGTCTCCAAGACAAATACTTTCTGGTATTGCTATGTACGTTTCGCCGGAGAGCCTTGTTGGTAAAAAAGTTCCGTTTATAACAAATTTAGAACCAAGAGTGATAAGGGGACTTGAAAGTAATGGAATGATTTTAGCTGGATCAACACCCGAAGGGTTTTTTACTTTACTCGAAGCTCACAAAGACACTCCAAGAGGACTTGTCATGAAATAAAAATAATATTTATGCACGGAAAATATAGATTTCCACGTGCTTTTGAGTCTATATTGAGAGATAATAGATTTAATTATGAATGTTCGCCGAAATACAGCAGGACATAAGCTTTTTTTTCGCTTATTCCCACCACCTAAAGTAATGTTAAGAAAAGCTTCTGGTGTTGATATATCTGACAGAGCTGTTCGCTTTGTCGAACTTAAACCAGAGAGTGATGGATTCACGCTTGGCCGTTTCGGTGAGGTGTTTATCCCTCAGGGTGTTGTCGAGGATGGAATGATAAAAGATAGTGAGGTGTTAAAAGAAGTGTTGGTAAACCTAAGAAAGGAGTATCGTATTGATTTTGTAAATGCATCTCTACCGGAAGAAAAAGCATATCTATTTAGAATGAAAGTGCCAACACTTTCTTCTGGAGAAACATATGAAAATATTGCTTTTCAACTTGAGGAATATGTTCCAATAAAAGCGTCTGAGGCTTACTTTGATTTTGAAGTAGTAAAAGAGGCAAAAGAAGGAGAGGGAGGAAGAGAAGTTATGGTGTCAGTTTTCCCAAAGGAAATCGTTGAGGGGTATCTTGACGTTTATACTAAAGCCGGACTTACTCCACTTGCTTTTGAGATGGAGGATTCGGCTATAGCAAGAGCGCTTGTTCCAACAGGAGATATGGGGACTTATATGCTGGTTGATTTTGGGTATTACAAAACAGGGATAACTATAGTCAGTGAAAGTGAAGTGCAGTTTACGACCACTATTGATTTTGGGAGTTCAGAGTTCATAAAAGCCATTTCAAATAATTTCAAAGTAAATGAAGAAGAGGCTGAAAAAATGTATCAGGATGGGGCTTTCTCTAAAGATGGGGAATACAGCGGTTTTACAAAAATCCTTCTTGATTCAGTACGTCCTCTTGAAGAGGATATTGATAGACATTATATATACTGGCATAACCACTCAGATAACAAAGAGGTTGCTTCAAAGACGATTGATAAAATAATAATTTGCGGAGAAGGAGCCTCAATGGAGGGGATTGCTGAGCATATGACACTCACTTTAAGGAGACAGGTTGAAACTGCGAATATCTGGCAGAATGCTTTTTCAGTAGATGAGTATTTGCCTCCGATTTCCAAACTTGAGTCTCTGTCTTACGCGACGGCTCTCGGGCTAGCCTTGAGGGAAGATTAGATTTTATTATTTATGTATAACGTTCTTTCAATAGAGATAAAGAAGCAGTTAAGAAAAGAATATTATATTCGAGTTTTTGCGACTTTTCTGTTTTTGATTTCTGGACTGGCTTTTTCTGGTTTGGGGGTTCTTGCCCCTTCTGTAATCATCTCTCGCCAAAATACAAAAATGGTTGACATGGAGTCTCAGCAGTTTAAAAAAGATCAGGATAGGATTACTGGTACAAAAAAAGTAAATATCTCTGACCTTGAGGTGAAAGCAAAAATACTCGATTCAACTCTGGACAAAAGAAACATGTCTGCAGTTTTTGAGGCTATATCTTCCGTGAAAGGGAAGGGTGTCAGTATAAATAAGTTTTCAGAGCAAAAAAATGGCAATAGCACCACAACTCTTGTTGTTGTCTCGGGTGTAGCTAATACCAGAAAAGATTTGCAAGACTTTAGAGATGTTCTAAGGAGAACCCCACCTGTCGTTGGGGCTGAGTTTCCGATAGATGTCTTGGGTAAAAGTAAGGATTTGCAATTTACTATGGCAATTTATGGTGATTTTTAGATTATGAATATTAAAACGAGAAATATCCTAATAATTTCTATTCTGGTAATGTTTTTGTTTGTTGGGACTTTTGCTGGGTTTGTGTATTGGATATATGCATTGAATGATAAGACAGCGGAGTTTTATTCAATGAAAGCTGATCGTGAGAGTAAGTTAAAGCAAGCAACAGATATGAGAAAAAATATTGAGGATGCCGAGGCTTTGAATAAAAGAATGAATGGATTTGTTATACCCAAAGAGGGGGAGTCAGCTTTTTTGGAGGATATAGAAGCCATGGCTTCGAGTACCTTCTCAAGCAGTTTTACAACCAATTTCAAAGAGGAGGTTGGGCCATCGGGGTATTCGTTTGCTGTTGTTGATGTTATGGGTAATGGTACATATACAAGTGTAAGGAATTTCTTAAGATTGGCTGAGAATTTCCCTATGGGGGTTGAGGTGTCACAAGTTTCTCTAGAGAAAATTCCTTCAGAGAATAAAAAGAACCCCCAATGGAAGCTGGCTCTTAGGATGAGAGCTCTTATTGAAAAATAGTTTATGGAGAAAATTACTAATTTATTAAAAAGTTTTAAAGGAGGGGGAACAAGAGAAGTAGCAAAGGACTTGCCTTTGAATCCATATAGAGATTGGCTGATTATTTTTATTGTCGGTATTGTTATGTTTTCAATTGTGGCTATATATGGAGCCTATCTTTATTGGAATGTTAATAACGGAATGCTTGTAGTGGTGCCACCAGTTGAGGCTAAGCCCGTAGCGCATTTCAATAGGGGATATGTTGATTCGGTTTTGGACAAATTTGACAAGAAAAAGGAAATTTTTGAACAAATAAAAACAGACAAGACTCAGTTTAGTGATCCTTCGTTTTAGTCTTTTTTTCGGATGCTAAAAAATATTCACAGATGAAAACTTTGTGAATTTTCCAGAAAAATTGTAGTATGCAGGAGCCAGAAATGGGGAGACGAGCTCTCGTAGTTCAATGGATAGAACAGGGGTCTTCTAAGCCCTTAATGTAGGTTCGATTCCTGCCGAGAGCACAAAATACAAAAACGCCCGCAAGGGTGTTTTTGTATTTTGGCTCGAGAGGAAGCAAACTGCTTTGCTTCCGTGCAGAATCGAAAGACGGAGCCGTGTCCTTTGGTTTACCTAAGGACAGGCGAGTCCGGGGAGGAAGTTCTTGGTGAAGACGAGTCAGAATGACGAAGTCTGAACTTAGAAACTTGACCCCGATTCTCTGTAGATGCCTATTTTATTTATTATTCGAATTGCTTTTGTGGTGTTATTAAGGCTCGATATAAAGGTTTGATGTGATTGGGTGGGCTTCTTGTTTTTTTTCGATAAATATCTACCTTGTTTGTAGGTTACCATTAGGAAATGGTTTGAGAAACATTACAGATATAGCTTTCGCCCATATTTTTTGGTAGGCTCAGACTTATGGATAAGAATAAACAAAAAATAATTTTTCTTTTTAAGAAAAATATTAAAGGTAAAAAGGCTGATCTTTCAAAATACGATAGTAAACATGATGGTAAAGAAGGTCATTGGTTGGAGGCCCAAATGAATATAAAAGCCAATGCTAGTAACCTGCCCGATCTTTACGGGTACGAAATGAAAAAAGCAACTAAGGGTAAAACAACTTTTGGTGATTGGTCTGCAAATTATTACATATTTCAGGATAAAAAATATAATATCAATCGTGATGCCTTTTTGCAGATATTTGGTAAACCTAATACAAAAAAAGGCGGTCGTTTTTCGTGGTCAGGAGAACCTTGTCCAACCATAAAGGCGTACAACTCTTTTGGTCAGAAACTCTTTGTAGATAAAAATAAAACTATACTTGTTAAGTATAGTTTTAGTAAGGACCAGAGAAAAGATAAAAAGAAAGTAGTACCTATATTAATGCAAAAAGATAATTTAATAATTGCACGCTGGGACCATAAATCAATTAAAGAAAAACTAGAAAATAAATTTAATGTTAAGGGTTGGTTTAGATGTTTGAAAGATAAAAATGGTGTTTATTCGAAAATCGTATTTGGTGATCCTGTTACTTTTGATAAGTGGATACAAGGAGTTGAGAGTGGTGAAATTTTCTTTGATAGCGGTATGTATCAAGGAAACATAAGACCATATTCTCAATGGCGTGCTAATAATTCTTATTGGGATAATTTAATAACCAGCACCTACTAAGCAGTAAGTAGGGGACTTACATGTTCAGCAACAATTTTATCTATATCAATTTTTTGATAAGATATTTTCTTTTGTTCCATCTGTTCCATTTCTTTGACAACCCTTCTTGCTAATTCTCGTATAACAGGAACAGCAACACTATTTCCAAACTGTTTATATGCCTGAGCATCACTAACAGGTATTACAAAGTCCTCGGGGAAACCCTGTAGTCTTGCTGCCTCTCTCGGGGTTAGTTTTCTAGGATTTTTGTTTTTTTGTTCGATTAATATTTCAGACCCGTCTTTGTAATATCTCGCAGAAATTGTACTTGTATATTCTGATTTTTCATTAAACATTGAATATCCAAAACCATTACCTTTTTCAAGATGTCCTTTCTTTCTTCTTTGGTGACCAGCCCATAGTTTGTCTGAAATTGTGTATTTTGAATCTACTTTTTTTTCTAATATTTCCCCGAGTATTTTTTTTGCGATTACCCCTTTGGGAAATTCAAAATTAGTCTTACCGAGAAAACCTATAATATAAATTCGCTCTCTATTTTGAGGCACACCAAAATTTTTTGCATTTAAAACTTCTGCGTGAACTTCATACCCCATTTCCTCTAATGTCCCCTTGATTACAGCAAAAGTATTACCACCATCGTGGGTCTTAAAACGCTTTACGTTTTCAAGAAAAACAACCTTTGGCCTGTGATAATTAATTATTTTGGCGACATTAAAGAAAAGAGTTCCTCTTGTATCAGCAAAACCCCGCTTAAGTCCAGCCTGTGAGAATGGTTGGCAGGGGAATCCCGCAAGGAGAACATCGAAAGCGGGTATTTCTTCTGGCTCAATTTTAGTTATATCTCCATAAGGTAGTTCTCCGAAGTTTGCTTGGTATGTTTTTTGGGCGCTTGGATCCCATTCTGAAGTAAATACACTTTCTCCGCCTTGGGCTTCAAATCCTAATCGAATACCGCCAATACCTGCAAATAAATCTATAATTTTAAATTTTGCAGAGCCTGTCTTTTTAGTTTGGCTAAATAGTGTTGGTGTTTTCATAATTTTTTTAATCATACGCAGTTAATTAATAATTTGGATTTTGGATTTTTGATGACCTCTATTACTTTTCCATTAAAAATCAAATTGTCATCCTTGTGAATAAAAAACGGGGGGTAATCCTGTGTAGATTCTGACAATAAAATTATTTGTGAATTATTTTTGTCCCATATGTATTTTTTTACATTTGCCATATCATCAATTACTGAAACAATATAATCCCCATCCTTTGGTTTTGTGTATTCACTGTCTATTATTATATAATCCCCATCCTCAATATTTTTTCCGTTTATTGAAGCTTTGTTTAAAGAGTTTCCTTGAGCCTTAAGTGCGAAGATTCTATCTTTTTTAGGGATAATTTTTTTTGATACCTTTAGGTATCCCTCAATGTTTTCATTAGCGTAGATAGCTCTTGGGCCACAATTTACTGAACCGACTATGGGAATTGAAACAAAGAAATCTGAGCTGGTAACTTTATGGCTAACCCTTTTAATTAGGCCACTTTTATTGTCAAACACAATAAAACCCTTTCTTTCAAGTTGGGAAAGATGGTGTTTAATTTTTTGGGGGAGTGGTTCGTTAACCATAGAGCCTATCTTTCTTAGTGTGAGCCCACTGATATTTTTTGTGTCGATTAGTTTTAAAAGTTTTTCTTGTATTGGATGCATGTGTACAGTATACTTTTTTTGTCAAATTTAATCAACAAGTTTTCCACAAATATGACAAAATTGACAAAAAAGTATTTAAAATGGGAGACTACTTTAGTATGGCAGAGTAGTCGAACTCATTAAGGCGCCATAAAAAATAAAACATATGATTAAAAAAGCAACAAGTTTAAAAGTTGCAAGAATAGCCGGTAAGCTTTTGAGGGATCCAAAAAGTTCCACAAATGTGAAAAAGGTTTCTGCTAGTGATCTATCTCAGAGAGAAAAGGGAGGAAAAAAGAGACGATAGGTCAACTTGAGCAAAAGGAACTGGTTTATAACGCGCTTGATGGGCAGAGAAACTCGGTGCTCAGTGATTTTGGATTATAACCTATGATAGCGGTAGAAAGGTTGCACCTAGCTCAACAAAAACGCCCGCAAGGGTGTTTTTGTATTTTGGCTCGAGAGGAAGCAAACTGCTTTGCTTCCGTGCAGAATCGAAAGACGGAGCCATGTTCCCAAGGTTCAATAAGCGCTTAACTTGCTATTTATTTGCAAATTTGTTATTTTGTGGTCTGGTTAAATAACGGGGAGAAGGGAGAAGCACATGCAACCAATGAAGAGGTTTTACCCACTAGGCCACGCAGGAAAGTTCTCTGGCAGAGCCGTTTCGATTGGCACGGTACAGCCAGCTCTATCCCAAGTCCATTCGCTTGTGGAACTTGTATCCATGGCGAAGAGATTTGGTGACGTAATGCCCATACGTGATCCAAGGCCGGACCACTGTGCTTCGAGGGAAAAAGGTGCAGACCTCGAAGTTGTGGTCGCCGATGTTTTCAGGTTTGCCCCACAAGGCCTCACTGTACGGTTTATGACCGGAAAGGGCATAGAGGCTTTCATGATCGAATTCTTGACCTGAAAAACACAGAGAGGAGGCGGAAAAAAATAATTCCCCCCAGCCGATGGCTAGGGGGAATATTGCTTTTACGGTGGACGGTACAGGACTCGGACCTGTGACCTACTCGGTGTAAACGAGTTGCTCTACCAACTGAGCTAACCGTCCATTTGTTGGTGTTTATGAAGCATACGATATTTTTGCTTTTAGCTCAATATGTGCAAGTGTTGCTCGCCAAAACCAAGTACTTCAGTTATTATCAAAATACTTATGGATATTACAAAGAAATGGAGGATTAAAGGCTTAGTCCAGATGGTTATGTTTAGGGATTTTTCGAAAAAAAGCGCTGACTCTTTATCTCTGTCTGGTTTTGTAAAAAACAATCCTGATGAGTCTGTGACGATTTTGGCTAAAGGGGATGAAGAAAAACTGAAAGAATTCTTGGAGAAAATAAAAGTTGGACCAACAATGTCTAGGGTTGATTCTGTAGTAGAGGAAGAGGTTGATGTTGAGTGGAAGACGAGCGGATTTGATATTTATTAAATATATGGCATGTGAGAATTGTAAAAAGGAAAAGAAAGTTTTTGGAGAAGTGGAGATTCTCTATGAAGATGAGGATATTTTGGCTGTGAACAAGCCATCTGGGCTCATTGTTCATTCTGATGGCAGAACAAAAGAGAGAACTCTTTGTGATTGGATATTAGAGAAGTATCCAGATGTCTCTGGAGTGGGTGAACCACTAGTTAGTAACGGAGTGGTTATAGATAGGCCGGGTATTGTACATAGACTCGATCGGGAAACATCCGGGGTTATGGTTGTGGCAAAAAATAAAAAAGCTTTTGATTTTCTGAAAGCACAATTCCAAGAAAGGGAGACAAAGAAAACTTATAATACGTTCGTGTATGGTGTCTTAAAAGATGATTTTGGAACAATAGATTTGCCAATAGGAAGATCTAAAAACGATTTTCGACAATATACACACCCACCAAAGGCACGAGGAGAAATGAGGGAAGCCATTACTTATTATGAAGTTATAAAAAGAGGTGAAAAACATACATTTGTTAAAGCTATGCCAAAAACAGGTAGAACTCACCAGATAAGGGTGCATATGAAGGCTATTCATCACCCAGTTGTTTGCGATAGGGTGTATGCACTCTCTAAGCCTTGTGAGTTGGGTTTTGAAAGACTGGCTTTGCACGCCAAGGAGCTTAAATTTAAACACCCGAGCGGTAGGGAGATTACAATTACAGCCGATTTACCAGCAGATTTTGCAAAAGCACTAGAAAATATATAGGTTTTGAAGGAATATGTGGTCGGCTAAAAATCAGTTGCTTTATAGGTAAAGCCGTGTTAAAGTACCGCAACATATGAGTAATGTAATCACTCCAGTAAACATAGAAGTAAGAAAAAAGCTTGATATAAGAGCCGGCGACACTGTACGTGTAGATCAGAGGATTGAGGAAAAAGGGAAGGTTCGTATACAGGCATTTGAAGGATTGGTATTGTCCGTCAAGCATGGCAAAGAGGCTGGATCAACTTTTACTGTCAGAAAGGTGGCAAGTGGTGTTGGAGTAGAAAAGATTTTTCCATTATATTCTCCAGCAATAGATAAGATAGAAATAGTAAGAAGATCAAAGGTTAGAAAGAGTAAGCTCTATTACATAAGAGACAAGGTTGCAAGAGAGATAAGAAGACAGATGAGAAACTTGCGTACAGTAAAGAACCAGTCAGAAGAAATAGAGGCGGATGTGGCAGAGGAAGCAGTAGAAACAAAAAGCGAATAAAAATAAAAAATCCACCAGAATATGGTGGATTTTTTATTGGGTTGAAATAAATCATTATTTTAGTTATATTTCTTAAATCTCGATGCGCAGGTGGCGGAATTGGTAGACGCACTACCTTGAGGTGGTAGCGGGAGTAATCTCGTGGAGGTTCAAATCCTCTCCTGCGCACCAGTATTGAACTTAGCGGTTGAGAACCAACCAAGGAGTGGGCGGCACAAAGTGCCGCCCACGCTGTTTCCCCTGATTTTCCAAACGAATTTGGAGCCGCGCCTTCGGCGCGGCGCACTGTTTTTTCGCCAAGAAGCAGGTTCGAGCCAAAGATTTCTTTGGCTTTGACCTTTTTTGCAAAAAGGTCATCATCAGAAGCAATTTTGTCCAATGATTGTGCGGCTTTCACCCATTCGGTAAAGGGTTCGAGCCAATCATTCTGCTTGTGTGAAATATTTGAAATTTCTTCTTCGAGCGACTTCTTTTCAGATAACAACTTTGCTTTTTGTGAACGATAATCTTGCTCGTCAATTACTTGGTCTAAATAGCCGTTGAGAAGTCGCTCTAACTTTTGTGAAATTTCAGATATTTTCGTTTCTTTCTCTTTCACACAAGCAGTCAAAGACTGGGCGGATTTTCCGTGTTCATTTTTCGCCATTTTCAATAATTCTTCCGCCCAGTCTTTGGGCAAAGAAACTTTTTGAATTAGGGATGATAACTGGCGATCCATTTCTTCCTCTCTAACGGCAGGTTCTTTACAGACAAAATATTTTCGTTTTTTGGTGCAGTGATAGTAAGTGTAATTATGCACATTCCCATTCTTCTGTTTCTTAACCTTGTATTCGCCAGTTATCATCATTCCACAAGAAGCACAGGAAATGAGTCCGCAAAAAGGTTGAGGTTCATTTTGTGGTTTACGCTCTGGCTGACCACGCTTTTTTAGCATTTCCTGTGCTTCATCAAAAAGTTTCTTTGAAATGATTGGCTCGTGCTTGCCCTCGTGGATTTCACCACCATATTTGAATAAACCGATGTAAAATGGATTGGAGAGAATAAAAGACGCTTTGGTTTTGGAGATTCTCTTTCCGGTTCGAGTTGTAACGC
>CAYUDP010000021.1:0-1667 GCA_964443725.1 uncultured Candidatus Saccharibacteria bacterium
TTATTGCGGGCATAGCTCAGTTGGTAGAGCAGACGTCTTATACACGTCCGGTCGAAGGTTCGAGTCCTTCTGCCCGCACAGTTTAGGACGGATTGAGGTAATATCTTTCATCCGTTTTTTCGTTTCCATTTTAAATTGTACTTTTCACTGGATTACGATAGGTGGCCTATTTTCCAAGTTAGTCTTCTGTGTAGATTAAAAAGCCATAGTTACTTCTGTAAATATCTTATACTCAAGTAAATTGGTTTATAATCTATAAATATATGAAAAGTTATTTGGATAAATCTTGGTTTAGTAAGCTTGGGTATTTTCTTGTGGCTATTTTGTGGGGAACGAGTTTTGCGTTTCAAAAAACTCTCGTCTCTGTTATGAATCCAGTAAATTTTACTTTTTGGAATTTTTTCCTGTCAGCTTTGGTGTTTGTGTTTGTTGCTATATATAATCGGCAAAACTTTCTTTATAGATGGAGGGAGGGACTACTGTTGGGAATTTTTCTATCGGGGCTAGAGATAAGTCAGATGATAGGACTTTCTCTTACAAGTTCGGCAAATACTGTTTTTTTGACCAATCTTGGTATGCTCATTTTGCCATTTTTGGGGTTCATTATCTTCAAGCATAAGGTAAAAAGCCATAATACTATCGCACTTCTACTTGCTATATTTGGAATGTATTTTTTAGTAGGTGGGGTGGAACATTTTGGAGTGGGGGACTTGTTACAACTTATTTCAGCTGTCTTCATGGGGCTGTATTTTTTGTATATAGAAAAATTTTATGGAGAGAAATCTTCTCATATTACAGTTCTTATTGCCCAGCAGTTTATTATTGTTTCTCTTGCTTGTGTCTTATACCAAATCTCTCTGGGGGTAAGTTTTTTCGTCCCAAATTTTATATGGACTGAACTTCTCTGGCAGATATTGATCTTCACAACTATACCGTATCTTATTGTTGCACTTGCGAGTGTGCATACCGATGAGATGATTGCGGCTATATATGATGGGGTGGTCGAACCGCTCGTCGGAGCGGTTGTATCATGGGGGCTTTTTCATGAACAAGCAGGGGTGCTCAATATCTTGGGAGGATTTACTATGTTATTTGCTTTTTGGTTATCGATAATTGCCTCATACAAACATTTTGTATTTGGGAGACATAGGTGATTATTCCCAATGCATATTGCCCCCCCTTGTTATAGAAGCTTCTTTAAGTAGGGGATACTTTTTTAGTTCTGGATCAGTTTCGATTATTTTACTTGCTTCGATTCTTGCCGCCTCGACCATTTTTATATTTTTCATTGACTCCATGGCCAAGTCTGAAAGTCCCCATTGTTTCATCCCAGACAATTCTCCAGGGCCTCTTAGTTTCAAATCCTCTTCTGCGAGTTCAAACCCATTTTTGGCTCTCACTAGTGATCCGAGTCTTTCAAAAGTTTTTTTACTTTCGGTATCAGAGAATATGAAGCAATATGCCTGATGCTCACTTCTGATTACTCGGCCCCTAAGCTGATGAAGTTGGGAGAGTCCAAAGCGCTCAGTCCCCTCTATTACAATGAGGGTCGCATTCGGAACGTTTACTCCGACTTCAACGACTGAAGTCGCAACCAATATATCTATCTTTGCCTCAGAGAAATCTCTCATTACTGCGTCTTTGTCTTTAGGTTTCATTTTTCCATG
>CAYUDP010000021.1:1767-3458 GCA_964443725.1 uncultured Candidatus Saccharibacteria bacterium
CCTCAGAGAAATCTCTCATTACTGCGTCTTTGTCTTTAGGTTTCATTTTTCCATGTAGGACACCTATGTTCCATTTTTGAAAGATGTCTCTTTTCAATCTCTCTGCTTCTGCTATTACTGATTTTGCATTGAGAGCGGTTTCTTTGTCGGGGTCTGGTTCGGCTATGCGTGGGCAGATTATATATGCTTGTCGGCCTTTTTCGAGTTCACTTTTTATTTTTTCATATGCTTCTTCTCGCTTATTTTTGTGAACTATCTTAGTTTCTATTGGCTTTCTACCTTTTGGCATTTCGAGTAGTAAAGATAAGTCCAAGTTTCCATATATGGTTAGAGCAAGTGTTCTAGGTATAGGTGTCGCGGTCATAGATAGTAGGTGTGGAACTATTTCATTTTTTCTTGCTAAGGACTGCCTTTGTTTTACTCCAAACCTGTGCTGTTCATCGATTACTATTAATCCTAGATTTTTGAATTTTACATTTTTTTGTATCAGAGCGTGGGTTCCTATGACTATAGATATTTCTCCACTCCCAACCCATTTTAGTAGTTGGGCTTTTGAAATTTGTACAGACTGATCAGAGTTTAGTTTTGATGGAAATTTTCGGCAGACACTTCCTGTGAGTAGGGCTATATTTATATCCAAGTGTTTGAAATATTTTATAAAAGATTCAAAGTGTTGTGTTGCAAGGATTTCGGTAGGGGCCATGTATGCTACTTGTAGTGTTCCATAATCTTTTCCTAAAGGATGTGTGCTTATTGCTGAAAAGGCGGCAACTGCCGCTACGGCTGTTTTACCGCTACCAACATCACCCTCAAGTAGTCTCGACATCGGTTTACCTTTTTTCATATCGGAGAGAACCGTATCTATAGATTTTCTCTGTGAGGTGGTTGCTTCAAAAGGGAATCGTTTTACAAACTTCTCAACCTCCTCTTTTTCGACATCTACTATTGGAGCCGGGTTTATGGTAAGATCCCGTTTTTCTTTCAGAAGAGATATTTGGATTAAAAATACTTCTTCAAATGCAAATCTTTTTCTACTTGCTAGGGCGTCCTTCTCGTTTTTTGGATTATGAATTATCGAAAGGGCTGTTTTAAGAGTTGGTAGGTGATATTTATCTAATATATCTTTTGGTATTGGATCAGTTAACGTATCAAGTATTTGAGTTTTAAATATTTTTTGGAGCGCGAAATATATCCATCGGGAAGTTATACCTCTACTCTCTTTGTATATTGGAGAAAGTAGAGATTCTTTTTCTCCTTCGCCAAATAGTGATTTGTGAGGGGAGAGGGGGATTTTTGGTATTTCCGAAATATCAGGGTTCGCGATATAAAGTTCCCCCTTTCTCTCCATGACTTTGCCAGAGACTCGGACGAATGATCCATCTTTCAACATCTTTGCTATATATGGTTGGTTGAACCATATAAGTTTTATTACTCCAGAGCCATCGCTTAGTATCCCATCAGCAATGTTTATTTTCTTTGTGTAAGTTTTTGAAAGATTAAGGTGGCTTAGTTCGCCATAGAGGGTGACAGTGTCGTCTTTTTGTATTGAGTTTATAGCTTGAGCGTTTCCCAGAGACTCATATCGTGTCGGGAAGTGATAGAGGAGGTCATGTATAGTTGAGATTCCCATTTTCTTTAGGGCTGTTTTTTGGAATGGAGAAAGACGGAATATTTCTTCTATTTTTGAATCA
>CAYUDP010000021.1:3558-6236 GCA_964443725.1 uncultured Candidatus Saccharibacteria bacterium
TAGGGCTGTTTTTTGGAATGGAGAAAGACGGAATATTTCTTCTATTTTTGAATCAACTGTCATTTTACTCGACGACAACTACCGCTTCTTTGTCGCTTCGGTTTATGTTGTTGTATATGAGGATGCCTTTTTTGTTGAAGGTGAAGTAATATGATTCACCCTTGGGTATTGAGGTTGTACCACCAAACTCAGGGAAGGGGTTTAGAGTTTTAAATGGGACTACCTTCACGAACATGGCATCATCGCTTTCGTTTAAGAACCGGACAGTTTGGCCGACTTTTATATTTATCTTTATTGGGGTGAAGCCGTTTGTTTTTGTGTAGGAAACTGTAGCGTCAGCTACAATACTTGGGGTTATTGTATTTTTATTTGTGTATCCTTGCGGTTTTTTGGGGGCCGATATTTCTTCCTTGTAATATACAGTCTCTTGTGTGATTGCTTTTGGAGATTCTTTTGGATAAAAGAATGTGAATAGGTGGGAATCTTTGTAATATTTGTAGCCCTCATCTACGGCGTATGAACCGAACGATAAAGTGAAAAGTACAATGGCTGTTAATATTAAAAATATTTTTGGATTATCTACCATATTATTCTACCGATATACTAACTCTGTGTTTAGTATTGTTTTTGTTTTTGTATTCGAATATCCCCTTATCATAGAAAGTGACCCTGTATTCGTTCTTACTAATCTTTTCTATTTGAGGAAGAGTTTGTGTAGAAGTAGCTTTTTTATCCTTTACATAGTCTTCGAGGGTAAAACTTGTTCCACTTTTATTTACGAAATTTATAATGATGCCACTTCTCGCGAATATCTTGTCTGGATAAAATCCGTCAGTCGTGTAGTTTACAGTGGTGCTTGAAACCTCATCTTTTCTTGTTGCATCTTCAATGGGGATGCTTTCATTTGTAGTGCTTGTTGAAGTGTTTATTTTTTCGGTTTGGGTGTTGTCGAAATTTGTGTTTATTGTAGGGGATTCGTTGTTTGAGGTTTGGATTATATACATAGCTCCTCCTAGGAAAATAGCTACCAATATGCCAGACACAAATGAAATAACCTTATGCATAAACATATTTTACTCCACAGGCTGATATGTTGCAAAATGCTGAAAAATGTGGTATTATTTACAACAGACTAACAAGGGAGAGTGCCATGAAAACTGGACTTTTGTTGAAATCCGAAGGGGTTTTGACCCCCGAGGAACGTCGGGCTGGGTTTCGAGTTCTGGAAGGCGGAAGGGCAACCTATCGCCACTTGCAGGAGGTCATAGTCCATCGTTGCGACGGGACAACCTCCTCACGGGGGCTCGAGCTTGTGCTCGGGAATCTCGCGAAGAAGTTTGACCCGAGCCCCTTTGTCGGGCTTGCGGTTGCATGTATGGTGTCGGTGGGGATTCTCTTTTCACCGCCCATGTATGTGGCACTCGCGACGTCCAATGTCTGGAGCAGAAGGCAATGAACGCTCCAGATTAGGCCCCCCTTAGGGAACTTTGGGGGGCCGGATTGTTTATATATTAAACGTTCAATATTTCATCAATGAGTTTTAGTTCAATGAATAGTTTTACCTCATTGAAGCAGGCGACTTCTTCTCCTGGTATTTGATATAGGATAATTTTGATTTTCTTCTTATCAACGAGTTTTTGGACGATAGCATATGAAAGTTCGGCAAATGTTTCTGGTCCTATATATCCCTTTATGTTTTCTCGATTTTCATTTGCAATGAATATTGCATCGCTTTCATTGATATTTTTGTAAAAATTTTCGTAGGCTCCTTTGTAGGCTTCTATATCAAATGGTGGAAGTATTTTTGGGTGATCGATAACGGTGTATCCTTTTTCTATCCAATAACTTGTCCAATGGTCCATTTTACTCACAAGTCTGGCGCTTCCAGATATGATAATATTCTGTTTTTTCATATTGCGAATTATACATTTATTATTTTTTGATTTCCATAGTGATGACCTTTTTGCCTCAGAGCCTTTTTGTAGTAGTCTTAGTGGATATGGAATTTATAAATGCAATCGTCCTTGGTGTGGTTGAGGGGCTTACGGAGTTTTTACCTATATCTTCTACGGGTCACTTGATAATAGTCAATCAATGGTTTTCTTTTGATGGGGGGTTTACAAAGGTTTTTGATATCGTAATACAGCTTGGGGCGATACTCGCCATAGTTTTTCTCTATTGGAGAAGAATCAGTCCTTTTGGTAAGGGGTGGGTGGAGAGGCGAGAGATTTTCGAATTGTGGAAGAAATCCATTGTGGCAGTTATTCCAGCTTTATTTTTCGGATTTTTGTTTGCAAAGGTTATAGAGCAGAAACTTTTTAATCCGCAGGTTGTCGCCATTACTTTGATCGTTGGGGGAATAATAATAGTCCTCGTTGAGAAATTCTTTTCAAAGAAAACGGAGGCGGGAAGTGGTGTAGAAAATTTGAGCCTGAAGCAAGCTTTTATCGTGGGGTTGATACAGTGTCTTGCTATGATTCCAGGCACATCTCGCTCGGGTGCGACAATAATTGGAGCCATGCTTTTGGGAGTGCCCCGCAAGACGGCGACAGAGTTCTCATTTTTTTTGGCAATACCGACTATGTTTGCAGCAAGCGGGTATTCACTGCTAAAAGTTGGGACGAGTTTTTCTGTGCACGAGATTTTGATATTGCTGTTGGGGTTTGTTGTTTCTTTTT
>CAYUDP010000021.1:6336-9036 GCA_964443725.1 uncultured Candidatus Saccharibacteria bacterium
AGTTTTTCTGTGCACGAGATTTTGATATTGCTGTTGGGGTTTGTTGTTTCTTTTTTGACAGCACTTTATGTGGTCAAAAAATTTGTGAAGTTTATAGAAAATAATAGCTTCACAGATTTTGGTTTTTATCGAATAATTCTAGGTGTTATTATTTTATTTCTTTTATAATTTTAAAGTTTCCTCGGAATGGGGAATTGCTTGCAGTTGCTTCCTCAATCCCTCCTAATTTTGCAACTACTTTGCCATTCTCCAAAAATATTCCTACTTCCCATGCACCACCACCCCACCAACATTGAACACCAGTTAGTTCGTTTGGGAGTAGGTTATTCATGTAGCTCCCATCTTTTTTGTTGGTTTCGCACCCATTTCCATCATAAGTCCCTAAATATATTTCTTTAGAGTCGTCGAATGTTGGTGGATACTTAATCACAAGCCTCACCTCTGACAATGGAGCTCTCATTCCGGTTTCGCCTTTTGTTTTTATGTTCCAAGAGTAATACTCTCCGGATGTTGGCAAATCGGGGACATCGCCTTCGTTTGATATTTTTTCTATTAATATATAACTAAAATCTTCTAGGTTGAGTTCGTATGTTTGTTTGGTGAAAAATCCAGCATCTCCACTTGAAAAACTAAAAATTGCCTTTTTACTATCCACGCTCTCTATTTCAGGTGGAACTAGATCGCCCAAGGTGCGTTGAAAGAAATCTTTTGTCTCCATGTGCAGGTTGTTGTCCTTATCGAAGAGGGCGAGGCTCTGTCCAGCCGTGTCTTTGGTTAAACCTTCCCATTTGCCTGAATTTTTTTTGAAAAAGCTTATAGATACTAGTTGTGACCCATTTTTCATTGGGCAATAACTATATATGTATATACTATCTGGCTTATATTCCGGATGTGCAGCTGTATATTTCTCTTTAAGTAATGAATATTTGTTTGGATCTTGGGTTTCTATTTTTTGTATGCAAGTGACTATATCTTTCGTGTCGATTTTGTTTTGATTTTGGCCATCGATTATTTTTGCCTGTTCCTCGGAAGCTTTTGTATCTTTAATCTCTCCCACGTAGTTCTTGTTTTGAAAATCGGAAGGATTTATTAAAAAATAAATATATCCAAAAATGGTGGCAAGGATAAAGATCGTCGAGAGTAGACCTATTATCATTATGACTTTTCTGTCTTGCATATTAATTAAAAATTATTTTTTCTATAATTAACTTATTAAAATATTAAAAACCCTACCATTTGCTATCAGTATAGTACCTATGATTATAGATTACTAGCACCGAGGGCTAAAAGTAATGTTCCTAAAGATAGCAGTAAAAATACTACTATCTTCACTGCTGTGTGTCTTTCTTTGAAAAATATGTTTCCTGATATTATTGCGAGTAATATGGAAGAGGATCTCTTGGTTGCCATAAGTACAGAAGCAACCCCGTAATTGTAAGCGTAGCTTTCAAAGATACTGCCGATACCACTCGTTATAGATTGTATAGAAAAAGTTATATTCCCAAATAATGATAGGGGACTTCTTTTTTCTTTTAAAATTATAATTATTGAGAAACATACTAGAAGTATGAGTGTAATCAGTAATTGTTCTGCAATCACGGAATTGTAATGAGTTATATCATATTTGAATAGGGAGGTGGTTATTACGGCATTTATTGCTGATATGGTAGCTAGACCGGCACCTTTTTTGCCTATACTATGTCTTGAAAACATGAAGACAAGAGCGAGTATTATAAGTGTTAGGCCGGCCATCTGTTCAAGGTTTATACTGTAGCCTAAGAATATATCGACTACGAGCAATGAGGGTATGGTTATTGTTCTTATGAAAGAAAATGTCGATCTGTCAGCTTTTATTAAAGCCAATATAGACAGATACAGTTGTGCTATTTCTAATATAGATCTAATACAAAAAGTCGGCAGGGATCTAAGGTCAAATACAAATGAGTTAGTCTTTGTTATCGAAAATAGCAAAAAAAATATTGATGCCCAAAAAAGGCTTAGAAAAGCCATAGTATAAGGACTTTCTTTGTTATGATTTGCTTGATTTTTGCCTATTGATCCAGATATCTCGTCAAACAGTGTTCCTATAAAAGTCAGAACAATTCCCAGCATATTAGGCTATTATACTTTTTAGATTAGGTTTATTAAAATCTTTTAATAGAATTATAGGTTTCGACTATCGTATGCCCAGTGTAGTAGAGCTTGGCGTTGCCTTGGACGACAAAATATATCCCCCGGTCGGCAAGCTCTTTGTAGGGAGCTTACATGTCTGCGCATTTTTATCCAGCGTTCGATTTGTCTTTCGTCGTCTTCGTGTCGTCTTCCCATGTAATATCTAGAGTACCATTCGAACCAGCCCCTTGGATCGTCTTTATGTATCCAGCCTTTACTTCTCCAAATAGCAAGTGGTTGGCTGGCTCGTACTTTGAAAAAATTTAAATTTTTATCATATTTTTCTTTGGAAAGTTTGGCGTTTTTAAACCAGCTCTTTGGATATTCGTCCCTGCAGTCTGTCATATATTTTCCACCGAATATTCCAAGTTCTAGCATTTCTTTGGGAGTTAGATCCGGGGTGAATCTATGGTCAAAATCTTTTCCAATTCTTTTTGATAGGGTATAGGTATACCCATTTTGCATCAGATTGTTTACTGTAATTGTCCTCATGTGAAGCTAAGACTTTAAGGATTTTATTTTGGGAAA
>CAYUDP010000022.1:0-6378 GCA_964443725.1 uncultured Candidatus Saccharibacteria bacterium
TCTATAATGGCTCTATCTTTTACTGTGCTGTCTATGTTCAATATAGTTGATGGATTACCAAAAGATTTTTATTCCTACTTGGGTTTTGGTATGCTTTTGTGTTTTGGTTTTGTGATAACAACTAAATTTACAGAAATGATTTATAGTTTGAATGGGCCACATTATGGAAAGAAATCCCAAATGCTTTTTCTTATTGACTCAGGGTATTATGTGGTTTTATTTGCTATCATCTCCTCAGTTATATACCTTTTTTCAGCCTAATCTGTATTTGGCTTTTATATATTTTTGATATAAACTGGCTAAATGAATCCAAAAACTTTTATTTTTATTGGCAGATCTGGGTGCGGTAAGGGGACCCAAGCAGAACTATTGATTGAGTATTTGAAGAAAAATGATGCAAATACTCCTGTTTACTACCTAGAGACAGGTCAATCGTTTAGAAATTTCATCGAGAGCGGAAGTTATT
Source organism: uncultured Candidatus Saccharibacteria bacterium (assembly GCA_964443725.1). GTDB lineage: Bacteria > Patescibacteriota > Minisyncoccia > Phycocordibacterales > JAKFXT01 > CAYUDP01. Next base: position 467 of record CAYUDP010000022.1, read on the forward strand.
CTTCGGAGTTGGCCAAGGTGATATATGACCATGGGGAATTACAGCCAGAATTTTTGGCAGTATGGGCTTGGTCTCATCTCATGATTGAGAATTTGAAAGGGGGGGAGCATTTGATAGTTGACGGTACACCGAGAAAAGCTCATGAAGCTGCAGTTCTAGATTCGGCTATGAAGTTTTATAGAAGAGAAAAGCCAAACTTGGTATATGTAAATGTGTCATCGGACTGGTCAAGAGAGAGGTTGCTTGCTCGTGGTAGAAGTGATGATAATAGGGATGATATAGACCAGAGGTTAAAGTGGTTTGATACTGATGTAGTGCCAGCTATAAATTTTTTCAAAAATAATGGGGATTATAATTTTATTGAAATAAATGGCGAGCAGTCAGTTGATGATGTCCATGAAGAAATCATAAAGGCCGTTGAACATGTCTAAAGTTAAGTCCGATTTAGAAATACTTGTTTTAAGGGAGGGTGGTAAACATCTTGGGGATGTTTTGCATAAAGTTTCCCTTCTTGTAAAACCGGGAGTAAAGGCAAGCGAATTGAACTCTGAGGCCGAAAGAATGATACGAGAGTTTGGTGATGAACCATCTTTTTTAAACTACACTCCATTTGGGGCTGATAGGCCGTATCCAGCAACTCTTTGTGTTTCAGTTAATGACGAGATTGTCCACGGGATTCCAAATGAGGTGGAAAAAATTCTCGTAGAGGGTGATTTGGTGGGACTTGATCTTGGTCTACGGCATAAGGGGCTTTTTGTTGATGCTGCAGTGACAGTTCCAGTTGGGGTAATTGATGACATTGGTCTAAAACTTATTGATATAACAGAGAAATCTCTTTATGTTGGTATAAATGAATGTGTCATAGGAAATAGGATTGGGGATATTGGTTGTGCAATAGAGAAATTTGCAAAACCCTACAAATTTGGGATTGTTGAAGAATTGGGAGGGCATGGTGTTGGTCACAAAGTCCATGAGGACCCGCATATTGCAAATTATTGTATGAAAGATAGGGGTGTAAAAATAGTAGAAGGGATGGTCCTTGCTTTGGAACCGATACTAAATGAGGGGAGTAAGCATATATATCTTGATGATGATGGGTATACTTTTAAAACAGCAGATGGTAAGAGGAGCGCTCATTTTGAACATACTATTGTTGTCACTAAAAATGGCCCAGAAATACTAACAATTTAGTATTTTTTTACTATAAAATTGCTAAATTATTTAAAATTACGATACATTTCGTGTTTTTTGACTATTTTGACTCTATTTTTAATAAGAACTAGAATAATATTACTATGGAAACACCAAAAAATTTGCTGGGCAATACCCAGAACAACAAGCAGCTTAATAAGCCAGCTGAAGCATTACAAGCTAAATCAAGTACTGGTACTGGGAAGTTAATCGTGGCATTCCTTATTGGTGCGGTAGTTGGAGCAATTGGATTGTCTTTGTCTCATGGAAGAGGAAACATCTCTGACGATAAAGTCATGAAGTCTGAAATGACTGAGGAAATGTCTTCTACGACAGTAGCCAAAGACTCTAATGTTGAAGTAAAAAGTGGGGCAACTAGCCATGTGTCAGCTGTGTCTGGCGAAGCTTCGATTTCGACCTCCGAGCAAACTCATGGAGATTCAGTGGTTATTGATTCAGTGGTACTTCCCGTGTCTGGATGGGTGGCTATTCATGAGGACAAAAATGGTAAAACAGGAAATGTGCTTGGAGCTGCCAGATTAGATCTTGGTAATCATCTGAAAGTCGAAATATCTCTTTTGAGGCCAACTGTTGCAGGTATGAGCTATCACGCTGTACTGCATCAAGACGATGGAGATAAAATATTTGATCTAAATAAAGATAAACCAATTACTAAAGACGAGTCGGGTAGCCCAACGGAGTCTATCTTTAAAGTAAATTAATAAAATCAAAAACCTAGGTATTCCCTAGGTTTTTGATTTGCAAATAATGTAAATATCTAGTTCAATTATTGGAGTGAGAAAAATATCTAAAAAATTATTTCCTCTGGTTTTATTTTTAATGTTGCTCGCCTCTTGGGTTATAACTCCAGCTGGTAAAAAATATGTCGGCGTTGTTGGCGAGGATTTTAAAGGCATCTCTTTCTTTAGAGAGAATGAAAATAATCTAACGATTGATTTCCCTATTGCGAATTCTGTGGTGGGAGGTACTTTTGAGGTAAAGGGCCGTGGTCGTGTGTTTGAAAATCAGGCGAATATCAGAGTGAGAGATGCTAAAACTATGGAGGTATTACTAACAGATAATTTTACGATTTTATCACCTGATCCGTCGAAGTTTGGTCCGTGGGTTAAAGAAATTGATTTTTCAAAATTCAACGGTAAGGAAAGTGTTATATTAGAAGTGTACGACCTGTCTCCCAAGGATGGAGCTGAGGTTGATTTGGTTAGTATTCCGCTTGTCATTAGAAGTCAGATTTTGAAATAACTTAGAGTGTGTCTTCTACTTGTTTTGGTATAAATGAACCCATAAGCATTATTGCTATTCCTAAAATAAAGAAAGTATAAATACTGTCTATTTGTATTTTGTTCAAGAGTGCTGTAAGAAGAATCATTAAAATCGGAGTAGTTATATATGATATATGTCTCGCTCCTCTGAAAACCTCCATGATTTCGGCGTCCTCACCACTAGTCTTTTTGAAGAAATAGCTTTCTGTCGTCACTTCGACAAGTGCTGCCCCGATTCTAGTTGCGAAAAATATTACAGCTATAAGAATTATCGGAGCAAATTTCATGAAGGATAGAGTAGCTAAAGATGCTCCCATTATCAGAAATCCAGCCGACATCATTTCCGTCTCTCCCAATACCTTGTCAGCCAATACACCAGCTGGGAGTTCAATAATTAGAAATGCAAACATTGCTAACGATAGTATGCTCATGTAAGTCTTTTCTGAGATATTTAAATCATGGATAAAAAATAGTGGTGCGTATATAACCATAATTGCGTAAAAGGACGATAGGATGAAACTTGCTATAAAAACCAATCTCAAGTTCTTATCTTTATATATTTCTTTTATTGCATTTTTAAATTCAAAATTTTTGTATATTGGATCACTAAAACCTCGAAAGCCAAAAATTAGAATTATTATTACTGGAAGTAGAAAAAGGGAAGATAAGAAGTAAACAGTGCTCTCGGTATTGTTCCCCAAAATATATGACACTATAGTCGGGGCAATAATTACGGCAGTATTTGCTATTGTTAGAAATAGGGCTCTAAGTTGCCCAGTGTTTGATTCATTTTTTGTAATACTTTCAAGAAATATGTCTAACCCCAAAGCCTCAAGTGGCACTAGGGTCAAGTGAATTGCCATTGCAGATATGGCGATGTTTACGTTCTCTGAAGTTGCAACTAAAAAAAGAGATATTAAGTCAAGAATAACTAATCCAAGTGTCACCTTAACATTACCAAATTTTCTCAAAAACCTTGTGAATAAAAATGCTCCCAATAGGGTTATTGCCGCTGATGTTATGTAAAAGTATGAAATATGATTTTCGTTGAGGCCGTATTTCTCGAGTGTTGTTGAGTTTATGTATGCAGTTAGGTAATAATGAAATGAAAGAAAGAAATTTATAAGATAAACTGATATGAAAGTTCCATATTTAAATTTTGAAAGATTCGGTCTCATCATTATGGGATTATATCATTAGATATTCGGGCTTTCCCAATATGTTTGGTCTTATATGTTAAAAAAGTCCCCATATGCTATGGGGACTTTTTTATACAGTTATTACGACAGGTATTACTAGTGGCCGTTTATTTGTTTTCTGGAACAAATATCGACTTACGTTATCGGCTATGGCTGATTTTGTGTAATCAAGGTCGAGCGGATGCATGTTCACAGTTGTGTCCTCAACGGTCTTTTTTATTAGTAGGCGTGTTTTATTTAAGAGTTCTTGTGATTCTCTTAGGTACACGAAACCTCTAGATATTATGTCCGGTGATTTTCTAAGTTTGCCAGTTTTGGAGTTTATACTTGCCACTATGACGAACATCCCATCATTTGCTAGCATAACTCTGTCTCTTATGACAACTTCCTGCACATTGCCGATTGAGAATCCATCAACAAGGATTAGGCTTGAGGCGGCTTTCTGACGAAGAGCGTGAATCTTTTTGCCCTCATCTGTAATCTCAATAACCATTCCGTTGTCTGGTATAACTATGTTTTCTTCTGGTACGCCGATTGATTTTGCTATGTCCGCATGTACTCGTAGCATGTAATGATATCCATGAAGTGGAATAAAGAATTTGGATCGGATTTGTTTGTGAATCCACGTCATCTCGTCTTTGTTGGCATGACCAGAGGCGTGTACGTCTGCAATTCTGTAGTGAATCATCTTAGCACCTTGTCGTGAGAGGTTGTCTTTTAGTTTTTGTATCGCGCGCTCGTTTCCAGGGATTATCGAAGAAGATAGGAGTATAGTGTCTCGCGTGTTTATTTTGAAGTATTTGTGCGTTCTGTTTGACATTCTGGAAAGGGCTGCAAAATCGTCTCCTTGAGCTCCAGTTGCTATTGCAACTATTCTGTCTGGTGGGAAATCTTCCATTTGCTCTATAGGTATAATAGTATCGTCTCTGACTTTCAATCTACCCAAATATCTTACAATCTCCACATTTACCTTCATTGATCTTCCATCAATAACAACTTTTTTGTTATATTGCTCGGCAATTTGGATCATTTTTATGATTCTCTCAAGTTGAGAAGAGAATGTACCTATTATCAACCTGCCAGTAGTGTTTTTTATTATTTCTTCGATATTCTTATGAACCTCACTTTCTGCGATTTGCCACCCAGGTCTTTCTACGTTGGTTGAGTCTGACATGAGAAGAAGAACTTTTTCATCTTTGAAGACGGAGAATTCTTTTTCCTCTTCTTTGGTAGGGACTCCAGCGATATTGTCTACTCTGATGTCTCCAGTATGGACTATTGCTCCATATGGAGTGTCAATTATTACTCCCATTGAGTCTGGTATGGTGTGAGACACTGCGAAAAATCTGGCCGATAGGGAACCTAGATTAATTTTCTCTTCTTTTTCAACAACTTTTATATTTAGTTCTGGTATGTGAGGGAATTCTTCCTGTCTCTTTTTTATCATCACGGTCGTAAGTAGGCGGGAATAAATTACTGGATTTCCAATTTTCTCAATTATGTAAGGTATTGCGCCTATATGATCAAGGTGCCCGTGGGTTATTATCAAGGCACGAATCTTGTCCTTCCTTTCTTCCAAATATTTTGTATTTGGCAAAATATAATCTATACCAGGAGTGTCTTCTTCTCTAAATTGAAATCCAGCATCAATAACCACGATATCATTCCCGTATTCTATTGCGGTCATGTTTTTACCAATCTCTTCGACTCCACCGAGGGGTATTATTCTTATATTCCCTGGTTCAAGTGCCGGTATTACTCCAAGGTCTTCTTTCAATTCCTCACTTTCTTGTCTAGACATATGATGCCTGTGTCTGTTTTGCTCTGTGGGCTGGTGATGAGGGTTTCTTGCCCCATGTGTTCTGGGTTGGGACTGTGTATGGTGAGTAGTGTGTTGGTGAGTTCTTCCTGAGGCCTTACTTGCCACCCTGTGCCCACTTCTGTGTGGAGTTATGTTTTCATCTGCAAGGGCTGAATACACTCTGCGTTCTCTTTCTACGGGAGCTTTCGCAGGTATTGGATTGCTACTCTCTGGAGCGGTGAAGACTCTAGTTCGTGTCTTCCTTGCCTGATTTTGTCCAAACCTTTTCTGGTTTGGTCTTTTCTGTCCATCAATCATTTTGTTTTCGTCTTAGACGTATTAGTTATTAATTATTTAATTAGCAAAAATTCTCCAAACATTCTCAGTGTACACATACCAACTATATATTTTTGAAAATCTTTCTGTCGGAGTGGTTAT
>CAYUDP010000022.1:6478-8934 GCA_964443725.1 uncultured Candidatus Saccharibacteria bacterium
TCAAATTTCCTAGGTCTTATTATGTTTTGATTTAAGTCGCCCGGCTCATACACTTTCAAATCTACTTGTGCGCCAAGTTTTTCCCAGTTCTCTTTCAGAAGTTTGGCTGTTTTTTCAAGGTCAGATACATTTGACGTGTAGAGTGTAAACTTGAGCACTATCTTTTCTTCCTTTTTTGATTTTTTATCTTTTTTTAGTATTTTTTCAAAAACTTTGTCTGAATCATTATATTGCCAACCATTATTAGTTAGCATTTTCCTTCCTTCTTCTATACTTCCACTTGTTGGTGCTGAATAATCAAATGGTAGGGGGCCGTCTTTTTCGTTGCCAAAACCTAGTAATATCTTTTCTATCATATCTGTCCTGTTTGTGGAAATGCTCAAAGCTTTTCTGACTTCCTCGTGTGTGAAGATTGGAGCTTCATTTTGATTTAAAAATACAGCTATTATTCTAGGCATTGGGGAGGCGATTATTTCGGCGTTCTTCCCTAGTAGCGGGACGCTTTCAGGGGATATGCCAGACAAAGAATCTATTTCTCCGTTTTTATATGCTTCGAAAACAGCCCTTTCGTTTGGGTATAATATTATATCTATTTCACTTATATGCGGTTTGCCTAGAGTAAAATTATCAAATGGCTCCAATATATATTTTTCTGGTAAACCAGATGTGCTATAAGATATTTCCTTTATTCTGTATGGGCCTGTACCTACTGGATCTTTGAAGTTATGTTGAGAGAGGGGGAAGTTGTCTGAATTTGTGTCTTTCCAATAATTTTTGGGGAGTATACCGATACTTGTGTTTACTATAAATGGGGCATAACTTGATTTTAGATGAAAGGCGACTTCTTTTTCAGAAATTTTTTCAAGACTGACACCATCGAAACTTGCTCTCTTGGGGCTTTTGTTTGCTGGATCTTGTATTTTGTTTATTGTGAATATAACATCTTCTGCAGTTACGTTTGTTCCGTCTTGAAACTTTGCTTTATTTCTTATCGTAAAAGTGTATGTCTTACCGTCATCTGATATTTCGTATTTTTCGGCTAAATCTGGGACAACACTTCCGTCTGGCATTATTCTAGTTAGTCCAGAGTAAACTAAGGAAGACAGATCTCTATCTGAATCGGATATCATAAGTACTGGATTTATAAAACGTGGGGTACCTATTATCCCCTCCGTAAATTTACCGCCATCTTTCGGTATTTCTTTTGTGAAGACTGATGAAATGTTCATCAAAATCGATATAACACTACCGGCAAGTATCATGGATAGGCCAATAAATATAAATCTTTCCAATATTGAAAAGTGCCCCATTGCTCTTCGCATGGATTCTTTTATGGAGGATATAAACCCTTTACGGGCGTAAACTTTTCTTATTTGATCCACAATAATTTACACAAGAACTTCTCGCTTAATACATATTATAAGCGCAAAGTTAAATAATTATAAAGTAATACGTTGTTTATTTCTGTACCAAAAGTGAGAGTATGGACAAAAGTACGAACAAGACAGCAATAACTACTGTTGCCATGAACATGTATTTTTCGGCCCCTCTTCTCGAGGAGTATCCAAAACCATCTCCACCACCGAAAGCACCCCCTACTCCAGCACCACGTTGTTGAAGTAGTATCGCCCCAACCATGATCAAAGATATGGCCAATTGAGTGTATGGTAAATAAGTTGAAATCATCTGCATTGGTCGTATATTATAACACTTTTTCTTGATTTGCAATGGTCTATTATGGGCTTTTGACTAAACCCAGTTTAATCAATATAATGAGTCGCACTTAAAAACAGTAAGGCCTATTGGCAATTAAATTACTGTTTGTTTATTAAATTAAATTTATTAACACTTATGAATAAAAAAGGAAAAAATACACCGGCTCAAAAAAACTCAAAGAAGGCGGAGAGTGTTCCCTTGATCCCTCTTAGGGATTGGGTGCTAATAAAAGAAGAAATGCATAATGTTGGTGAAGAGAAAACTTTGTCAGGAATAATAATCCCAGCTTCTGGTGACAAAAACGAAAGTACAAAAAGAGGAAAAGTTGTTGCCATTGGCGAAGGAAAAATTGAAGACGGGAAGAAAATCCCTGTATCTGTTTCTGTTGGAGACGTTGTTATATACCAATGGGGAGATAAGATGAAAATTGGTGGAGAAGAGTTTACTTTAGTAAAAGATAGTGAAATCATCGCAAAGGCGAAATAATTTTTATCGATTAAACAAAAGATGTATGGCAAAAGTAATAATATACAACGAAAAAGCTCGTGAGAAATTATCAAATGGAGTAAATGCTATATCAGATGCAGTAAAAATAACTCTAGGTCCTCGTGGTAGGAATGTTGTCTTAGACAAGGGATATGGCACTCCAACCATTACAAATGATGGAGTATCTATCGCAAGGGACATAACATTGTCTGATAAGTTTGAAAACTTGGGAGCAGAGATTGCTAAGGAGGTTG
>CAYUDP010000023.1:0-8142 GCA_964443725.1 uncultured Candidatus Saccharibacteria bacterium
CTCTGTATTACCGCTCCTGCTGGCACAGAGTTAGGAGCCCCTTATTCATGAGGTAACGTCAAAAGTTCCTCCCTCATAAAAGAAGTTTACGTCCCGAAGGACTTCGTCCTTCACGCGGTGTCGCTCCGTCAGGCTTTCGCCCATTGCGGAATATTCTCGACTGCAGCCACCCGTAGGTGTAGGGACCGTGTCTCAGTTCCCTCGGTGGAGGTCAGCCTCTCAGCTCTCCTAAGCGTCGTAGCCTTGGTAGGCCATTACCCTACCAACTAGCTGATACTGCGCAGGCCGCTCCGAAAGCGAAATTCTTTACCCTTACGGGACTATCAGGAATTACCCCACCTTTCGATGGGCTATGCCTGACTTTCGGGTGCGTATCCTACGTGTTACTACCTCGTCTGCCACTAACCGAAATCTCGCACTTATACCCCGATTACTCAGAGTATAAGTGCGAAATTCCAGCCCGTTCGACTTGCATGCCTAATCCACACCGCCAGCGTTCATCCTGAGCTAGGATCAAACTCTAACAATAAGATCACATAAATGTGACCCGTGAACGAAACAAAACATAAGACGATTAATCTATGTCTTGGTTCTTAATTTTACGTATTTTGGACTTGCTTTGCATATTGCCGACGTCTTGTACTTCGGCAATATCATGTTGTTTCTTTAACTGTCAAAAAACAGCACCTCTCTTAAGGTGCTTGTGCATTATACTCGGTTAAGAATTAAAGTCAACCAATGAAAAAACCCTTTAATAATAAGGGTTTTTTCATTGGTTTTTAGGCCGATTTTTGATAAGAAAATAATCTAATTTTTAGTGAATTTCTGAACCGTGACGAGAAGAGGGCTAGCTAAGAATATTGATGAGTACGTTCCAGCGGTAATACCTATAAGAAGGGCCAGCGAAAACCATTTTGTCGTCTCGCTCCCAAATACATAAAGAGCAAGCAGTGTCAGAAGAGTTGTAAGTGAAGTGTTTATAGATCTAGCGAAAGTTTGACTAAGAGATCTACCGACAAGCTCAGCAAAATCCTCCTTCCTATGATTTTCTTTGTTTATCTTCAGATTTTCCCTCACTCTATCGAAAACAACTATCGTATCATGAATCGAGAAGCCCAAAATAACCAGAAGTGCCGTTACGAAAAGAGCGTCAACTTCAGCTCCAGCAAAATGCCCCAGAATAGCAAAGGCTCCAGTTGGTACCAATACATCATGTATCAGAGCGACAATTGCAATAACTCCATACTTCCAAGAGGAAACTGGCTCCGAGACCTTTCTAAAGGCAAAAGCTATAAAAATAACTATTGCCAGAATAACCAAAGCAACAGAAAGAAGAGACTTCTGTTTTATCTCATCGCCCAAGGTAGGTCCAACAGAGTCAAATCTTTTTTCCTCCATCTGATATCTACCACTTAAGGAAAGCGAGCTTAGTACAGCCTGCCTTTCCCCTTCACTTAGATGTTTCGTCCTTACAATTAAACCATTATCCCCCGTGTTTCTGATTGAAGGCGTGCCAATATTTGTCTTCAGCAATGATTCTTCAATATATTTTATATCTGGTTTTTCTCCAGTATATTTGACCTCTATTATTGAACCCCCATTGAAATCTATGCCAAAATTAAGCCCCCAAACCAAAATCGACGCAACAGAGAATAAGACTATCGCCCCAGAGAGGACATAGAAGAATTTTCTAAATTTTACTATCCACATATTTTTTATTTACTAAAGCCAGAACCAAACAATACTCTGACCAAAGTATCTTTTCTGTCTAGACTAATAGGAAGTGAGTAAAGCAAAGCTCTACTTGCAGTAATTGCAGTAAACATCGAAGCCAGTACACCTAGGAAGAAGACAAGTGCGAAACCTTTTATTACCGGAGAAGTGCCAAGCCAATACAATATAACCGCAGTTATCATACTTGAAGAATTCGAGTCTCTTATTGAAGTCCATGCTCTTGCAAACCCTTCATGTATGGCTTCACCAAGTTTCTTTCCAGCCCTCAGCTCTTCCTTTGTTCTTTCAAAGATAAGGATATTCGCATCAACTGCCATACCAATAGACAATATAAACCCCGCCAAACCAGCCGCAGTCAATGTAACAGGTACTAGCTTGAATATAGCAAGCATAATCGCAACATAAAGCGATAAGGCAACAGATGCCAAGAAGCCAGGCAGTCTATACCAAACTATAAGGAAAAACACCACAAACGCGAAACCAATAAGCCCTGCTTTGACTGAATCCTTTACCGCCGCCTCACCAAGGGAAGCCCCAATTGTCTGCGTTGATATGAGTTCAATCGGCACCGGCAGTGCGCCATAGTTCAAGTTCCTAACAAGAGCTTTTGCCTCTTCAGGAGTAAAATTCCCAGAAATCTGAGCCGTACCGTTTGGTATTTCCTCTCTTATGACTGGAACAGAAAGTGGCCTTCCATCAAGAAAGATACCCATACTATCTCCGACGTGGTTTTTTGTAAGATTAGCGAATATTTTTCCACCCTCATCGTTAAATTGCAAAGAAACGAGTGGAGACCTTGTATTCTGATCAAACTCAAGTGTGGCACGCTTTAGATACCTACCAGTTAATTCTGTTGGTATAAATAATTCTTCAGTTGAGGTTCCAGAAGGATTCTTATTGACTAACCTGAAATCGAGTACAGGTGTCTCTCCTATTGCAGCAACAGCCTTGGTTATATCAGTGACTCCAGGGAGTTCGACTATAAGTCTCTCATCATTTGTAGCATTACCAAAACCAGCGTGTTCAACTTGCACTAAAGGTTCAGAGACGCCAAAGATATTTACTCTTTGTTCTATGACCTGCCTTAGGGACTCCATAGAAGAAGAAATATCCGACTCCTTCAATTTGGATACATCGGCTTTATAAACCAAATGTGTCCCACCCTTAAGATCAAGCCCAAGAACAAAAGGCCTTTTAACAGACATAAACCCCTTTTCTGTTGCAAAAACCAAATAACCAAGAGTTAATCCTAGAACTAAAATTAATAATGCAAAAAAACGATATTTATTCATAGATAACCGCTATTATGCCAAAATAGAAGCATTTCTTCGAGTTGACAAATATTTTTTATATTGCCAATTTCTATACCCCAGAACGAGATAGCAAAGTCCTTATGGTCCTTAGGGCAATCTTAAGATCAAGCATGATAGATCTATTCTTTACGTAATACAAATCATAGGAGAGTTTTTCTTTAGTTTTTTCTATGGCAACACCGTGATGTGGATGAGCATCGTGATATATCTGTGCCCACCCTGAAAGTCCTGGCTTAATCAAGTTTCGAACTGAATAATAAGAAATTTCTTCTTCGTATTTTTTTACCAGAGCTGGAAGTTCTGGCCTTGGGCCAATCAATGACTGGTCACCTTTTATAATACTCCAAATCTGTGGGATCTCGTCTATACGACTTTTTCGCAAAAAATTTCCGACACGAGTTATTCGCTTTTCAGAATCGTTTTTTAGATCCACATTTTCTTTCACTGACATCGTCCGTACTTTTGTAATCTTTATTATTTTATTATCCTTACCCATTCTTTCTTGCCTTATGAAAACCGGTCCGCCATCATCTAACTTTATCGCTATATAAATAAATGGGTAAAATACCAATGAAACTAGCCCTAAAATACTACTTAGAAAAATATCCATGAGTCTTTTCAAAGCATCATAAGTAGCTTTTGGAGAAGTGGAAATATTTTCAATAAACCAACTGTCTTTCAAAAGTGAAATCGGGACTCTATCAAAAATATCCTCATAAACTTTGTGCATATCAATAAATCTTACCTTTGAAAAAATAAGATTATACAGATGCCCAATTAATTTTCCTACTTCTGGATTATCAAAATCAACCACCGCTACGGTGACGCTCTCACCATAAATTCGATTTATTATTTCCTCTTTAAAATCAACCTCGGAGGTTTTTGATAGATCTATAGCTGAGACAAATTTCAAACTGTACCTTTGATTGTTATTGACCTCATCGAATATTTCGTATATCTCCTCTCCAGAGCCAATTATTATAGCGTTTTGTTTTTTCGGCGAATAAATTAACCTTAACCCATACAATCTCCAAATCAATATAAGTACAGAGGAAATAATAATATAAGCAAACAAATTAATCTTCGGAGTAATTCCAAATCCAGGAACTAGATAAAAAATAAGAACCGCGATAAAGGCGTTCGTTATTTGAGAATTGAAGAGGATATTTGGCAACCTACTCCTCAATAGCAAAGTATGTTTTTCATATAAACCAGCAACCAAGAAGACAAAAATGAAAATAATAGACAAAAAACCAAAAGGGATTAAATGCTGAATTAACAAATCGGCATTTGGAAAATTAAAATATCTTAAAAATAAGACAATATAAATAGACGAGAGAAATAGGAACAAATCCCCCAAAAGCAACAAAAAAGCCTCTTTTTTATTGACTGTGGTCATCTTTTGCATCAAATGATACCTCAAACTTAAACCCTTGCAATAGCAAAAAGGTTTCAAATATTTTGCCACAAAATCCTTATGGTGTTAGTTTTATATGGTATGGCAGAAAACAAAAGAAAGAAAATTCTATTTTTTATAACAAAAGGCTCTTGGGGTGGAGCCCAAAGTTATGTTTATGATCTTGCGAGTTCACTAGATAGCGATGAATATGATGTCAAAGTTGTAATGGGACAAGGTGATATATTGGAAAAAAAACTCAAAGAAAGAGGTATAAAGACTCGCAGACTGTTCCAACTCGAAAGAGATGTAAAGATAAAAAAAGAATTCAACAATTTTTTCGGAATAATAAAAATACTAAAAGAAGAAGCACCAGATCTCATACACCTAAATAGCTCAAAGATGGGCGGACTCGGATCATTTGCTGGGTTTTTGATAAATATATTTTTTAGAAAAAATATAAAAATAATCTTTACCGCCCACGGATGGGCGACAGCAGAAGTGAGACCACTGCTACAAAAAACTGCTATATATTTCCTAACTATTCTAACCTGCTTATTCTCAGATAAAATAATCACCGTTTCAGAAAATGATGAAAAAAGAACTCCTCTTTTTACTTTATTCAGAAAAAAAATAAAAACTATCCGAAATGGGGTTGGGGATTTTTATCTAATGGATAAAAACGAAGCAAAGAAAAACATCCTGGAAATAGCCAAAGACAAAAACAATAATTTCGAATTTTCAACTTACAATATTTACTCTCTTTCCGAACTGACAAAAAATAAAAATATTGAAAATACAATAGACGCTATAGCAAAATACAATGAAACTCACACAGAAAAAATCTCCTTCGTATCAGCGAATCAAGGTGAATTGAAAGATAAAATAAATAAAAAAATAATTAATCTTGGCATAGAGAAAAATGCAATACTATTAGGATATGTTGATAACGCAAAGCAATACCTAAAAGCTTTTGACTGTCTAATTATTCCATCTGTCAAAGAAGGATTGCCTTATGCAATTCTTGAAGCAGGTTATGCTGGGATAGACGTACTAAGCAGTGATACTGGTGGAACAGGTGAAATAGTCGACAACAATATAAATGGGGTGCTTATAAAAAATACAGATATAAGATCTATAGAAGAAGGCATAGAGAATATCGTGAAAAATAAAGATAAAGAATTCGGAAGAAAATTAAAAAATAAAATAGAAGATAAATTCTCTTTAGATACAATGCAAGGAGAAACCAAAAAACTTTATAAAGAAATTTTAAATCCCTAAAAATTCATTCCTAGAATCTTCTCTGTGGGTTCTTCTCGAGTACCTTCTCATGCCCATGAGTATCCCTAGGCCTGCAAACTCTGTAACCAAATGAGACCCTCCGTAGCTCATAAAAGGTAGTGTTTTACCCGTCACAGGCAAGAGTCCGATATTCATACCAATATGAACAATAAAGTGACAGAACAAGAATATAAATATCCCTGCTCCAAACAAGACTTCAAAATTTGTCTCGCCATAAAAGGCGTTTGAAAGTATCCTATAGAAAATGAGGGCAAAAAGTGATATCAAAATCACAACACCCAAAAAACCATTTTCTTCGGCAAAAGATGCAAAAATAAAATCCGTCTCATGTTCTGGCAAGAATCCCAATCTTGATTGAGTGCCATAACCTATCCCCTTACCGCGAGTCTCTCCCGATCCCACAGCAACGGTTGATTGGTAGGCATTATACCCTGCCCCTCTTATATCAGAGAGTGGGTGCATAAAAGTCATGATTCTCTGCTTCTGGTAATTTGCAAAAACACTTGTCCACAATAAAACGAAAGATGCCACCCCAACACCAAAAACAAGTAGTAGATGCTTCTTGGATATACCCGCCACCAAAACCATTCCAAGCCAAATAAAAAATATAATTATGGCCGAACCAAAATCCGGCTGTATCAAAACAAGAAAAAATATAATAAAAGCGTATATACCCGAAACAATTATATGTCTTATATTTGCAATCTCTATATGACGCCTCGAAAAATACTTGGCCAAAATAAGTATCAAAATAAGCTGAGAAGGATCGGATGGCTGTATTGCAAAAAACCCAAGATTAAACCAGCTTCTTGCCCCCTTAAAAACTGAGCCTATAAGAAAGAGAGATGCAAGTATTGTGACTGTGATAACGAAAAGTGTCACAAGAACTTTTGTTCTTCTTAAAAAGCGAAAATCTACTAAACTTAAAGCAAAAAAAATAACCACACCTACTACACCCCATATAACTTGGTGGTCAAAAAAACGATTATCATCCCCAAAAGAATTCATGGTCAAAAGACCGAATAAATAGACAATTATAGCTGGGATAAATAACAGCCAGTCAATGTTACCGAGAAGTCCTGATACCCCACCTCTTTTTGTCGTCGCAACTTCATTCATACTACCAATTCGGCTGTGTAGGATAGACTTCTATTGTCCCTATAGTACTCGTCGCGATTACACTTGGCCAAGTAAACACCGCCTCAACATCTTCATGCGGTGACAATCTCTCAATAAAAGTTTCAGATGCCGCCAAAGCGTTGCCATACAAGTCGTATATAACCGAAGTCACTTCTATGTTTTTGTAGGTACTCAAACTATCATTCGTAAGAGTAGTATAAACTCTAGTTGCATCAGTCACAGAAAGCCTGGTCTGGCGAACTTTTATCGGCTCAGATATATTGCTAGGCGATCTTTCCCAGTTTATATTCTCATCGAGAGAAAATAATACTTTGTCTGGATTTGCTCCACCCATGTCTCTTCCTTCAATAAATACTGGGAAATTACTCTTTGGGGGAATATTTATAGTCCCCTTCATGTCCCTGATAAACTCTTGGCCTTCAAAATACTTTATCCTGTAATTAACCTTATGAGCAAAGAAAAAAGGATTCGGATTTGAGATGAAAGCAACAGCACTATACATAGTTCCAGATATTAAAAATGGTCTTGCCCAAACGACAGAAGGGGTACTGGCTTCAATACTACATACCTTTGTGCACGGTCCGCCACAATCAACACCTAACTCCCCTTGATTTTGTTTGTTATCAGTGCAAGAAGGCTCAGGAATATAGTGATACACAATAGGAACAAGAATCGCTAAGACCACTCCTGCGATAATGATAATAATAGTGAGCTGTCTTTTAAATGCCCAATTCATGTTTAGATTATACCAGAAATTCATGTTTCTAAACAAAAAACCGCCTTTAAGCGGTTTTTTGTTTAATAGATAAATTAAGGGTTTTGTTCTGGCAGCTAGCTACTCTCCCAAATAGTACCATCGCCACTACGGTGCTTAACTTCTTTGTTCGGAATGGAAAAAGGTGTTTCCACCGCGTCAAACCACCAGAACAAAAACCTCAATCAAGTTTCAAATATCAAGTACCACTGAGTAATATCTCACGTTGTAAAAATTCATTTTTAGAAATCCGAGCGAAATGGGCGGATTAGTACCCCTCGGCTCAACACCTTACGATGCTTACACCTAGGGCCTATCAACGTAGTCATCTCCTACGGGCCTCATAACGATTCCTTATCTTGGAGTTGGCTTCCCTCTTAGATGCTTTCAGAGGTTATCCATTCCCGACTTAGCTACGGGGCGGTGCACTTGGCAGTACAGCCCCCAGACCAGAGGTCAGTTCACTTCGGTCCTCTCGTACTAGAAGTAAATATCCTCAAGAA
>CAYUDP010000024.1:0-2512 GCA_964443725.1 uncultured Candidatus Saccharibacteria bacterium
AAATTCCAAACATCTAAAAATGCCTGAACGATAAACTCCATTCAGACATTTTACATTAGAATTGCTTTTTATTAAAACATCTTTAGACTGCTGATGTGTATTTCCCGTCTTTACTTTTCTTGAAATACTTTGGGTTCTGTAGATTGACCATTATTGTATTTTCTTTGACATATCTTTCTTTCATAACCTTATCTACTATTTCGTCCTTAGTGAGTGGGCCGTATTTTTTTATAATATCTTTTATAACTTCCTTTACAACACCTGATGCATATCCCCATTCGGCCAAAGCATACAATCCCCTGCCCACAAGCACGAATCTCTTATCTTTAATGAGTTCATTGTGGCAAGTTGCCACGTGTGCCCTCCTGTCAAAAAGCTCTTGTATAGCTTTTGCAACCTCAGTAAAATGCATTGGACTGCCATGTCGTCTTATAGCCAAATAGGCAAAATCTCTCATTCCTTTAGCGCGAACATTTGGTGAGTGGGATACCCCCCATTCTCCGAGTGGGTTTCTTCCCATTTTCTTTGACAAGTTTAACCATCTCTTGGCCACCTCTTGGTTTTTATATTCCTCTGAAATGTCTCTAACTTTATCAAGGAAGCTTGTAACCATCTCAGCTTCAGGTATCAAATCTTCATCAGAAAGTGATCCATAAAGAGATTTTAGAGAATCTTCAACTTTATCTAGCAGATTTTCGTCTATGTACCACCTGTGTTCAAAATGCTCATCCTCTTTTCTTTTCTTGAATGCACTTCCAACAACTAGCAAGAAGTGTATATGGTTTTGAGTTGATTGATCAGTTGTAATATTTTTTAGAAGTTCCTTTTCTGAGACAACACCCCCCAATCCTTTGACTATTTTTTCAAGTTCATCAAAAACCAATTTTTCTTTTTCGTAGGCTGGAGATTTTCTTATACTTGCGAAAGAGTAGTTTTCTATTTGTCTTACTCTCTCTCTTGTGATTTTGTAAGTTTGTCCTATTGATTCTAGTGTCATTCTCTCTGGAGTCTTGTCTAGTCCGTATCTAGAAATGACAACATCCCGAGCTCTTTCGGGTAGTACTGCAAGAAGACGCTTTGTCACTTGCTTTGGTTTAAATGTTATTTTGGTTGCCATCTCCTTTTAAGAGGTTTTCACCTCAAATTTATGAACCTATTTTTATCACTTTAATCAAATACAGTCAAGGGCTAGTGAAAAACCTTGAAATTAAAGGTTTTTTTAGCTGGTAACGAAATTTAATATTTTATTCGCTTTAAATACAACTCGAATTATCTGTCGGTTTTCTATAAATTTCATTATTTCTGGTGTATTTTTTGCCACAGAGACAGCTTCATCTTCACCACAATTCATAGGAAGGATTATTGTTCCTCGAAGTTTCCCATCAACAGTGACCCCGATTTCAACTGTTTCTTTAATAAGTTTTTTCGGATTATATTTCGGCCACTTTAGACTATGCACAGATCCTTTTAGTTTAAGCATTGACCACATCTCTTCGGTAATATGCGGAGCAAATACTGACAACAGTTTTATAATAATCGCCAATTGATCTTTGGATAAGAATGGCATCTTTTCCGCCTCATTTGTGAGTATCATAAGTTGTGATACAGCCGTGTTGAATTTCATGGACTCGATATCATCGGCAACCTTTTTTATAGCTTGATTAAGCAATACTTCAAATGCACTTTTTTGTTCTTTAGGTATTTTCTCTTTAAGAATTTTTTTATCTTCTATCCCGGTTTTTAGCATTAGCCTCCACACCCTTTCTAGAAACCGTCTTGAACCCGCAACACCGTCTTCCGACCATGATATAGCTTGATCAAAAGGTCCCATAAACATCTCATAAACCCTAAGTGAATCAGATCCAACATTTTTTACAACTGAATCGGGGTTTATGACATTACCCTTACTCTTACTCATCTTTTGGCCATCTGGGGCAAGAATTATTCCATGACTTGTGCGCTTCTTGTATGGTTCATTTGTTGGGACAACCTTTATATCAAAAAGAAATTTATGCCAAAACCTAGAATACAGAAGGTGAAGGGTAGTGTGCTCCATACCACCGTTATACCAATCAACGGGGGTAAAGTATTTCAGTGCCTTTTTATCTGCCAAACTTTTTTTGTTTTTAGGATCTGTGTATCTCAAAAAATACCAAGATGAACCAGCCCAGTTTGGCATAGTGTCAGTTTCTCTTTCAGCTCTTCCATTACATTTTGGGCATTTGGTATTTACCCAACTTTTTATTAGTGATAGTGGGGATTCTCCTGTGTCGGTCGGTTTATAATCTTTTACCTTTGGGAGCTTAACGGGCAAATCTTTTTCACTAACTGCAACGTATCCACACTTTTCACATCTTATTATGGGTATTGGTTCACCCCAGTATCTTTGTCTTGAAAAAACCCAGTCTCTAAGTTTAAAAGTGATTTTTCTTTCTGCATTAACAAACCTGATTATGGCATCTTTTGCGAGTTCTCCTTTCAGGCGATTAAACTGGCCAGAATTTATAAGCTC
>CAYUDP010000024.1:2612-5689 GCA_964443725.1 uncultured Candidatus Saccharibacteria bacterium
GGTTTTTTCAGAGTCGATAATATATATTTTTTTACTTCAGGAAGATTTTTTATCTCTGAGCTTATTTTTGAAATTATTTCATGTTCTGGGGCAACAACTACATATGTCACCCCAAACAATGTGTCTGCACGTGTAGTAAAGACTGGTAAAACAAGATCCCTAGTGTTTACTGTTTTCAATTTGAATGATATTACCGCCCCACTTGATTTACCTATCCAGTTTTTCTGTTGAATCTTAATTTTCTCTAAATAATCAAGTTGCTCGAGATCGCCGTCTAGTCTATCGGCATATTTGGTAATAGCGAGCATCCACTGCTCTTTATCTCTTTTTTCAGTCTCTCCTCCACATCTTTCGCATCTTCCATCTATAACCTCTTCATTTGCGAGGCCAATCTTACAGGATAAACACCAATTTATTGGCATCTTAGCTTTATAGGCCAAACCTTTTTTAAATAATTGTAAAAATATCCACTGTGTCCACTTGTAGTATTCTGGATCTGTTGTATTTATCTCTCTAGACCAATCAAAAGAAAAACCGAGTGATTTAAGTTGTTTTCTAAAAGTATCAGTATTTTTTTTGGTAACTTTCTGTGGTGGGTTTCCAGTTTTTATTGCATAGTTTTCTGTTGGTAGTCCAAAGGCATCCCATCCCATAGGATAAAGAACGTTGTAGCCCTCGGCGCGCCTTTTCCTCGATATTATATCCATCGCGGTATATCCTCTTACATGCCCTGTGTGCAAGCCATCTCCAGATGGATATGGAAACTCTACTAGGGCATAAAACTTTTTACCTTTGCTACCTATCTTAACTTTATTTGGCTGTTTTTTCTCCCAAGTTTTTTGCCACTTGGACTCAATTTTTTTATGGTCGTATTTTTGCATATATTTATTAATGAAGAATACAATTTTTTGCTTTTTTTATCAAAGGTTGTTAAATTCAGTCTAGCTTTGACTTTGCGAGGGATTTAAGGTGAAGACAATCAAACTTGTGGTGGCAGTTGCCACTCGCAATACCGTAGAATTGGAATTTACCACGTCTGGAATTGAGTCGGCGGAGTTCTTCAAGCAATTCGTGGAGGGCTATAACTCTGGACGGTCAGAGATGTTTTTTCACAATAGGGCCTTCTTCAAGTTCTCGGCCAATATGTACAACACAAAAATAGAGTCCGATGATTTCCTCGTGCCGGAAGTTTCTGTGGCACTTGGGCTTCTAAGGATTTTTAGTAAGGGTCGGCCGAAGCTTGAAGTGGTAAATTCCTTCCCCAACTGGAAAATCAAAATTTCCGCGTAAACTTAAACGCCCGGTGGTACCCGAGCGTTTTTTCATACTTTCTTATTTATTGATATGGTTTGTATTTGTCTGGATCAATTGTTCTAGAGAAGCATTGTAATCCGGACTTGTGTTGCCAGTACGTATCACTCTCGTTACCCACATAGTAGTAAGAATCATATCTTGTGGAGATTGTGGGTGGGGTGCCCCCTGCTGGGTAGGCTCTATTGTCCGAATCTAAGTTGAAGTTGGCACAAAGTTCAAATGAAAGATTTGATGTTGTCTTGTAAGTATAACTCTCATTAGTTTGTGGGTCCTTAGGGATAACAGTGCTGTTCAAAGGATCGTTCAATCCTTCTATGTTCGCTGGCAAAACTTTTTTCTGTCTATATGAGTCAAGAACACTATACTGTATCTGCTGTAGATGACTTATTTTTTGTAGGTCAAAAGCCATAAGCCTTTGTTTTTTAGGAGAGCCAACAATAATCAGTCCCCCAATTAAAAGACCAAGAATTATTATTGTTCCAACAAATCCAAAAGAGACCGCTATCTTTTTTGATCTAGCGATAACCCCCCTTAGATCGAGTATGTAGTATGCAGTAATAAACAAAGCTATTATTAGAACTGACAATACTTTGTAGATAAATCTTGCAGTAATTTCACCGTTCAAGAATGTATTTATGAGTGTGACTAAGTCTCCCAATACTATTCCCGTACCAATGAAAAGAGTGAGGAACGTTGACCATTTACGAACCCATAATTCCATTTTGGCCATATTTGCTCTTATACCTCTATTTATGAACATTATTAGGGCAATTAGAGCGGGAGTAAGCACTATAAGCATGGCGATATCGAATCGCACCCCACTTGAATAGAAGGAGGAATAGTAAGATCTATCGGTTAGTCTGTCGGGTAGCAGGTAGTCTATTAAGTCGAATACGAAGGAAATGAGCGTACCAACAACTGTATATAAGAGCACTATTGAACCCAAATACATGAAGAAGTCCAAAGCCGAAACCTTAGCCTTTTCCATGGGGGTACTTGAATATGTTTGATCCATAAAGATAATTAATTATTAACTAATATATTGTAAAGAAACCCGGGTTTTTTACAAGGCACAAAACTACCCACTAAGCATTTTTAATTGCGCAAATATACCAAAAACTCCAAAAGGAGAGAATATGTACATTACCATAAGGAATATACACATATAATCTGATGCCGATCTTAAGATTTTGACTTTGGTCACCATTAATCTGTTTAACACACTTAACCAGGCTATAAAAAAAATTCCACAAAATACATACATAAAAAACCAGAAAGTTGAACTGTTACGAAAGATTGAAGTGGCAATTGTGTCATAACCTACAAGTAGATAAAAGGGGAATAAAACAATCCATGCTATGAGACTTGACCAAATAAATATCCACTTGCTTGTTTGATATCTTTTATCAACTTCTTCATTCATATTGTCTAATTTATATAATAAAAAATAATTAAATTATTAAAGTCCAATAATTGCAAATCCTATTGCCAAGATCATAAGTGGAAATATAAGAATAAAAATAAGGCATAAATAATCCGATGCTGATCTCAAAATCTTGTCTTTAGCCACTACAGTTCTGTATATCACATTTAGCCATGTAGCTGTATATAATAATTGGAAAAAAATGCCAATATTTTGACTCAAAATGTAGTTATCGTGACTTAAACTTACAAAAAACCTTGGCGAAATAAAAACTAAAGAAGTCATCCAAATAAATATCCACTTGCTTGTTTGATATCTTTTATCAACTTCTTCATTCATA
>CAYUDP010000024.1:5789-7159 GCA_964443725.1 uncultured Candidatus Saccharibacteria bacterium
CCAAATAAATATCCACTTGCTTGTTTGATATCTTTTATCAACTTCTTCATTCATATTATTTAATTTAGATAATAAAAACTAAATTGCCTTATATTCTGAATTCTACCACATCCCCATCTTTTACTATATATTCCTTGCCCTCAGTTCTAAGAAGCCCCTGCTCTTTGGCGTTTGCATAAGATCCGGCTTTCAATAAAGAATCACAATGTATTATCTCAGCGCATATAAATTTATCAGTGAAGTCTGTGTGTATGGCCGATCCGGCATCTTTTGCATTAGTACTATTTTTTATAGTCCAGGCCCTAGTCTCATCTTCGCCCGTGGTGAAGAAGGTTATAAGGCTTAGTATTTTGTAGCTCATTTTAATCAATTCATCTATACCATCATTTGAATTTAGGTCCTCTTTGAAAACGACTTTCTCTTCTTCGGTAAAATCTTTCAGATCCTCTTCAATTTTTGCATCAATAACAACATATTCGCTTTTTAAATTCTCTTTTATGTATCTTTTCAATTCATCAAACCTCCCATCATCAAGTTCATCAATATTTATCCCCCCAGCTTTTTTGTTCAAAGCGTAAATTATTGGTTTTAATGTTAGTAAATTAAGTTGCTTTACTATTACCCACTCTTCTTCTTTGAGGCTAACACTCGATACCATTTTTTCGTCCAATAATGCGGGTTGGATTTTCTCTAAAACACTTTTCTCAAATATAGCTTCTTTGACCCCTCTTTTTACTTCACGTTCAATATTGTTTAGACGATTGTTTACCGTTTGTAGGTCTGCAAGTATAAGCTCTAAATTGATTACAGCAATATCGTGAATTGGATCGATTTTCCCATCAACGTGTATTATATTGCCATCCTCAAAGATCCTAACAACCTCTACAATAGCATCGGTCTCTCTTATGTTGGCTAGAAATTTATTACCCAGTCCCTCACCGCTTGATGCACCTTTCACAAGCCCTGCTATATCTACAAATTCAATCGCCGCTGGGACAGTCTTCTTTGATTTTGAAAAAAGTGTTAACTCGCCAAGCCTATAATCTGGAACTGCTACGACACCCACAGATGGATCTATGGTGCAGAATGGGTAGTTTTGGGCCGGAACGGATTTTTTTGTTAAGGCATTGAAAAGAGTTGATTTACCTACATTGGGTAGGCCAACAATACCGATTGATAATCCCATATTACTTGTCGTTTACTTCTTTCATTAATTTCTGTAATTCACTTTGATGTTCTTTCATTACCAAAAGTGAAGCCTGCATTTGGGGCATTCCGTTTTTTATTCTGGCTTCTATTTTTTCACCAATTTTTTTGAATAGCTCAGGATTTTTTTCTATAAGGCTTATAAGTAGCTCCTGTTGTGATTC
>CAYUDP010000025.1:0-6987 GCA_964443725.1 uncultured Candidatus Saccharibacteria bacterium
GGATTGAACTCCCGACCTATGCGTTACGAGTGCATTGCTCTACCAACTGAGCTACCTCGGCTTATATAAGTAGTATAGTAGAATAAATTAAAAGTTTGCAAAAATAAAGGTCAATTATTTCTCCATGGCTTTTTTAGGGCATCTTGTGTTTCATTGT
This sequence comes from uncultured Candidatus Saccharibacteria bacterium, assembly GCA_964443725.1. Classification (GTDB taxonomy): domain Bacteria; phylum Patescibacteriota; class Minisyncoccia; order Phycocordibacterales; family JAKFXT01; genus CAYUDP01. The sequence continues at coordinate 158 of CAYUDP010000025.1, forward strand.
TTGCTGAAGTTTCCTTATTTAAAACTTTCAAATATTCGACAACAAGTGCGACGGCGTCGTCTATGGTCGAGTCGGTATATCCAAAATGGTTTTTTATTCTGTCAACTAAGTTCTTTAACCCCGGGACTTTTTCCATCTTATCTCTTAGGTATTCAAGCATTTCTTCTAGGTCGGTGTTGTTGGGTCCTAGTTTTTGTTCAAAAAATTCTGACGCTAAATTTTCGGCTAAAATATTGTTGTCTAGTCTTGGTTCTTTTGGTGAAATATAAATATATGATTATTTTTGGGGTTGATTATATCAAAATGTTTCTATATTAAACATCTGTTATAATCCAATAATGAGTGTTGAAAATAACGAGAAAAGAATAAAGGAAATTGAAGATTTGATACAGAGTCCGGGTTTTTGGCTTAATAAAGATAGGGCTCAAGAATTGCTTCGGGAACTAAAGAGCTTGAAAGAGGGTGGCTCTGGTTTATATGACGACAAGGAGGCTGTGATAACTATTTTTGCTGGGGCTGGTGGAGATGATGCCGAAGATTTCGCGCATATGCTTTTTGAAATGTATGATAAGTATGCAAAAGGCAAGGGATGGATTTTAGATATAAATCATAGAAATGAAAATGATCATTATGGTATTAGAAATATAACCTTTACTTTATCTGGCAAAAAATCGTACGGGATATTGAAGAGGGAGTCGGGTGTTCACAGGCTTGTTCGCATATCGCCATTTAACGCAAAGAAATTAAGACATACTTCATTTGCAATGGTGGAGGTTATTCCAAAATTTGATAAAATAAATGAAGAGCCAGTGCCAGATGATGAAGTTGAAGTTGAGTTTGCAAAATCCAGCGGTCCTGGCGGTCAGAATGTGAACAAGAGAGAAACTGCCGTTAGGGTCATTCATATTCCGACGAAGATTTCTGTTCATGTTGACTCGGAGAGGAATCAACAACAAAACAGAGATAGGGCAATGAAGATATTGGCGGGTAAACTCTATAAGATAAGAGAAGAAGAGCGAGAAGCCAAGGAAAAAGGGCTTTATATTTCAAAAACTACTCAAGCTGAATGGGGGAATCAAATCAGATCCTATGTCTTGCATCCTTACAAATTGGTAAAAGACCATAGAACTGAATATGAAACTCATGATGTCGATGGAGTTTTGAATGGTGATTTAGATGAATTTATTAATGCAGAACGCACCATATAGATAATTGTAGTGCGAATTTATGTATAAACATATGATCAAATTTGATTCTGTTTCTAAGGAATATCCAACAAGTGGTATTGTATTGTCGGACATAAACTTGGTTGTTATGCCGAAGGAGTTTGTATCCATAGTCGGACATTCTGGTGCTGGTAAGACTACGCTTTTGAAAATGATAATGGCTGAGGAGCATCCTACGGACGGTGTTGTGTATTTCGAAGATACAAATGTTCATGGCTTGAACAAAAATGAGATCAATGGGCTAAGAAGGAGAATAGGGATGATTTTTCAAGATTTTAGATTACTTCCTAACAAAACTGCTTTTGAAAATATCGCTTTTGCGATGGAGGCAGCTGGGCGGACAGACGAAGAAATTGCGTCTGACGTACCACACGTTCTCGATCTAGTTGACCTTAAAGAGAAGATGTGGAACTTCCCGCATGAATTGTCTGGTGGAGAGAAACAGAGAGTCGCCATAGCAAGGGCTATAATCAATCAACCTGACGTGATAATCGCAGATGAACCTACAGGAAACCTTGATCCAGTTAACACTCATGATGTCGTGCAGATCTTGCAAAAGATTAATGATTTGGGAACTACCGTTTTGCTAACAACTCATAATAAAAATGTTGTGGATTCTCTAAGGAGAAGAGTCATAACTATGGAATCTGGTAAAATTATTCGTGATGAGACAGCCTCGGGTTATAATAATTAATAACTTATGCTTACAGTCGCTTTCAAAAGAATAACGAAATCAGGGTTTATAAATTTTTGGAGAAATGGTTTTGTTTCCCTGTCTTCACTTTCAATAATGGCCGTCACTTTGGTTGTCTTGGGGATACTTATGTTTGCGAGCGCCCTTTTTAATGCTTCACTTCTTCAGCTAAAAGATAAAGTTGATATAAATATATACTTTTCAACTTCTGCTCCAGAGGATGATATTTTGGCTTTGAAGAAAAACATAGATGCTTTGCCTGAAGTAAAAGAGACTAAGTATCTTTCAAGGGAAATGGCACTCGAGGCTTTCAAAACAAGACACGCTAATGATGAGCTTACTCTCAATTCGATAAATGAACTTGGAGACAACCCTCTTAGTGCTTCTCTTACCGTAAAAACCAGAGAACCATCACAATATGAAAGTGTCGCTAAGTTTTTGGAAAGTAAGACTGGCATCTCTGGCGGAACGGCTTCAATAATCAGTAAGACGAATTATTATGACAATAAAACTGCTATTGATAGTTTGAACCGTCTTGTTGAGTCTGCTAGGAAGATAGGTTTTGCTGTTGTGTCAGTTTTTGTTTTTATAAGCATTCTTATTACATTTAATACGATAAGGCTTGTCATATATATGTCTCGAGAGGAGATATCTGTCATGAGATTGGTTGGAGCAAGTACAAGGTATATTGGGGGGCCATTTATTGTGACGGGTATGATGTATGGAGCGATATCAGGAGTGGTAGCTCTCATTGTTCTTTATGGATTGTCTATTTGGCTTGCTCAGTCAACGGAGGTCTTCTTCGGGGGTATAAATTTGGTTACTTATTATTTACACAATTTCTTTCAGGTTTTTGTTGTGATTATTGGCTCTGGTGTAGTCTTGGGGGCTTTAGGTAGTGCTCTTGCAGTTAGGAGATATTTGACAATATAGTCGGGATATTTTGCTAAGTTTGTTTATTCACCTTTTTGCTTTCTATCAATTCTCTAAAAAGGTAGAATACCAGAGGCACTCAAAAATGCTCCTGCACCTAGTGTGCTTATCCATAAGTTTTTGTATTTATGAAAAAAGGCCATAAGTATATTTTTGTTATAGGCGGAGTGATGTCTGGCGTTGGTAAAGGTATTGCAACTTCATCAATTGGCCTTCTATTAAAATCTAGGGGTTATTCGGTTAACCCAATAAAAGTAGATCCTTATTTGAATGTTGATGCTGGTACTATGAACCCGACCGAACATGGAGAGGTTTTTGTCCTTGATTCTGGTATGGAGTGTGATCAGGATATGGGTAATTATGAAAGGTTTTTAGGCGAATCGCTTTCAAATAGAGATTACATGACCTCAGGTATGGTTTACCGCGAAGTGATAGAGAGAGAGCGAGCACTCGAGTATAAAGGTAAGTGCGTTGAGGCAATACCACATATAACTGGAGAAATAACAAAAAGAATTGTTGAAGCGGCCGATAAATCAAAGTCTGATATTTCACTTATCGAAATAGGGGGAACAGTTGGAGATTATCAGAATATTTTGTTTATTGAAGCAGCCAGAGTCCTTAAGGTGAAAAATCCCGATGACGTTTTGTTTATAATGGTTTCATATTTGCCTATACCATCTAAGTTGGGGGAGATGAAAACTAGGCCAACTCAAAATGCTGTTAGAATGTTGAACTCTTATGGTGTTCAGCCAGATATGATAATTGCTAGAAGTCAGGTACCGCTCGATAAGAAACGTAAAGAGAAGATCGCTATATCTTGTTCCATAAGATCTGATTATGTAATTTCTGCTCCAGATATAGAGAGTATTTATGATGTGCCAATAAATTTTGAAAGAGACAATATCGGTGAGATGCTGATGCAGGCTTTGAAACTCAAGCATAAGACAAAAAATGGCAGTTTGTCAGAGTGGGCAAAATTTGTAAGAAAAACAAAAAGTGCCAAGGAGGAGGTTAAGATCGCTATTGTAGGTAAGTATTTTGATACTGGAGATTTTGTTTTGTCTGATGCGTATATTTCGGTTATCGAATCATTGAAATTTTCATCGTATCACCTGAATAGAAAGCCGGTAATAGAGTGGCTTAATGCTAAAGATTTTGAAAAAGGGGGAGATTTGGCTAAATTATCAAAATATCATGGCATTTTGGTTCCAGGGGGATTTGGGGAAAGCGGTGTAGAGGGGAAAATAAATGTTATTAAATATGCTCGCGAAAAGAAGATTCCGTATTTTGGACTTTGTTATGGTATGCAACTTGCAACACTTGAGTTTGCTAGAAATGTCGCTGGAATGAAGGGCGCAAACACTACAGAAATAGATCCAAACAACAAATATCCTGTTATTGATATTTTGCCAGAGCAGAAGAAATTATTGAGTGAAGGGAAGTATGGAGCATCAATGAGACTGGGGGCATATACTGCAATGTTGAAGAAGGGTACTATTGCTCAAAAGGCATATAAGTCAGAAAAAATATCTGAACGTCACCGACATCGATATGAAGTTAACCCTGAGTATGCAAAAGCTCTTGAAGATAAAGGTATAGTATTTTCTGGAACTTCTCCCGATCACCACTTGATGGAAATAGTTGAATTACCGAAAGATAAACATCCATTTTTCCTAGGCACACAATTTCATCCTGAGTTTAAGGGAAGACCTTTATCACCCCATCCGCTTTTTACGGAATTCATTAAGGCTTCAATAGAGAGAAGTAAAGGGAAATAAAGATGAGATTTCTTTATACCAAACTCCTAAAGCCTGCTCTGTTCTTGTTTGATCCTGAGGTCATACACGAGCTTTTTGTGTTTTTTGGAGAACTTCTTGGTAGTAATCCACTGACCAGATTTTTAGTCTCTGTTTTTTATGGGTTTAGAGGCAAGGATATTTCTAAAGTAGTTGATGGTATAAGGTACAAGACTCCCATATTATTATCAGCTGGTTTTGATTATAACGGTAGATTAGCGAAAGTTTTGTCGGCCCTATCCTTCGGTGGAGAGGAAGTTGGTTCAGTTACATATAGACCGTGTGTTGGAAATCCAAAGCCAAGGCTGAGGAGACTTCTAAATACTCAGAGTATTCTAGTAAATAAGGGACTTAGGAATGATGGTGTAGATAAGATAATAAAGAGACTAAAGAGAAAAGGTAAATCAAAAGATTTTGTTTTGGGAGTTTCAATAGCCAGAACAAATGATCAAAAGACCAGTTCTATAGAAGAGAGTATAAATGATTTTGCTCAGACTTTTAGGAAATTTAATGAGGAAGATATTGGAGATTTCTATACTATAAACATATCTTGCCCCAATGCTTTCGGTGGAGAGGATTTTGGGAGTGTAGACTTGTTGCCAAAGTTGCTACAAAAAATAAAAAATATTGAATGTAAAAGGCCCATATATATAAAGATGCCTATAAATAGGACTTGGGATGAATTCAAATCATTGTTAGATATTTGTGACAGATTTTCTATAAATGGAGTTGTTATTGGCAATCTAAATAAGGATTACTCTTTTATAAAGGGTGGAGATATTAAGCCGGACATATACAGTGGGGGATTATCTGGTCGGCCATGCTTTGATATGAGTAATGACCTTATTCGTAAAACTAGAGAGCAATTTGGCGATAGGTTTACAATAATCGGAGTAGGTGGAATTTTCTCTTATGATGATGCTAGAGAAAAATTTAATGCTGGAGCAGATCTCGTTGAACTTATCACAGGTATGATATTTGAGGGCCCACAGATTGTAAGAGAAATCTGTAGTGGTATAGCCAAGAGCAAATCTTAGTTTAGGTTATAGTTGGTTTTGTTATTTTACCGTTTCTATAGAGATTTAAAATCAGAGGGATTACACCTAAGGCTATTCCTCCTATACCTAAAATATTTGTTATGAGGTCAAATGTTGGAATACTGTATATGGCGATAAAGAACAAGAAACATGCACTTACAAATGGCCATATGACGTGGGTAATGGATGATAGGAAGTTTTCTATTAGCATTTTTTTGTAGTACCAAGCGCAAGCCATTCCAGCAAGCCCTAAATAGAAAGAAATTTGGAATCCTATAGCACTTATAAAGTATTTCAATATTGTATTAACGGTATTTATGTACGAGGACATAATAAGGAGTGCCATCCCAAAAGCCCATATAAATAGTACTGATATATAAGGGGTTTGCCATCTTGGATGTATTTCTGCGAATCTTTCGTGCAGAACTTTGTCTCTGCCTTTTGCAAAAAGAGTTCTGGTGAATTGGAGTATCGATGTTTCAAGTGTTCCAAGTGTACTTAAGAGAACGGCAATTATGGCCATGTATCCAAATATGTTTCCATAGAGTTTCTCAGCAACAGCATATATTACATTTGTGTTGTAGTGCTCTATTTCGGAATCTGATAATCCAATAAGTACTATAACCATAAATATTATGAAGAATAGCAAAAGATAGCTCATTGCCCAGAAAGCTCCTTGTCCGGGAGTTTTTTTAGAATCTTTAGTTTCTTCTGTTAAATTCATGACAACATCCCATCCCCAATAGAAGAACATGGCAATAAGAGCGCCACTTGCAAATGTTTGCGGTGTAAAGTCGGTTATGTAAAACCACTCCCAAGAGAATTGGTGTTCAGCAATATTCGGAAAAACAACGAAGCTAGCTACAGCAATTATTGCAAGTATCATTATTTCGACTATTGTCATTACAACTTGGACGTAGCTGGTCAATTTTATACCCTTTAGTACTACCAAAGATATTGCAGTGAGAAGAACGCCCGCGATTATTGTTATGAGGTGAACGTTGTTTATGTAGTTCGGTGCAAATATTAAAAGAAAAGCGTTGGCTGCCGGTATTGTTCCTGAGACCATAAATAGGCAAGATGCGACTAGAAGTGCCCACCCAGCAAAGAATCCCCAAGTTTTTCCGAATATTTGCCCAACCCA
>CAYUDP010000026.1:0-6128 GCA_964443725.1 uncultured Candidatus Saccharibacteria bacterium
CGATGGTGCAATAATGAATGGAAGAATGGGTGATGTCGGTAGGAAAAATAATGGCGTGGATGCAATAGTTGGAGATGGTAACCCGATTGTGGGGGGTAAGGTGACAGCCTTAAGTGGTAATTCAATAACAATAAAAAATGCCTCCAATGTTACTTATACAGTTGATGCCACAAATGCAAAAATAGTAAAACAGGGAGCTACATCCACCATTTCAAGTATTCTTGTTGGTGACAATCTCATGGTCCAAGGTCCGGTCAGTGGATCATCTATAACCGCAACTTTCGTGAGAGATCAGGGTGTGGATCAGAATAATAATCTTACAGAAAATAAAGATGGGAAAGAAAACAAAAAAGTTGGTGCTGGTTTCTGGGGAGATTTTAGAGGATTCTTCAGAAATATCTTTGGTTTCTAAGAGAGAAAACTTATAACAACAAAAGCACTCCTGAGTATATCTAAAGGAGTGCTTTTTGTATGAAAAGGCCCCCCGAGGGGGGCTATCCTGGCCTAGAGAATTCCTTTCTTTATCTCCTAGGGGGTTCTTCACCAAATGGAATGACCTTTGCACCATTCCACGTCCCGATTATTGCTCCTCCTGTATCACAGAAATCATCTGGCTTCTTAAGTGATGGATGGAATCCTACATGGACCAACGAGCCTTCCCATGTGATTCCAACAGCTTGGTCGGGGTAGATCTTTTTTCTACAAATCGCGCACTCGGCGGTGAGTGCTTCAGGTACTCTTCTGGCCCAATTTTTCCACAGGAGCCATTCGAGCCATTCAATTAAGTTGGTCATCTGTGGTCTCCTATTGGATGTAAGGGCCTGCTGTTCAGAATAATATATAAAATGTGTTTTATAGTAAATATGCATTACAAGGCGCAAAATAGTGGAAGAATTTTAAAAAAAATGTTTAAATAGTGCTTACATATTGCGGGATCGTCTAATGGTAGGACAGCGGCCTTTGGAGCCGTTAATTTTGGTTCGAATCCAAGTCCCGCAGCCAACGCGAAGCGTTTATGACTGACTTGGATTCGAACGGGAAGGGGGTCGGGGAAACGGTAGTTTCCCCGTGGAGGAGAGCAGTGAAGCGTCGAGAACCGAGAGGGTCTCGAGGAGTGGGCTTCCAAGCCGACGACGTTTGATTCCAAGTCCCGCAGCCAGTTTGAGATAGGTTCGGACTCCGATGAAGATACGTTTAACCTCGAGTGCTTCCATTATAATTTTTTTCTTATATAATTTGAAGTGCATGGAAACTTATATTGTACTTCTGCGGGGTATAAATGTTGGAGGTAAAAATAAGGTGCCGATGCTGGAGTTAAAAAAATGTTTGGAGGAGTTAGGCTATTCGGACGTTGTTACGTATATCGCAAGCGGTAATGTGTTTGTAAGGTCTAAGAAAAAGCCAAGCAAGATTCAAACCGAAATTGAACAGGTTCTTCCGAAAAAATTCAAACTAGATAGTAATCTTATTAAGGTACTGGTGTTGACCCGCGCTCATCTTAAAGCAGTTGTAGAACGAAAGCCCAAGGGTTTTGGTGAAGCTCCAAAAAAATATCACAGCGACGTGATATTTTTGATGGACTTCAAAGTTTCTCAGGCCATGCCTGTTTTTAGCCCAAAGGAAGGTGTTGATACTGTTTGGGCCGGCAAGGGCGCTATATACTCACAACGCCTTAGCTCACAGCGTACTAAAAGTAGACTTAATAGAATAATGGTTACGCCTGCTTACAAACATATGACAATCCGTAATTGGAATACAGTAACCAAGCTACTGGCACTGACCAAAAAATAGTACCAATAATTGTAAATGCCACATTCCGAAGAGCATCGGGACGGTAGAATAAAAGTAATCAAAAAAGCCTTGTGGGGCTTGATAGAGAATTATCCGAATCCGAAGAGGTCAGCCAGTTTGAGATAGATTTGGAGTCTGGGGAATGTTGGAATTGATTGCTTAGCAAAATTTATTGAAAGCGCTACAATATAGCTGTGAAAATATACATAGCTGCACCGCTTTTCAATGAAATAGAGCTCGAGCGAAATAGAAAATTGAATAGTTTTTTAAAGGTCCTTGGATTTGAGACATACCTCCCGCAAGAAGATGGAGGTGTTTCATATAATCTTATTAGACAGGGTGCAGATATCATACAAACAAGAAAAAAGATTTTTGAAAACGATATTGAGCAGATACGAAGGAGTGACATTATACTCTGCGTCCTTGATGGTCGTGTCCCCGATGAGGGAATGTGTATAGAGTTGGGGGTCGGTTATGCACTCGGTAAAGTCTGCATTGGATATATGACTGATCAGAGGAGTCTTGATCTCTACGGGTCAAGTCTTATGGTTGAAGGATGTCTGAAGACTATTGTCTCCACTATGGCAGAGCTTGAGAGAATCTTGCTAGAATATAAGCGTGAATAAACACCAAAAAGAGGTCGATGAATGATTCAAAAAAGAAGGCTGGCAGTACAAAGTATCGAGAAAGAAATTGGTGGCATCATTTACACACTTATATGCTTTGAAAATTCGCATTTTTGAGGTGTAAACAGACAGCGTGTTTCGGACTTGAACCAAGAATTGGATTATGAGTTGTGGTTTATTATAAAAATCTTTATAATAAACCCATGTCAATGGAAGGGGTAAAAAAATTCTATGCTGTTCCTGATGAATCAAGGATTCCCCAGGAACAAAGAGATCGTGTAATGGCCGAATCAAAAAAACTTGAGGAAACACTTCAGCGGTTATTTCCGATACCGTGCCGATACGGCAAATGCGAAGTCGGCCAGTATTCAGGTTTGACCGTAGTAGATCGCCTTATTGATACTGATGAGACTAGGATAGGTGCTCAACCAGAAGGAAAGGCTAAAGAGCAACTTGTGCACGAGGCAGATTTGGCAATAAAGCAAGATTGTCCCTTGGCACTAGTTGGAATTTACGGTACTCCAAGAGATTTGGATAGACCAGAATTGAACACAGCTCAACTTTCTGATTTATCAGCAATCATGATGGTACAAGCGGCAATGGATAGAGTATATTCAGCTCATATACCAGGTACTACATATCGTGCAGTAGATGAAAACCTGACTGCTCTATGGCTGGATATCGCACAACACCCTTCTGGTAAGGAAGGTGCCGAAAGTTTTAAAGCAGTTTATAAAAAATACTTTGATGATCGAAGACGTCTGATTGACACTCTTGAAAAAGAAGGTCTAATTAATATTGGTAACACAAAAATCGAATTGCTCTCTGAAGCAGATCTCTACGGAGAGGCGTGGAAAAAGAAGGGATCTCTTTATCTACCACCTGAAGAGGATTTTTTGGCAAAATGTGAAGCTATTAGACCTCAAATGTTAAATTATCTAATTTCCAGTGGTGAAATTTTTCAGAGATTTTATGGGGAAGATGATAAACAATGGATGAGTACAGAAAACAATCCAGATCTTTGGAATAAGTGTCAAGATGCAATAAGGGAAACAGATGAATATAAAGTATTAACTGGAACGGGATGGCAAGGTTTGATACCCCCAGAGATGAGGAAGTATTATTTGGAAAAATTCAGATGTATACTTGGAAATGCTGCACTTGAAACAAATAACTCAAATTTGCTTTTCCATGTTGCTACTTATCTTTCTTCCACACTTGCAAAGCATCAGGCTGGTACTCTAACGGAAGGTATTCCAGCCGGTACTCCGATTATTCGTGTTCCACTAGTATGTCCGGTGGACGGAAGGCCTTCTACTCACCAATCCTTAATTCCGTTGCGGACCTTACCAAAGCCAAAAGGCAATATGGACAAACGATTGAGTAGTACAAACAGAGCGGCCTGGCTTAGCCTAGCTGTACAAAGTGCAAATAAACTCAGGTTGGTCGACACACCAATGGTAACAGACTTACCAGAGGAGTTGGTAGTTCCAGTACAAATTTACGTGGTAGGCCCGGACAATGGTCCCGGGTCATATTTAGTAGACACAGCTATAGTACTTTCGGATTTAAAATAGTTTTAAATTTCGTCAGTAAATTGTATATCATATACAATTCAAGTGCTCTTCCAAGTCCCGCAGCCAACGCGAAGCGTTTATGACTGACTTGGATTCGAACGGGAAGGGGGTCGGGGAAACGGTAGTTTCCCCGTGGAGGAGAGCAGTGAAGCGTCGAGAACCGAGAGGGTCTCGAGGAGTGGGCTTCCAAGCCGACGACGTTTGATTCCAAGTCCCGCAGCCAGTTTGAGATAGGTTCGGACTACGAGGAGTATTAATATATAATATAATTTAAATATGGCTTATCTTGCAGTAGCATATCCTAAACTTTCACAGCCAGATTTTGATTGGATTCAAGAATACAGAAAGCAAAATGACCCACGATACTTTGATGTTATAAAACCTCATTTCACCCTTGTTTTTGCAATAGGTGATATGGAAAAGGAAGTTTTTTCAAAAGAGGTCAGAAAACAACTTGCGGAGATTAAGAAATTTGATTTTGATCTTAAGGTCGCAACAATCAATTTAGATGACTCAAAAGAATATCACCACGAGTTTTTAGTGCCGGACAAGGGCTATTCAAATATCATAAAACTTCATGATCAACTTTACTCTGATTTATTTTCAAAATATCTTCGTCTAGATTTGGACTTTATTCCACACGTTGGAATAGGAAACAGTAATGATGGGCTCGTCTCAAAGGGTCGGGTAGATGAATTGAACAGAAAGGGAGTCGATATTTCTGGAATTATGGACACGGTAGATGTAATTGAATACAAAGATGGAAAGGTTGAAACTATCGAAACCATATCACTTGGTTAATATTGTTGTTCCAAGAAGTGTCATAATGGTAAAATAAAATTAATCAGAAAAGCCCATAAAATATACATGGTTACGCAAACAGAAGATCAATAAAATTTTGCACATCAAATCTTATATCAAAACACAGCCCCTATGATATAACATAGGTGAGTCATATGTAACAATATCAATCAGCACACAAATCCATGAAAGAAATCTCCTCAAAAATCCTCAAGGTTGTCAAATATGGGTCTATCGCCGTTGTTTTAGCGGCACTCCTCATAATTATCTTACAACAAGCATTTCCCTCGATATCTGATCATGCATCCTTTTTTAAAAACTATCTGATCGTGATGTCGATAGTCCCTATAGTTCTCATTAGTTTAATGTTGCTCAGTTTATTATTCCGTTTATTAACCCCCATTCCGTCTGTTCCTGAAGAACTTGATGTTGAATATATTTTTTGGCGAAGACTCTTATTCGGGGGATTGGGTGTATGGACCTATGGTATTGTAATGGTAGCGTTCCTCTTTGATTCAGGACCAAACATCTTTGCAAACACCGCTTCCTATTTACACTCACTTGCGGGAGCCGTTATTTTCCTGAGTATCTTAACTGCTCTATGGAAACGACATTCCAATACCCGATTGGCGATACAGTGTCTGAAAATACCTTTCTTTTTTGGTTTCCTAGCAATTATAGCAATCATGGTCACTTATTTTTTGTATGAATAGTATGTTGCGAACGGTGTGTAATTGTCCCTGTTCAAATACATAGTATTCCAAAATAGTATCCGGATTAAAAAGCATACCCGCTGAGCGCAGTATTCAAGACGAAAAATCACTGATACAGGTCGATGATTTTTTGTTATAATCGGATCATATGAAATTACTTTTAACTTCAGGAGGACTTACAAACAAGACTATAGAAGATGCCCTTTTTGATCTTATTGGCAAAAAACCAGAAGATACGACTTTGTGCTTTATTCCAACTGCTGCAACTATTGAGGTGGGAGATAAGGATTGGCTCATAAATGATCTTAAAAGTATTGATAAACAGGGTTTTAAATCAGTCAGTATTGTAGATATATCTGCAGTTCCAGAAAAAGTATGGAAACCACAAATGGATGAAGCGGATATCTTATTTTTCTCTGGTGGGAACACATATCACTTGATGAAGTGGATAAATAAGTCGGGGTTAGTAAAACTTTTACCTGAATATATGAAAACTAAGGTATGGGTTGGTATCAGTGCAGGAAGTATGGTCACCAATCCAGATTTGACAGCTAAAATATCTCAGGCTATATACGATGAAGATTTTGATAAATCATATGAAGTGTCTGGTTTAAATTATG
>CAYUDP010000027.1:0-5416 GCA_964443725.1 uncultured Candidatus Saccharibacteria bacterium
GGATAATAGACCCTGTCAAAGTGACAAGGTCAGGGGTTGAGAATGCCTGTTCTGCCTCATCAATGCTTCTCACAACTGAGGTTGCTGTGGCAGAGGAACCAAAGGAGGAAAAACCTGCTGGTGGTATGCCTCAAGGAATGGATTATTAAAGTCCCAAATACAAAAAGCACTCGGCTAAAAATGTCGCCGAGTGCTTTTTGTATCCACAAGAAATAATTTTTTTTAATGCTATACAGAATATAATTTACTTAATTATGAAAATAGGGAGACTTTTTTTGACCGCATGTATTTTGGGAGCTTTTATTTTCGGTGGGCAAAAAACTTTTGCTGAGGATAGGAGTTATTCTTATGACTCAATTATTTATCATATAAATGTGAACAAAGACACTACTGTTGATGTCTCTGAAGATGAGACATTTAGGTTTATTGGTGAATATCATAAGGGATATCGAGATATTCCGATCAAGAAGTTTGATCTTATTGATAATGTGTCTGTGTTTGATGGTGCTACAGGTAAGCCCTTTGTGTACTCAGATCGTCAATTGGATAAACTAGATCCAAGCAGTTGGGGGAAATATACATATTACGAAAAAGGCGGTTCAAGTATAATCGAATGGTACTACAATGAAAAAGATTCGGTTCATACTTGGAGATTGAAATACAGAGTACATGGAGCTATTGGTTTTTATAAAAATCATGATGAATTGTATTGGAACCTATTTACAAACTATTCTGTTCCTATAGAGAAAGTAGAGGCGACAGTGTTGATACCAGAGTTATCAGAAGACAAAACAATCCAGACTTCTTTCTACACTGAAGGGGTCGAGGATCAGAGTTGGAAAAAGATTGATAATAAGACTTTTTATTTCTTTGCCTACAAGGCTTCGCCTTTTGCGAAAGTCACTATTGCCCCAGGGTGGAGTAAGGGGATTGTTGATAACAGTTTATATCTTAAAGAATATTTTGCTAGGAATTGGGGTTATTGGGGAGCAATGCTTTTAATAATAATTACTATTCTTTCACTTGTTTTCAGATGGTTCTTTACTGAGAAATACCATAAGGGTACTGGAGTAATAATTCCGCAATATGAACCCCCAATGGGTTTACCTCCTGCTATGTGTCAGGTGATTGTTAAGGAGGGGGTCTCGAATAGCGCGTGGTCGGCCACAATAGTTGATCTTGCGGTAAGAGGTTATGTAGATATTGAGGAAATGGATAAGGGGGGGATGAGCAAAATAGTTTCTATTTTGATTGTGGGCATAATTGCTCTTTTTCTGGTTCCAGTTTTTGCGAAGTTGGCTTCCCCCATTTCACTTATTTTTGTGGGTGCATTTTTTGTTATTTTCCCAATATATTTTTCTCGCAATGGAAGGTTTGGCAAAAGTCTTGGCAAGGATTACAAAATTACAAAAATTCAAGGAAAAGATATTTCTCTAATGAGACCTTTTGAGAAATATTTATACGATGCTATTTTTTTGAACTCCTCGGAGTTTTCAACGGAAACTGTAAAGTATGACACCTCGAGAGTTTCAGCGCTTAGTATTGCGATACGAAAGTTGTCCCAAACAGTAAAGGATGATACAGCTGAATTTACGGGTGGATATGAAGTTGATTTCAAAAGCACCGTCTATCATTACTCTATACCAGCGCTCATTTTTTCCTTTTTCGCTCTACAGTTTATATCACCATTTCTAATTTCAATAGGAGGTCCTGCTATATTTTTTGTAACGTTTTTGTATTGTGTTGCTATTAATATCGGGTTTTACAAATATAATCCTAGACTAAATGAGGCTGGGAATATTCTAAAAGAGCAAATACTTGGGTTTAAGATGTTTCTCGAAACCACTGAGAAAGATAGGGTCAAAAACTTAACTCCAGATATGTTTGGGAAGTTTCTTCCTTATGCGATGGTTTTTGGGGTAGAGAGAAAATGGGCTAAAGCGTTTGATGGTATTGATGTGCCACCCCCAAATTGGTATCATTCAAACCTTGCTTTGGCTGGTGTCTCTTCCTCAAGTGGAGTGGGGCAAAGTTTCTCTCCCTCAGTTTTCTCCGAGTCATTTTCATCTTCTTTCTCATCAGCGTTTTCAAGTTCTAGTGGAGGAGGTGGTGCGGGTGGAGGAGGCGGAGCTGGCGGAGGTGGAGGCGGAGGCGGTGGAGGCGCCAGTTAGGATTATGTACAAAAAATCTAGCTTTGGTATTATTTAGTAGTTAAAAATTAAAAAAATATTATGTATATAACTTTAGGTGTAATTGCAGTTTTGGCACTATGGGTTGTATTTTCGTACAACGGTTTCGTAAGAATAGTTAATAGAGCTAAAGAGGCGTGGGCGGATATAGATGTCCAGTTAAAGAGAAGATATGATCTCATCCCAAATCTAGTGAGCACAGTGAAGGGGTATGCTACACATGAATCACAAGCATTTGAAAAAGTCACACAAGCCAGAGCTCAGGCTATGCAGGCCGGATCTACTGCGGACAAGGCAAAAGCCGAGGGAGAGTTGTCAGGAACTTTGAAGAGTTTGTTTGCTGTTGCTGAGGCTTATCCAGAATTGAAAGCAAATCAAAATTTTCTTGAGCTTCAAAGAGAGTTGTCAGATACAGAAGATAAACTACAAGCCGCAAGGAGATTTTACAATGGCAATGTTAGAGATTTGAATACCGCTATTGATCAATTCCCTGGAAACATAATCGCTAAGTCATTTAGTTTCTCAAAGATGGACTTCTTTGAATTGGGTGAAAATGAAAACGAAGCTAGAGAGCCTGTTAAGGTTAGTTTTTAAGTCTATGAATGCAGACACTGTATTTAATAGAATTAAATCGATAGTAAAGGGTTCTATTTGTCCTGTAAAGAAAGACTCCGGAGTCCTCGTTTTTTCTCTTTTTAGATTGTTTTTTGTTGCCACGATCGTCGCTCTGTGTGCTTTTCTAATTGCTAATATGGTTGGCGGCTTTGGCCAATTGATGTCAATTTTGTCTCAAGATGATCCAGATACAATTATGAAGCTTTTGCCGGCAGGTGCACAAGTTGTTATTTTGGTTGCTTATATAGTCGTATCGTTGGTTTCTGTTTTGATTGAGGTGGCTTTTGCTTATGCAATGCATTTTTTCAAAAAAGGTCAAGAGCTCAGCTTTTCTTCTGGTTTAGTTAGAGTAAAGGAGAAATTCTTCCAAGTATTTCTTTGGACCTTTATAATACTTGCTCTAACAACTATCATAGATTCGATTGGTAAAATTAACCCTGTATTTTCTCTGTTTGGCTCTCTCTTGAGCTTTGGATTTGGGCTTGCCCTTTATTTCCTTTCTCCAGTTTTGGCGCTTGAAGAGGGAGGGTCACTAAATATGGAATTCAAAAAGTCTGCTGAGTCCTTCGCATTTGTTTGGAAGGAGGTTGTCTTAGTCTGGATTGCCTTTGTTATTGTCTTGGGAGTAACTTTTATTATTGCTTTCGCACTTATCGCAATCCTCTCTTCGGCTATATTATTCCTATTAAAGGGCATATCTGTTTATTACATAACTTACGTTGCCGTTGCTATCGTTGTATCCGTTCTGGTACTTTCCTTTGTGATTGTAGATTTTGTAAGTATGTCATTTAGACTTTCCCTTTATGAATTTGCTAGAGAGAAAATGGTTGGGGTTGAAGGTACGGCAGAATTAAACTAAAATAAACGCTCTGTAATTGGTGTCGTTGTATATATTATGGCTACTTTGTATACCCATCAAGATGAAAATATGAGAAAGACCTGGCTTATAATGGTAGTGTTTTTCCTCATAATAATTGCACTCGGTTGGCTTTTCTCTAGGGTTTCCGGTTCACCTGTTATTCTGTATGTAGCAGTAATCTTTAGTATTTTTATGAATATCGGAGCCTATTGGTTTTCTGATAAACTTGTTCTTTCTATGACGGGGGCGGTGGAGGCCGATGTAAATTCTTATCGGGAACTTCACAATATTGTAGAGAATTTAGCTATTACTGCTGGACTACCAAAACCAAAAGTTTATGTAGTTGAGGATCCGGCACCAAACGCTTTTGCGACAGGTAGAGATCCACAGCATGCGGTTGTAGCTGTCACTACGGGCATATTGCCAATGCTCACTAAGACTGAACTTGAAGGAGTTATTGCTCATGAGATGTCACATATCGGGAATAGGGACATGTTGCTTTCAACTGTGGTGGTTGTTTTTGTTGGTTTTGTAAGTATAGTTTCTGATATGTTTCTTAGGATGTCGTCCTTTGGTAGGAGCCGCGATAGTGACTCAAAAGTCGGAGCAATATTATTCGTGCTTTCGATTGTGGCTGCTCTGCTTGCCCCATTTGCGGCCACTTTGATACAGCTTGCGATTTCAAGAAAGAGAGAGTTTTTGGCGGATGCTTCTGGAGCCCTTTTAACCAGATATCCTGAGGGTTTGGCTAGTGCCCTAGAAAAGATATCGACTTACAGAATGCCGATGATGAAAGCTTCGAATGCCACTGCTCACTTGTTTATAGCCAATCCTTTTGGTGGGAGTGAAGAGAAGAAAACTTCTTTTTTTGTAAAGATGTTCATGACCCATCCTCCTGTTGAAGAAAGAGTGTCAGCTCTCCTAAATAAAAATTAAATGGAAAATAATACAAGACAACAGGTTTTTATTACATATGACGGTGTAAATCTCTGGAAAGATAAAATAATAATGTTTCTAGTTGGGTGGGCCATACCAAGGGGTGTTACCCCGAATCATATTACTTTGTTTCGTCTTGTGATGATTCCTATCGTCTCCTACTTTTTGCTTGATGCAGATTATGTAGTCGGGGCGATATTGTTTTCTATTGCAGCACTTTCTGATGCTCTTGATGGAGCACTTGCTAGAACTAGAAATCAGATTACAGAATGGGGGAAATTGTTTGATCCGATTGCCGACAAGGTTTTAATAGGTACCGCTGCGGTTATTGTTGTTGCTCGTGTGCTTGGGAAATATCTTGCTCTTGCGATAGTCCTTATTGAAATACTTCTTATAGTTAGTGCTTATCTTAGGAACAAAAGGACCAAAAAAACCATTGAAGCAAACTGGGCTGGTAAATTAAAGATGACTCTTCAATCTCTGGGCGTGCTTTTCGTTTTACTTGCCGCTCATACTGGCGTATCGATCTATGCACAAATTGGTGCTGGGGTCTTGTATTTGGGAATATTTTTTGCCATTTTAAGTTTGTTGGTGTATAAAAGTATTTGATTTACAAAAGTCTTTCTTTTGAATCATTGGAGGGTTCGCATAGAGGTCTAGTGCACACGCTTGGAAAGCGTGCAGGGGGAAACCTCTCACGAGTTCGAATCTCGTACCCTCCGCCAAAGTTCGAATGTATTTTGGATCTTGTTCAATACACATCGCCAAAATTGTGAATTAAAATTTTGGTAATTTTATAACCATTAACCTGTAATCT
>CAYUDP010000028.1:0-122 GCA_964443725.1 uncultured Candidatus Saccharibacteria bacterium
AAAAGTGCCGAGTGCCATAATCGCAAGAATGCTTAAAGAACGAGCAAAAGAGAATACGAAAAAGTAGTTTGGTGACCCTACGGGGAAGTGAGTACACGGATCGGTCACACATAAATCGTTGC
>CAYUDP010000028.1:222-4896 GCA_964443725.1 uncultured Candidatus Saccharibacteria bacterium
AAAACATAATCCCATTATGTTTTAAAATCACGAAATTTTCTCCGAAAATTTGTGAGCGTTCTCGAGACAGAACCCTGTGGTTCGTTGTTCGGCAAGGCTTTTCTGATCTTTACAATATATTCAAAAACAACCCTTCTCGAGAGTCTCGAACTTAAGGCAATGTCTGCTCAACTTCAGAAATCACTGTGGTTATGCTTCCAAATATCTCTTTCAAAAAAGGAAGTGCTGAGAGGTTATCTGGCAAATCGGTTGGTGCGACACTTGAATCAAATACAAAATCAATCCAGATGATTCTCTCTGTTTTAATGATATTATTTGGAACTGGTAACTGAGTGCGAGGGTCGATAGGCACACCCATAACAGACACCCCTCCTCCGAAAACCACGCCGGAAGTCCAACTAACTCCTCCGCCGGAAGGATGAGTTACCCTCGTCTCAACAGTCTCTCTTCTGATTTGGGGAACTAAGGTAACATGCTTATTCTTGTTATTAAGAATGTTAAACCATTTGATCTTATTGTTTCCGTTGTACGGTTGGAATTTATCTAAAACAGACTTAGTGCCACTATCAACTGCACTATAGCGAGTTGTGAAATCATTTAAATGTGCACAAATTGGAAAATACTTGTCCGAGTTAGCAATTCTACCATTAAGATAATCCAGAGCAGACCTTAAGTCTCCGAGATATGCTTTAATGTCGACCAGAAGAGCATCTGGGATCTTTTGGTCATTAAGTGACTTCTGATATTCGAGCTCAATTTTACCAAGTCGGTCTTTGGCCACAGACATTACCGCATCAATATCAGAAAATTTTGAGTAAGCATTTGTATTCATATGTATTACTGAACTAAATATTTCCAGAGATTATTGATATTTCTATCCTTCTCCCAGTATTCAAGAATCTTCTCTCTAATTTCCTGATGTTGAGGATATCCCGTATCGGTTATACCTTCTGGCAGTAAATCCTTAAACTCGACATTAAGCAATACGGTCAGTGCTTCCTTTAGATCATTGTATTTCTGCTTGCCGAGCTTCTCTTCCTGGTCTGCACCAAGTCCGTACCATGTATAGAAATGCCACAGTTCATGCATTACGGTCCTCATTGCCTGGGGTGACTGCAAAGATACATAAAAGAAACTGTCCTGAATGCTATACGGGCAACGGCTGTTTATCGTAAGATGGGCTGTAATATTATTTGGAAGAGAGATATCAAAAATCGCTTCCGCTCTCTTCTGAAATTCAGCTGAGATACTTTCCCAGTCTTTCTGAAAATCGTCTATGCACTTAGGGATATCAATTTTATTCTCAGCAAC
The DNA here is from genome assembly GCA_964443725.1 of uncultured Candidatus Saccharibacteria bacterium. GTDB lineage: Bacteria > Patescibacteriota > Minisyncoccia > Phycocordibacterales > JAKFXT01 > CAYUDP01. Next base: position 1,534 of record CAYUDP010000028.1, read on the forward strand.
ATACTCATCGACAAAAACCGCAGTGGTTTCTGCTGTTGGATTTTCTCCATATTTCTCAATCAGTTGCTCGTACTGCTTGGTGGAATTCTGCGAGTTATTGGAGCTCTTTCCCTTGTTGAGAAGGCACCAAATATCTTTGTTTTTTTCGTAAGTAAAATTGACTTGCATGTCTGTCTATTATATCGCTGAAGGAGAGAAGTAGCTATGCAAAAGTACGGAAATATTGCATTGACGCTTCTCGAGCGCTCTCTAAAAGGTGACCCACTGTAGCCGGAATTGGAACCGAGTTTATATACAAATAAAGGATATTATGCTAATTAGTCCAAATATTTAGGCATTTTCTCCTTATAATTGGCAAAATCGGTATAGAGTTCTGCATTAATGCCAAACTCTTTTGCCGCAGCAACATTATCTGCGTCGTCGTCCCAAAACAATACTTCTTTTTTATCAATAGATCCTAGCGTTGCGTACACTTTTGCATAGAAATCCAAGCTTGGCTTCTTGTGTCCCAAATGCGCGGAAGCATACAAATTATCAAAGCTATCAGCAAAACCCATTTTCTGAAGCATGTATTCGGCTCGGTGCTTTTCCTGATTGGTGGCAACAACACAAATAATGCCCTTTCGGCGAATCTCTTGAATGTCTGCAATCAAAGCTTCGTCCAATTTATGTTCAGATGCAAACCAATATTCCAAAAAAGCATCTACCCCTTTATTCCAACCCCACTGCGGTAAATATGGGGCGATTTCTTCTTTAAGGTCACCGTTGCCAACCAGACACTTTGTAAATGGTCCGACAAAAAACGGCGTTGTTACCTCCGTAGAGATACCGTGATCTCGCGCAAGTTGCTTGCTAAAACGCTCGGCGTTAATAAGCACGCCGTCGGCATCGAAAATAATAGCTTTAACCATATCGTGAGTATAGCAGGAATTGGAACCGCTTATATACAACTAAAAGATTTACGGTGCCTTAATATTGGAGAGTAAGGTGATCCCCCAGACAGCAAGACCCGCAAGAATAGGCCAGCCGATATATTTTAGCCACCAGGCAAGGTACCACGGATTTTTCTCTGTCTTGGCAATATTTCCCTGATTAATCACCCCTTTATTACTTTCATACTTTCCTGCGGTAGCAATATCAATAACTGAACCATGCCCAGCATTAATAATACCGTCATTCCTAATATCGCCACCCGCGCGAATAAAAATACCCGATTGCCCTGCAGGCTTATTTAGTATCTTTTCTCGATCTCGAAGCTCTAATTCCTTTACTGCTCTCTGGTATTCACTGCCAGGAATATTGGTATTTATTCCGCGTCGAATGATAGCCAAAAGTTGCTCATCACTGAGATTTTGTACGTCAGACATAGTATTACTTCGCGATAACATTCAGAAGCATATTTTGATACCCTCCTAGAATTTTTGTAACTGCAGATCCTTTTCCAAAATACAAATCTTTAAAATCAGATTTCTTAACCGGTAGTCATTCGACTGGCCGCATGAAAAAGAAATATCCGTACTATCACCATCACAAGCAGAATTGCGAATACGCAAAGTCCATTCCGAAAGAAAACTTTGAACAGATGTTCGTTGAATACCTAAATGAGATTAGCCCTAGCGTGGAATACGAGCAGGCTTTTAAGGCTATCGTCATAGATATTTGGAAAAACAACTGCAAGGGTTTCGACAATCAGAACCGCGAGATAAGAAAAGAGATCGAACAACTAGAAATGCAACGCCAGCGTATTTTTGAACTCCACCAAATGGGTACGTATAGCGATAATGATTTTCTTACGCAGAAAGCCATTGTCTCCAAGAAGATCGCACAGAAGCAGTCCATGATCCACGACAAGCGCATTGAGGAATTTAATATGGAAGAGGCTTTGGAATTCTGCTTCAACACTGTACGCAAAAGCGCAGAGACCTGGCTTAAATATGCAAAAGAACCCGAAAAGCGTCTACGGTTCCAAAATTTAGTGTTTGAAGAAAATCTGCCGTTTTCTGGCGAGAAATTTGGAACCGCTAAATTAACTCCTATTTACAGGCTCTACGAGGAATACCTGCGTGATCCTGCAACGTTGGTGACCCTTCTCGAGATAGAACCCATTGGTTCATTACCCTGTAAGGCTATTTAACTCTTTTTTATTATATCATAACGACCCTTCTCGTGAGTAGGTATTTTCATAAAAAGTGACAAAAGTGACACAGATTCGACTTATAAAGTTACACAATGCTGTAACTAATTGATTACAAAATTAAACTCTAATTTTTGACTATTTATGATATACTTTTTAGATAAATTATATGAAATTAGAAGTATTATATAAATCAGCAGTAAAATGGAAAGACGAACGTTGTGATCTGATTCATTGCAATGCAATAGACTTTTCTCATATACCAAATGAAAAAATTCAGAAAGTTCATGGTGTATGTTTTCGAGATGGTAAAATGTTGGTTGTTTATCACAATGAATGGGATATTTGGGGAATCCCCGGAGGAACGAGAGAAGAAAATGAAGAAACACTAGATACTCTCAAAAGAGAAATACAAGAAGAAACTTCGTGTTTGCTTTTGGATGCCCACCCAATTGCTTATCAAGAGATTAAGCATAGTGATGGTACAAGTTATTATGCACTATTTTATCATTGTGAAATAGACATAAATGGTGTATTTGAAAAAGATGTAGCTGGTACTATCACTAAACAAGAATGGATTAATCCAGATGATTATCAAAAATATATTGAAGAAAAACCATTTAGAAAAAATGTAATTGAGGATGCATTAACTTTTCGAAAAAGAAACAATAAAAAGAATGATTGATGATTTAGAAAAAAAAAGAAATAATAATATTTGATTTTGATGGTGTTTTATATGACAGCATTTCCTTAGTTAGGGAGGATATGTACACAAAATATCCTAATCTAAAAGAATCAGATTTTCTCCAAATCTTTGAAGGTGATTTTTGGGATGGTATTCAAAAAATTAAAGACAAATATGGTGAGGCTAGTACAATGCAGTTCCAAAAACAAATATTCCCCGACAAAATTACTTTTGACGGAGAAAAATTTGGAACTAAAGAATTGTCTTTAATTTACAAGATGAATCAGCAAACTGGCACCGATAAATCTTATTTGGTGACCCTACGGGGAAGTGAGTACACGGATCGGTCACACATAAATCGTTGCTACGATTTTGCGCGACCCCGCCTCGCGCCGTCGCGCTCCGGCTTTCGATTCTTTTAAAACATAATCCCATTATGTTTTAAAATCACGAAATTTTCTCCGAAAATTTGTGACCCTACGGGGAATCGAACCCCGATTACAGCCTTGAGAAGGCCGTGTCCTAACCGTTAGACGATAGGGCC
>CAYUDP010000029.1:0-3694 GCA_964443725.1 uncultured Candidatus Saccharibacteria bacterium
TTGGGGTTGTGCTAGCACTATCTAAATAGATCATATACAGAAGCTTACTGTGGGATAGGGGTTTTGTTAAGAGAACCCAACCCCTCCCAACCTCCCCTTTGATTAAAGGGGAGGAGTATGCAATCCCTCTTTGTTTTGGTGTATGCAACCTACTACATTAACGTCCACAAAACTAGAGTATTACGGACCCAATTCTGCCCTACCTCTCAATGTTTCTAATTCACCTTCAGACAATTCTCTTGTATTCCATTCTGCATCCATTTTCGCAAAGTTTTCAAAATTATTATACCATTCAATAGTTCTACCATCAAGTATAGCTCCCCCAGTAAAAGATATGGATGAATTACCTCCATACTCCATAGATTTAGTTTCGCCTCCAATAGAATGAAATTTCTTTCCAATTTTGTGAATCAAATCAGGTTCTGGAGTGATTTTATGAAATACAGGAAATCTAATAATTATTTCTGGCTCTCCAAAGTTTTCTAAATTAATTTTATCAGGATCCTGGTTAATTCCAGCATCCTTATTTGGTTTATATAAATAAATTCTATATTCTTCACCCCAAAATATTTGGCTATCAAGACTAACTATATCTTGATGATAGACAGAGAATTGTTTGTTTTTTCTTTCCATGACTGGGCCTACTCCAGTATTAGTCTTTTGAGTCACAAAAGAATCAACAATTTTATGCTCAATAATTAATGGTCTAAAACCATCATCTTTGCTTCCAATATAATAGAGATTCCTGTATACCTTTTCATGTCTATTGTGTAATGTTTTCCAGTCTACAGGAACACATACAATGGCTCCAAACTCTTGTTGAAAACACTGTTTTAACATAGGTTCTGTTTCCAAAATTTTTTCCAACCTTTCTTTAGCTGTCTCTGATTCACTTGATACTGGTTGTGGGGATCCCTCTGGCATTTTTTATAATTAATACATTAATACTATTTCTGTATTTTACTCTCTCTCTCTCTCTCGCAAGGGCAAGTTTGGCCTCCCCTCTTTATTCAAAGATGGGAATGAGGGGTGTTGGGTGTATTATTATATAGATGAAAAATGATAAATTTCATACTAAGAGAATTTTTATAGAAAGACGCAGAGTACTACGGAGCAACGCAACTCCACAAGAAATATTACTTTGGTTAAAACTTAGGCTGAAACAACTTGGATGCAAATTCCAAAGACAACACAGTATTGGTGGCTATATCGTAGACTTCTACTGCGCAGAGAAAAGATTAATTATTGAAATAGATGGTAGCCAACATTTGGATAATGTTGAGTATGACAGGGTTAGAGATGATTATTTTGAAAGTTTGGATTATAAAGTATTAAGATTTTGGAATAATGAGGTGAATAAGAATATTGAGGGAGTATTGTTAAAGATTAGATCAGTACTTGATGAACCCTACCCTACCCAACACCCTGCTCGCTGACTCGCACCCCTCTTCGATTGAAGAGGGGTTGCATGCACCTCCCCTTTAATCAAAGGGGAGGTTGGGAGGGGTTGGGTGTATATTTATTTAATGCTATTATATTTTTTACATGATATTAACAGCGGATCAAAGTTCTTATATATTAATCGGAGCAATCGCCATTGCGATAATCAGTCTGCTGCTTAATCTGTTTATGTGGCTCCGATTAAATAAATTTTTGCGCGGACATGCCGACAACCTCCCTGATACGCTCCAGGTCTATGGCAAAGAATTAGATAATCTTCACAACTTCAGAAAAGAATTAGAACCATATCTAGCGCAGGTTGAATCAAGATTAAAAAGAAGTTTACAAGGACTTCATACACTTCGTTTTAATCCATTTTCTGGAGATGGTTCTGGCGGACTTCAAAGCTTTGCAACAGCAATTTTAAATGAGCACGGCGATGGTGTAATACTATCAAGTCTATATATGCGTGACAGAATGAGTGTATATTCCAAACCAGTAAAAAACTTCAAAAGTGAATTTGAATTAACAACTGAAGAAGCTGAAGCCTTGTCAAAAGCCAAAGAATCATGCAAACTCTAATGCATGTCTACTCCAAACGATAAAATCCGCCCTCGCCCACCCGTTGTGGCAGTCATGGGACATATCGACCACGGCAAATCTACTCTTCTTGATTATATAAGAAGCACTAACGTCGTAGCCGGAGAAACTGGAGGTATTACTCAAAAGATCTCTGCATATGAGATTGATCATAAGCTCTCTGATGGTGTGGTTAAGAAGATTACATTCTTAGATACACCTGGTCATGAAGCTTTTTCAAAGATCCGAACTCGCGGAGCAAGTGTGGCTGATGTGGCAATACTCGTTGTGTCTGCCGAAGACGGAGTAAAACCTCAAACACTAGATGCTCTTAAAGCAATAAAATCTGCTGGCATCCCCTACATTATCGCAATGAACAAAATCGATAAGCCAAATGCTGATCTAAACAGAACAAAACAAAGTTTGGCAGAAAATGAAATTTTTGTAGAAGGCTATGGTGGTGACATTACAGCTGTGCCTGTATCTGCAAAGACTGGTGCTGGAGTAAGTGATCTACTAGACCTTGTTGCCCTACAAACTGACGTACTTGGATTTATGAGTGATGAGTCAAAGCCAGCAGAAGGAATCGTTATTGAAGCTCATACAGAGAAAGGGACAGGTATAAATGCAACACTCATCATAAAAGATGGGACTCTAAAAGTTGGAAACGTAGTTGTCTGCGGTAACAGATACGCCCCAGTGAGATTTATGGAAAATTATCTAGGTAAGAAAATTGCTGAAGCTACTTTCTCAAGTCCTATTCGAGTTACTGGATGGAATGATATGCCGGATGTTGGAGATATTTTCACTACAGTAAAAAATAAAAAAGAAGCAGAAAAACTAATTGAGGAAAATGAGAGTAATAAGCCAAAGGAGGAAAATGCTATTGAAGTTACATCTGAAGCTTTGATACCAATAATTATCAAAGCCGATGCACAGGGCGCTATCGATGCGATATTTCATGAGATTAAGAAAATCAATAATGAATCAATCGGGTTCAAGGTCCTGCATGCTGGGGTTGGAGAAATTCGAGAATCAGATGTGAAGCTTGCTACATCTAAGGAAGGAACAGTGATAGTTGGCTTCTCTGTTGGTATCGACAAGCAAGCTGACGCTATTCGCGAGAGATTTGGAGTAGAAACAAAATACTTTGGAATAATTTATGAATTAGCGGATTATCTAAAGGAAATTGCTGTTACAAAAAAGCCAAAGAAAATGGTTGAAGAAATAAGTGGTGTGATTAAAGTATTAAAATTCTTTAGCAAAGTTAAGGACAGACAAGTTATCGGTGGTAGAGCAATACAAGGAACTGTGCCGGTAGATACAAAGGTTAGAATACTTCGTCGTGGAAATGAAATTGGTTTTGGACACCTACGTGAGCTACAAAGTCAAAAGGTTAAGGTTGGAGAAATTTCTGAAGGAACAGAATGTGGTATATCAATTGATGCAAAAATTGAAATTGCTCCAGGAGATGAATTACAGGCAATAGTAATGGTAGAAAAATAATTAAATAAAATGACAGACCACAGACACGAAAGAAGAGAAGATTATTTAAAAGAACTTGCTTCTGAATTTATTTCCCGTGAATCCAACAGAACATCACTTATAACAGTCACTCGCATCTCCCTTTCTGACCATGAGGATAAAGCAACGATATTCATAAGTGTATTACCGG
>CAYUDP010000030.1:0-3564 GCA_964443725.1 uncultured Candidatus Saccharibacteria bacterium
ATAATAATCTAATGGAAAAGCTAGTAAGCCTTTGTAAGCAAAGGGGGTTTATTTATCAAGGCTCAGAGATATATGGTGGTCTTGCTGGTGTGTATGATTTTGGTCCAAGAGGTGTTGAGCTTTTAAATAATATTAAGAAATCTTGGTGGAAGGCTAATGTATATGATAAGGAGAATTACTATGGGCTCGATTCAGGAATGTTTAAACATCCTAAAGTTTGGGAGGCGAGTGGGCATGTTGGGGGGTTCTCTGATCCGCTTGCTGAATGTAAGAATTGTAATACTCGTATAAGAGTAGACAAAGAATTAGCAAAGATAGGAATAACTGCTGATGAAAAGATGTCTGAAAAATCAATCAATGATTTGTTTGATGAACATCGCAAAGATATAAAATGTCCTTCATGTGGTAAAAAAGATTTTACAGGAGTAAAGGCTTTTAACCTTTTGGTTAAAAGTAATCTCGGTGATTTTACTGGAGAGGGTAATGAACCTGTATATCTTCCGGGGGAGGCATGTCAGGGTATATATCTTAATTTCAAAAATATTGTTAACTCTATGCAACCAAAGATTCCATTTGGTGTTGCTCAGATAGGTAAAGCTTTTCGTAATGAAATTTCACCAAGAAATTTTCTATTTCGCACACGTGAATTAGAACAGGCTGATACGCAATTTTTTATCCGTCCTAATGAGAACAAAGAGGCGTATGAAGCTATCAAGAAGGATCGATGGGAGTGGTATTTATCGTTAGGTATAAATGAGAAAAAATTGCGCTGGAAACAGCACGAAAATTTAGTGTTTTATGCTAAGGATGCGTGGGATATTGAGTTTGAGTTTCCGACAGGTTTCGATGAGGTGGAAGGTATTCATGATCGTACTGATTATGATTTGACTCAACATATGAAATTCTCTGGCCAAGATTTGCAGTATAATGATCAACAGACCGGGGAAAAATATATTCCTTGGATACTTGAAACATCTATGGGTATGGGAAGAATTTTTCTTGCTGTAATGTGTAATGCATATCACGAAGATGAAATGGGTGGAGAAAAGAGAGTTGTTTTGAAGCTTGCACCACATCTTGCACCAGTAAAAATTGCTGTATTTCCACTTCTAAAAAATAAAGAAAATTTGGTAACAAAAGCTAGAGAGATTTTCAAAACACTTAAATCAGAATTTGGTAATGTGGTATTTGATGATAACGGAAACGTGGGTAAGAGATATAGAAGACAAGATGAAATTGGTACACCATTCTGCGTCACAGTAGATTTCGATACCATTGAGAAAGATAATATGGTTACGGTTCGCGATCGTGATACTGGAAACCAAGAAAGAGTTGCGATAGATAATCTTCAAAATTATTTTAAAGCAAAGCTTTAATCTAAATTGACAAATTTTCTCTCAGGATGTTAACTATGCCAAGTTATGAGTTGTTCATTTTGGAGAAAAATTAGTTTAAGACTTGATATCCCAGATGAGTATTCTGGCACAATAGGAGTCCACTCTTTTGCAATAAGTTTTTTGGCACAGAATTTGTTTTCGATAAACAATGATCCTATATCGTTACCGATCAGAGGGGTGTTCCTTATGAATAGACAAAAGGGGATTATCTTTTCTGAGAGACGTATTGCTGAATGGCCGGATGGCCTTTCTGAAGAGGAGCCACTTTGCTCCGCTATCCGTATCATGAATGATGATAATTTGGGGGCTATACTGTCGATGGAGCAGTCGTGGAGGTCTGGTGAATTCAGTAGACTTTCCGATCCGACTAATACAATAACTGTTGTTGGAGAGGATTTTGGGGCACCGAGTGGTGATTTGAGGGTTGCTGTCCATAAAAGATGGTTTCGCAAACCGATTATTAATTGGTTTATTGATCAGGGTACTGGAATACCGTCCAGATTTAGCCTTGGTTTTGTGTAGCTTTGGCTACTTTTTATTTCTTGAGTTTTTTCTAAAAAGGAGTAGTCTTGTTATTGGATTATGGCTAAACAAGAACAAGACTCTAATGATCAATTGTGGGCTGTTGTGTTCGAGTATTATCCAAGCTTTGAATTTACCAGTGAGGCACAGGAGATTTTTGATCAAAAGATCACAAAATGGCTTTGGGTTATTTGCCAGGACGGCTCGATTGAAAACGAAAAAAGTAAAAGAAAGAAAATGATTCTAATTATTGATCTTGAGGATGAGAATACCCTGAGATCAATGAATCTTTTGCCGAAGTTTTTAAAACAAGGTTTTGGCATCACAGAACGTGCCTCATGGGGAGCAAGGGTTTATGATAAGGATGATCCTGGATGGACGGACATCGTTCGAGTTGATGCTAAAGGATGTTACTTTCTCGAGGGTTTGGAGAATGCTTGGGAACACTTCAGGGAAAACCTCGATGATCTTAAAAGAGATGTTAAAAAAATCTCTGCATCCTTAAAACCGAAGGACTAGACTTTCAAAAGTCTTTTTATTTACAACAATATCTTTTGGGTGTAGTGTTCTGCTAGATATAAATTATGTTTAAAATCAGAAAAGGTAATACTAGGGTAGCTTTGATTCTTTTAAGTAGACTAGTGATCAAATTTCCACGCATAAGAACGGATTCAATTAAAAAGATCCTGGATCATAAAATGTCATTCAAGAATAAAGTCATTGACTTGATTAATCATCTTTACTGGGTAATTTTAAAAGGGATTGCTTCCAACATTTCTGAGGGAGTGTTTTGTGCAGACTTTAGTGACAGTCGATTATTTCCATTTGTTGCTAAGACAATCTCTTTGGCGTTTGTTAACTTCCAGAGGTATGAAGGTGAAGTGTCGCCAAGTCATGAAGAAATACAGAGGATATATGACAGTTTGTCAGATGACCTAAAGGTTACTCTGAGAGAGTCCGATGTGCATGAAGTCTCAGAAAAAAATTGGAGAAAGAGAAAGGATGGTAGTTTGATCCTAATTGATTTTGGATTTGATCCACAGAGAACTCCGTGGGCGAAAGTAATCAAGATGGGTAGGAAGGTTTTCATTAATGCTACAGCACCGAAGGTGTAAAAAAGTAGCTTTTTATTTTCTAAACCCGTGCTAAACTCTCTTTATGCAATTTTCTAAAAAAGTATTACCAAACGGACTTCGAATTATAACAGTACCCATGAAGGACAATGGCACTGTGACGGCTATGGTACTCGTAGAAGCGGGGAGCAGATATGAGGACAAACAGTTTGCAGGCATATCACATTTTCTTGAGCATATGTGTTTCAAGGGGACAACAAAGCGTCCAAATTCTCTAGCTATTTCAACAGAATTCGAATCGATGGGAGCACAGTACAATGCTTTTACTTCTGCAAATTACACAGGGTATTATGGTAAAGCTGGTGCAGTAAAGACAGAAAGTATAATTGAGTTAGTTTCTGATTTATATTTAAATGCCACTTTGCCAGAAGATGAGATAGAAAAAGAAAAAGGTGTGGTTATAGAGGAAATCAATATGTATAACGACAGACCACAATCTATAGTCCATGAGGTCTTCGAAGAATTGGTTTATGGGGATCATCCACTCGGTAGGCCGGTTATCGGGTTCAAGG
>CAYUDP010000031.1:0-3502 GCA_964443725.1 uncultured Candidatus Saccharibacteria bacterium
CGTGACGCGCGTGATGATGATCTCCGAGAAGCGCTTGGTCTCGAGAGTCTGAGTGAGACCGGCGGCGAGCGTCAGCAGCGTCTTGCCGGTGCCCGCCTGGCCCAAGAGGGTGACGAAATCAATCTCTGGGTCCATGAGCAGGTTCAGGGCGAAATTCTGCTCGCGGTTGCGCGCCGTGATCCCCCAAATGGCGTTCTTTTGGTGCGTGTAATCAACGAGAGTCGACAACACGGCCGTCTTGCCAGTACTCCCCTTCACGATGGCATGGAAAGGCCGATCGACGTTCTCTCCAACTTCAAGGAAAGCAAAGGAGTTCACCAGGAGACTGTGGCACAAGGGTCCCTGTACTTGGTAGAAAGTGTTCCCACCTTCTTTCCACGACTTCATCCCCTCGCTGTGTAGGTCCCAGAAATTAGCCGGAAGTTCAACTGTTCCCGTATAAAGCAGATCGGTGTCCTCGAGCACCTTGTCGTTGAAGTAATCCTGCGCTTCGAGTTCGAGTGCGCGGGCCTTGATGCGCATGTTGATGTCTTTCGACACCAGGATTACCGGCCGCTTCGGGAACTTCTCCGACAGGGACATGGCCACCACGATGATCTGGTTGTCGGATTTGGCCGTCGGAAGCGACAGAGGAAGCGCGCCGTTGATAGCCTCAGTCTGCAGGAACAAACGCCCCGAGGCCAGTTCGCGAGACGGGCCAGTCAAAGGGATGCCGTGCTCAATGCCTTCCTCGCCACCACCAGTGACGATCTCGTCGAGAAGCCGGCTCGCCTGCCTTGCGTTGCGGGCGACTTCCGACGTACCCTTCTTGTTGGCATCCAGTTCCTCGAGAGTGATCATGGGTACGTAAATGTCATGCTCCTCGAACCGGTAAAGACTCAGGGGATCATGCATCAGGACGTTGGTGTCGAGAACGAAAAGCTTCTTTTGGTCAGTTGCGGAACTTCTTTTTGTCTTGGCCATATGGCCTCCCATTAAAAAATGTTTAACAATGCTACACCCGAAAGGGATAATACACACACGGGTGTATTATAGCAAATGTTAATTTGCTTAAATTTTAGACTAAAATCCCCTTTTATCTAGTCTTTTAGATGCTGGGTCATTGCCAATGTCATCACTTATATCAAGATTTATCCCTTCGCCACCCTCTCTTCTTGCCCTTTCAGCCTCCTGTTTCATAAAATCAGGGGTTAGCCAACTCATGTCAGGTCCGCCCTCGGCACTTGGATTATTCATTCCTTCTAAACTCATATTTTTAAAAATTATAAAACTTTGATAATAAAGAAACCCGCGATTGATACGAGTGTCGCGATAAGCAACCATGAGAAAGACGCTATTGCCCTTCCCACATAAGTATCATCTACTTCCCGCCTGAACATGAATACTATAAACGAAACTACCAAAAAAGTAATAGTTGCAACTATTGAAACACCAATGTGTATTGTTGAAAAAACTGACAGTAAAAACGGTTCTATGTTTAGAAGCTCTGCATAACCACTTAGTAAAAGCGCAACACTACCCGAAACTACAAAAGACGCAAAAACAGCTCCATATATCAAGGCATATATAAGTCTTGATTTCATATTACAATTATACACTCTTTGTAAAATATTTAAAAAGTGCATAAATCATTTGTATTTCAAGTAATAATTGATATTATTAGACCATGGGTTCCAATACACTGGAAGAGCTTAAGGCTGTTGTAGAAGCAGCCATAAAATCCACTGAGAGAACAAAAAGGGCAAAAAATATAGCAAGCGACCTAGAATTGGTTGATAAAACTATAAATCCAAAAGACCTTAGATTTTTTCGTATTGTTGAAAAATTGAAGGAAGAGGGGCTTCTTGAGGGAGAAATAGAGAGAGTTAAGGATAAATATTTGGGTGAGATAGGTAGTTTCGCTGAGGAGTTAGACGATAGGGTTTGGGAAATGCTTACTACGATAGAGTTATTTGATGAAGAAACAGCCAATCATTGCGTAGAAACATTCACTTTGGCAAAGGATAAAATAGACAACCCGCTTTTCAATGGGGTTGTACTTGTAGATGAATTTAAAAATGAAAATGTTTCTAGAAAACAATTTCTGATATCTTGCCTTTTACATGATGTGGGGAAAATAGAAGTCCCCCACTCAGTCGTTGTGAACAAAACAACAGATGCCGAGTGTGCCAATCTTCTATTTGATAACAAAGATATTTTGATTGCCTCCCTAAGAAACCAACTCCAAGACGAAGCCTATCTACTACCTGAGAATATCTCAAATGGAGAAAAACTTCTTATTTTTCTCCACGATGAACTACATTTGCGTCCGCAAATGCTCTGCCCAGTTAGGATACTTCTTGGGGATTTGTCTGATGATAAGGTGGAAGAAGTTGAGAAGCAATTATTCCACGTAGGATGTAGTCTTGATGATAGCTTACTCAAAATAATGCGCACCCATGACAAATATTCTGAGGAAATATTAAAATCACTTGATATGCCGATAGAGGCATATATATCTGGCTCCCACCACCACTCAAAAGGAAGAAGCCCCAGATACAGAATAGCCGTTGGCACTCTACAAGTATCTGTAGATCTTTCAGACATCATACACCTCGCAGATGTACAAAATGCTATTTTAAGTGCAAGACACTACAAATCTGACAAGACACCCCTTGAAGCTTTAAAAATACTAGCAATTCATGCTAAAAATGGTTTAGTCGATACATATTTCGCCTACATATGGATAGCGGACGAACTTTATAGAAACAAAGACTCTTTATCCAACCTAGAGGGAGAAGAGAGGGTGAACTTTGACTTTGTGACTAATTTTCTAAATGAACAACTCGACCGACATTTGGCTTATCCGCGTTGGGAGGCCAAGGTGATGGGAACAAGTTCGGCCAATTTTAACTTAGGTTAAACTCTGGAAAAATAATGAAATTATAATTCCCCTCGTTTGATTCTATTTCAACATGAGGGTGGCTTGTATTTATATTTTCGTGATTTCTCAAAACAGTAATCTTTACTGAAAAATTTTTGTCTTTGCCAAAATTTTGATTTTTTATCTCTATCACACCATCTTTGTATTCATCACCAATATAATGGTCCGTAAGCCAATTTCTTAATTTTTCTATGGACTCAATAAACCCCAGACTCTTTTGAAATGGTCCACTATCTATGTGCCCATGTCCCCTGTCAAAAAATGATTCGAAATGGGTATTTTTTAACACTTCCATCAACCTCTGATTGGTAATCAATTTATCAAACGAGGCTTTTGACTCAGCCAAAACAAAATCTTCCATTGTTGGATCCTCAAATTTATTTAGCATTTTTTTTGGGGTGGACCCGAGGAGATTCGAACTCCTGACCTCCGCAGTGCAAATGCGGCGCTCTACCATCTAAGCTACGGGCCCTTATGGGCCTAAAAATAATACCCTTTTTTAGTAAAATTGCAAAATTCTTAATTATTACCTTATCCACATACACCTTGCATGTTCTACGATAATGTTTTATAATAGGT
>CAYUDP010000032.1:0-3344 GCA_964443725.1 uncultured Candidatus Saccharibacteria bacterium
TCTTGTGTCTCGATTATAGGGAGAGCTGTAAGAGAACCACCTTTTAGCTTGTGATTAAGCTTTGCGGATCTCTCAAGAAGCCTCGAGTGTAAATAGAAAATATCACCAGGATAAGCCTCTCTTCCAGGGGGTCTTCTCAAAAGAAGAGATAACTGCCTATAGGCCACAGCCTGTTTTGATAAATCATCATATATAACAATCGCATCTTTCCCTTGCTCCATAAAAAATTCCCCAATAGCAGCACCGGCATATGGCGCAAGAAATTGTAAAGCTGCACTCGCAGAGGCTGGTGCTGAGATGACAACAGAATACTCCATTGCCCCCTTTGATTTTAGTTCATGAACAATTCTGGCTGTTTTCGATTCTTTTTGTCCAATTGCAACATAAATACATATAGGTCTTTCATCAGGATGCTCAAATTTTTGAGAAAGTATAGTATCAATAGCGAGAGTTGTCTTTCCGGTTGATCTATCCCCGATTATTAACTCTCTCTGTCCTCGCCCGATTGGTATCATGGCGTCAACCGCTTTATAACCAGTGTGTATCGGTGTGTTCACTTGAGATCTATCAATGACCCCATAAGCATCTCTTTCGATTGGATAATAGGTTTCGGCCGGAATATCACTACCGCCATCTATTGGGTTTCCCAATGGATCAATAACCCTTCCCAAAATTGTACTCCCTACAGGGATAGAAAGGATTTTCTTGGTTCGAAAAACCTTCATACCCTCCTTGACTTTGTTTGTATCGCCCAAAATTACAACTCTCACTGTCTCTTCCTCTAGGTTAAGCACTAGTCCAAATAGGCTATCTTTATTGTTTATGGAATCTTCGAGATTTTTACCTTCGTTTACATCAAAATGAACCATTTCAGCCATCATTACATTCGTAAGTCCATCTATCTGTGCCACCCCGTCACCAACTGCAGTGACATAGCCGATTTCATCACTGGCTGAGACGACCTGAAAATTCTCTATCTCCTTCTTTATTTTTTCGATTATTATTGAGTCCATGTTATTTGGTTTTTTTTATTTCTTCAAACAAATTAAGAAGTGCTTTTTTATAAGTTTTGTCATTTTCAACCCAATTGTTTTCGATTATATAGCCACCTATTAGGTTTGGGTTTTTTACTTTAATAATATTTTTAGCTTTTGATATGCTGAATTTTTCTACGATACACTTAGTATTTTCATCGTTTATGTCTTTTGCACTGATTATCTTTACCGCTTCACTTTTAGTTCTTTCTTTTACAACTGTGATTGTATTTTCTAAAACCTCTTTAGTTTTTCTCTCCAACCCTCTTTTCAGCAAGATATTTTTTAGATTATTTACATAAAAATCCAACTTCTCTGGATTTTCGTAAATTGAGTCCACGAGGGCCCTTGCATAAGCTCTAGTGGTTATCATACTCAGGTTTGGTTAGTATTTTTTCTGCTGTTAAAACTGCAAGCCGAGCCACATCTTCTTTTGCGTCCTCAAGTGCTTTCAGTCTTAGATTTTCAGCCTCTCTCTTGGCCTGCGAAACTATCGCTTCTCTATCTTGTTCTGCCTTAGATACAATCGAGTGATGTTCTTCTTCTCCAAGTTTTTTCCCACGAGCTATAGCCGCCTGAGCTTCATGATGTGCATTTTGTTTTATACTTTTCGCTTCATCATTTGCAACACTTAGGGCGAGCTCAGCTTCTTTGGCATTTTCTAGACCACTTTCAATTGTCATCTGGCGTTCCTCTATCATATTTAGAAGTGGCCTATAAAGAAATTTTGTAAGAATGAACATTAACAGGAAAAAATTCACCATCTGGATAATGAGAAGTCTCCAGTCTATTCCAAAAGCATGAATTATTTCTTGCATGAATGATTAGGCGTATTTAACAATAAAGGCAATGACCAAGGCAAAAATTGCCAAAGCCTCAGTAAAGGCAATACCTATAAACATTGTTGTTTGTACTTTCCCTGAAGCCTCTGGGTTTCTGCCTATAGCCTCAAGAGCTCTTGCGACGATAAGTCCTATACCAATACCGGGACCTATTACTCCCAAACCAACAGCCAAGGCCATTCCAAGTGTTTTTGCTACTTCTATATCCATATAATTTATTATTAATAATTTGTAATTAATTTAATGACTTTCCGTTATTGCGATTTTTATAAAGAAAAGTGTCAGAAGGGCGAATATTGAAGCCTGAATAAAACCGACAAAAACCTCAAATAGCAACATTGGGACAGGCAATATAACTGGCACGAAAAAAATAACTATCGCAATCATTACTTCTCCAGCAAAGATATTGCCAAACAAACGAAAAGAAAATGAAATCAGTCTCGCTAACTCGGAAAATAAATCTATTATTCCAATAAGAAAACCGAGCGGTGAATGAAAATTAACAAATTTTGAGAAATATCTCAAGCTACCAAGTTTTATTATTCCAGCGATTTCAATTGCAAAGAAAGCAATTATTGCAAGAGCGAGAGTTATATTTAGATCCGTATTCATCGATCTAAGTAGTGGTACGAATTCCTTCCCGTGACTTCCGTTTTCAAAAAAGCCGATACTGCCAATCCCTGGTAAAAATTGAATCCAATTTGCCAAAAGTACAAAGAAAAAAATCGTTATAATTAGCGGAAAAAATTTTTTAGCCAATTTGTCATCTTCAAGTGTTTCTTTTATGTATCCATATACCCCACCGATAAGAATTTCTAGAATAACTTGTATTTTTGATGGCAAAATAGAGCGTCTTTTTGATATAAAAAAAGCAATAGAAGAAAATATGAGTGTAATCAAAAGGCTCATAATAAGGGTATTTGTGATATCAATCCCCCAAAAATGACCCAATGTTTCTGCTTTTAAACTGATATGTATTCCTTCCATATGAAAAACGGCCATATTCTAACATATTTTTTACATAGACCTAATATTTAAGGCCCCTATTCGGGGCCTCTATTGAAGCATCTCTTGGAGCCTAATCTTTTTCCTCGTCGTTTTCTCCTTCATAAAAGTTGCCCAAATCGGCACCGAGGTTGTAAGGACAGGAATTACACGCCTCTGGCGGCAGGTCACATTGAAAACAAGTTTCCTCGTCGCTTCCAAATCCGTCGAGATCGTCAGACATTTCGAACGTCCTCATTTGAACGAACCTTTATGTATTAAAGTTCTAAACCAATAATTAATCAATAGAAGCTGGTGCAAAAAATACCGACCAGTGAGGACTGCCAAGCACTTCACGACACTCAAATGGTGTCTGATGCCTTAGCAATCTTCACTGATCGGCTTCAATATTAAAACGTATGTAATAGAAAAAGGTCACATTAATAAGAAATCAATGTGTAATCATGTAAGTTTTTTCTGGTGG
>CAYUDP010000033.1:0-2726 GCA_964443725.1 uncultured Candidatus Saccharibacteria bacterium
GAAGAATAACTGAAAATATGAGCACTACAATTGAGAAAATAAAATTGACATCCATCCGGTAGTGAAAAATGACATTATTTCTTCTGCCATCTTTTGCTAATTGATAATATTTAAATAATATCAAACTTATTTAATAAAATCTCTTAGTTTTGCAAGAAATCTATTGGCTATGTCATTTTCTACTACAGGATCCATATGTCTTGCCTAAAATTTTATGTCATGTTAATGTATCTGAACTATGGCAAAGACATGTCCAGTAACAAAAAGATCATCTCTAGTAGGAGGCGGATACTCTAACCGCACTCGTGCTACTCAGTTCAACCCGACAGGCAAAGTTCGCAAGCAAGTAAATCTCCAAACAAAGAAAATCTATATTCCTGAGCTGAAGAAATATATTCGATTAACCCTCTCAACTCGTGCTATCAAGACTATCCAGAAAAATGGTGCTTTTGCCACTCTTCGTAAAGCAAACTTGATTTAAATTTTGTCTATTAGGGCCTTTAACCTAATTATATATAGTCCAGCATTACCCCAAACGAATGGTAACCAAATAGGAGTTCCGAGGAAAAATGGACTTGAATAGTTCCAAAGGCCAAAATATATAGCAATTGATTCTGCTATTGGACCACTTATCATAATCGCAATAAATAATATTAAATATTTAACACTCCAATCAATAGCTAACATACATAAACTAATAATCAAAAGTAAAATAACAATTGCAAGACTATTCTCTATTAATGAAGGTATAAGTAAAGTTGCAAGAGCTAGTGGGCATGTAAATAAAAATTTTCTCATTTCTGATTTCATTGCTATATTATATAACAAAAAGAATCAGATAATCATCTGATTCTTGATCGTGGTTTTATAGCCCCACGCCGGCATTATTTTTGGTTATTTTTGGAACAGGCAGCTTATTGCATTCTGAATTATTCCACAGCTAAGCCCACACATAGTCGAGGAAATCCAAATCACCGGAAACACGACCATGTAACCATGTTTTGTGTATGTGAAATATCCGTCATGAATAACGGACCCAAAACCTGCAAAGAACGCACCCGCAACAAACACCGTATTGACTACCAATACGAGTAGAAGTAGTGCTGAACATACTTTTTTCACTATTTTCACATTTTACTAAAGGATTTTCACCTTAACCCTGATTGTTTAGGTCGGGATCACCCATCTGTCTCTATTGTAGCATAAACTACACTCTATGTCAATAGTAGGAATGTTACTTATTTAAACCAAAAATTTACCCCATCTGACACAAAAGTTATAATTCCTGATTTGCTAGTTTCTAGTATTTTTATATTTTGACTTTCTACTAAGCTAATTATTTCTTTATGTGGATGGCCGTAGGAATTGTTAAGCCCAGCGGAGATGATTGCAAAGTTGGGAGTAACTGATTCAAGAAAGGCTTTCCCTGTAGAAGTTCTGGAACCATGATGACCAAGCTTCAATACATCTGCATCAAGGCAAGTCTTGCACCAATTCATAATCTGATTTTCAATTTCCTTCCCCGCATCACCGGTAAGTAGGAATTCATTTTCTCCATAGACCAATTTACCGACTATTGAGAAATCATTTGTATCAGGAGATTTATAAGTTTTAATCGGCCAATAAATATCGAAATAAACATTTTTATCTTTGTCCAAAACAATTCTCTGCCCTCTCTCCGCGATAGTTGTAGACGCATTTTCATTCCTTATATCTTCACTTAGTAATTTAAACACTCCTGTATCTTTCTCTCCACCATTCGTCACAATATTCTTAACATCATAATTTTCTAAAACCTTTGTAAGCCCACCTATATGATCTGCGTCTGGGTGGGTAGCAATCATGATATCTATCTCTTTATCTGTCACAGACATAATTTTACCGAGTTCGGTCAGGATATCACTATCCTTCTTACCACCATCAATAAGCATATCTGTACCATTTGGAGCCTTGATATATATCGCATCACCCTGACCTATATCGAGAAAGGAAACTGTTAGAAGTCCATTATCTCCTAAAGCCTGAGTCCTGAAAAATACAAAAATATTAGCAATTAGGAGTATAAGCACCAGGTAAAACAATATGGTAAACTTCCTCATACAGATATTATAACTAATAAATAAATATGAATTACACAGAAAAGCAATTTAATATTCCTGAACTAAAGGGTATATCAACAAAGACAATTGAGGAACATAAAAAGCTATACGCAGGATACGTAAAGCATACAAATTTAATACTAGACAAAATCACTGAATTATCAAAGGACGCAGATACCAACACTTATGTGCTTGGTGAATTACAAAGACGTTTTGGTTTTGAATTTGATGGCATGAGAAATCATGAATACTACTTTGAAAACCTTGAGGGTGGTTCTGTTGGAATTTCCGATGGTGAATTAAAGAAAGCTATAGAAGCTGAATGGGGTTCATTTGACGCTTGGTTAAACAGATTCAAAGCAATTGGCATGACTCGTGGAATAGGTTGGGCAGTCCTCTACTATGATCCAATAATGAAAAAGTTACTTAACGCTTGGATAGATGAGCAACATCTAGGACAACTTAACGGTCTTCAATTTATCCTTGGACTTGATATGTGGGAGCATTCATATATGCTCGACTATGTTCCAAGTGAAAAGAAAAAATATATTGAAGCCTTTTTCGAAAATCTCAATTGGAAAGTTTCTGAAGATCGTTTCGCCGTAGCTTCCAATAAATAAATCCAAA
>CAYUDP010000034.1:0-2438 GCA_964443725.1 uncultured Candidatus Saccharibacteria bacterium
AGCCGTATATCAGAAATCGTATAATGACATTTATCGATCCAGCGGGCCATCCACAAACTTCTGGTTACCAAATTCAACAATCATTAATTGCAATTGGATCCGGTGGCTTAACTGGAAAGGGCTTCGGTCAAAGTGTCCAAAAATTTGGCTTCCTACCAGAACCCGTGGGTGACTCGATCTTTGCGGTAGCGGGTGAGGAATTTGGCTTTATTGGAGGGGTGGCAATTATTATCTTATTCCTATTTTTTGCCTTGAGAGGCTTGCGCATCAGTGTCAGGGCGCCAGATGAATTCGGTAGACTACTTGGCCTCGGAATTGTTATACTCATTACCACACAAGCGTTTATGAATATAAGTGCCATGCTTGCTATCATTCCGCTTTCGGGGCAGACATTACCACTTATAAGTCACGGGGGGACAGCACTTCTTGTAACACTAGGAGCAATCGGAATTGTGTTTAATATATCAAAAGACCAAAAGAAACTATCATGAATCCTGTAGTGAAAAATGACATTATTTTGAAAAAAATATATAATCTACAATAATTATTATGATAAAAATTATTAAAACTAACCTTAAAAGTGACTTTTGCTCATAGAGCTATGTCATTTTCTACTACGGGATGAAAATTGTATTAACAGGAGGAGGATCAGGTGGACATTTCTATCCAATAATCGCAGTTGCCGAAGAGCTTCGCAAGATTGCAAAAGATGAAAAGTTAGTTCAACCAGAGCTATTCTATATTTCTAGTGATCCATACGATGCGAGAGCACTTTTTGAGCAAGGAATAACCTACAAACAAATTGATACAGGAAAGATGCGTAGATATTTTTCTATACTAAATTTCTTTGATATTTTCAGAACAAGTATCGCTTGCGTGAGGGCTTTATTTACTTTGTTTTCGATTTACCCTGATGTTGTTTTTGGCAAAGGTGGCTATCCGAGCTTCCCAACACTCTTTGCTGCAAAGGTACTTGGTATACCAGTTGTAATTCATGAATCAGATTCTAAACCTGGTAGGGTAAATGCTTGGGCTAGTAAATTTGCAAAGAAAATCGCGGTGTCATATCCAGATGCTGTTGAGTTTTTCGATAAAGAAAAAACAGCTTGGACAGGAAATCCTATTCGCCCAGAGATAGCCTTTCCTGCAAGGGAGGGAGGCAAACAATTCCTTGACCTTGAAGACAATATTCCTGTGATACTTGTACTTGGAGGTTCACAAGGTGCTGAAAGAATAAATGATATTCTTTTAGACTGTCTACCAGCTCTTATAGAGAAGTACCAAATCGTTCATCAAACTGGAAAGAAAAATTTTGAAAGTGCTAAGAAAACAGCAGACGTTGTTATAGGACTTTCCCCAAAACGAAATCGCTATAAAGCATTTGATTATCTAAATCTCTTAGCTATGCGTATGGCTGCTGGTTCAGCAAATTTGGTTGTATCACGTGCAGGTTCTACGATATTTGAAATAGCAGCTTGGGGTGTCCCATCAATAATTATTCCTATACCTGAATCAATAAGTCACGATCAAACAAAAAATGCTTTTAACTATGCACGCAGTGGTGCTAGTATAGTTATTGAAGAAAATAATCTAACCCCTGAAGTTCTCTTAGCTGAAATTGAAAGTATTATGAATAGTCCGGAGAAAATAAAAGAAATGGGTGATAGTGCAAAAAAGTTTGCCAAGACAGACGCCGCGAAACTCATTGCTAAAGTTATTGTAGAGATTGGTCTAACTCACGAAAAATAAACAAAAACCGCGTAACGAAATGTTACGCGGTTTGGAACTATTTTATTGCCGTTCCAATCGAGGCTTACGGGGCTACTTCTTTTCCTTGAAAACCACAGTCCCATTAGCCATGCCGAGGCTGCTGGATTCACGCAGATGAAGAGTTTCCGGTTCTTCTCCCGCCTTCATAGGGCGAGTAAGATACCAGAGATCACTCTCTTTCCAAGTTGCTGACACCAGCTTTTCTCCAGCCGGCAGATCCACGGTGACAGTTCCCCCGAAGTTGCGGGCCGCGTAGTTGCACCCGGTCACGCAAAGTGCAGTGACCAGAAGCAGTGAGATAGTTAGTTTTTTCATTGTCCTCCTTTGGACGTTTGGTTTTGATGATCAGGCGGAATGCCGTTTCTAATCTCAATTATAGCATGGATACTACCACTCTGTCAATGTTAAGAAAATACCTAAGTTAATACATTTTTGTTAAAATGTTAGGAACATTATGGGAATTTTGGATTTGTTTAAAAGGGGAAAAGTTGTGGTCAGGGTAGCGCCGTCGCCGACGGGTTTTTTGCATATTGGAACAGCACGAACCATGCTTTTTAATTATCTTTTTGCAAAGAAGCATAATGGTAAAATAATTTTACGCAGTGAGGATACGGACAAAGCTAGGTCCAAAAGTGAGCACGAAGAAGACATAATGTCTGGCCTAGAAT
>CAYUDP010000035.1:0-2426 GCA_964443725.1 uncultured Candidatus Saccharibacteria bacterium
GTAGCTCAGTTGGTAGAGCAATGCACTCGTAACGCATAGGTCGGGAGTTCAATCCTCCCCCTCGGCTCCAGAAATTAAATTACAAAATATATAAAGGCCAATGTAGCCAAGTAAAATCCCCAATGAGTAAAATAGGAATAGAAAAAGCCATTTTTTTTCTTCAAAATAAACCACGCAAATAGCGGTCCTCCGAAAGATGCAGCTATAGTGAAGTATTCTGCCGCACCTTCGTCCATCACGAGTCTTAAAAGTAAGTGCATTGCACTAAAGCCGATGGCAAATGTAGCTACAACAAGGTATGGCTTATGAATCCATTCAAAAAGCCAGAAAACCATAAGAAGAATCAAAATCTGTTGAAAAAATATTTCTATCGTCTTTGGTAGAGCATACAAAATCTGAACCGGAACAAGCTCCACAAGGCTAGGGCCCAACAATTTTGAGATTGATCCGTAAGTCAGAATAAAATAAAAAATGATCGGTACTAGTGCTGTAAAAACAGCAAAATCTTTGTATTCCGGTTTAAACCACTCTGTTTCGTAAACATCCTTTAGTTCATTTCTAAAAACCAAAAAAGTAAATACGCAAGCAAGAAAATAATACCCAGCGCTTACAAATGGTGCATCAGAATAATTAACCCCACCTGAAAAATATTTCGGCAGAAATGAATAATACCCAAACAAAACAATGGTCCAAACCATTAAAACAAGAAGAGGCCTCTCTAAATGTTTTGGGTATAAACTTATTTCGTCTATTGATACTTCTTTATTCATTTGAATCATCTTTCTTACTATTATATATGACGCCCAAGACTCCAGTTGCTAACCCAAGAGAATAAACAGCATAACCAAGAAAAACAAAAACCTTTTCAACTATCGGGGTGTATTTCAAAATACCCAGCATAACAAGCAAATTATTCCAATCATGGCCACTGGTATCCCCTTCATCGTGGCCTAAAAGTGGTAAGTTCATTGAAATTGCATCTCCGGCATATATAGAAACTTCAATTAGATTTATAGATGCCCAAAAAAGCATAATGGATGCAGATATAGGACTTCTCTGCCAAAGGAGAAAATAGACAGCAAAAACAAAAGGCACGAGGACCTGTAGTAACGACCCACCTAAAATATTCATAAACTGGCCGAAGAAAATAAAGATGGTGTGCCCAGCCTCATGAATAACCAGATTTACCGCATGTATAAACATGTGGTCGTATGGATCCTTGAAGACTACGAGGGTGTAATACGCCACTAATCCGACAAAAACAAAAGAAAGAACTTTTTTTATCTTCATACTGGAGCCGTTGCTCGGGATTGAACCGAGGACCTTTTCCTTACCATGGAAATGCTCTACCAACTGAGCTACAACGGCAAAGTGCCTAATATACTAGCCGAAAAAAACATCTTTGGCAAAATCTATATAAACAATTGATAAATTACAGATACCGCAACAACACCCATCAGAGTCGCGATCATAAGGCCTAAGAACCCCGCCCACCTAGAGTTCGTATGTTCTCCCATTATTCGGCGATCATTCCCAATCATTACAATCAAAAATAGCAGAGGCGGGGCAATAACCCCATTTAGAACAGCTGAATAATAAAGCATCATAAATGGAGATATGTTCAAGAAATTAACCACGAGACCAGCAATAGTCGCGAGGGTCATTATCCCATAGAAACCGTGCGCCCGGCTAAACCTCCTCCAAAGACCAACTCTCATGTTGAAAGCCTCACCTATCGCATACGATGCTGAACCCGCCAACACAGGAACCGCTAGAAGTCCTGTACCAAGTATCCCAAGCGAGAAAAGCAAAAAAGCAAAATTTCCAGCCAAAGGTTTGAGAGCAAGAGCTGCTTCGTCAGCAGTATTTATCTGATATATACCAGCTTTATGCAAGGTCATGGCAACACTAGAGATGATAAAGAATGTGACAATCTGCGAGAAAAACATCCCAATCAAAGTGTCTAATCGCATTTGCCTTATATCTATATTCCCTATCTTCGGTATACCCTTGCCCATAGCCCGCAATTTGTGATGAGCGATTTCTTCTTCAACCTCCTCATCAGCCTGCCAGAAAAAAAGATACGGGGAAATAGTCGTACCCAAAATAGCCGAAAGCATCATTATATAATCTTTCGAGAAAGAAAAACTTGGCGTCACTAATGCACCAAGCACCTCACTCCAATCAGATACTACAATGAAGGCCACAAAAACATAGGACAATAGAGAAATCGTTAAATATTTCAAATATTTTGCATAGGTCGGATATGGTACAAATATTTCCAAAACCAGAGTTAGTATTGTCACCAAAAAGAGTACTAAAGCAAACGGCAGTTTTAATAAGGAAACCAAAACTGACGCCATCGCTCCCAGATCTGCTCCAATATTTACAGCGTTTGCAATAAGTAATAATAGAACTGCAAAATA
>CAYUDP010000036.1:0-2032 GCA_964443725.1 uncultured Candidatus Saccharibacteria bacterium
TTGCCTGCGGTGATGCGGTGAAAGCCTTGGAGGATATATACGTGCATTTGCATACTAAGTAACCAAAAGAAGAAAACCCCGCCTGCGTCATGCAAGCGGGGTTTTTTATCTCGTCCAAGCATTCCCTTCAAAGAAGTAGCTTCTGGTGAGCTCCCCTCGAGTTACTGTGGTCAACTTCACATCAATTGAAGTTAGATCCACACCAACAAGAAGTTCGAATTCTGATGAAGATACCGCTCCCGGGAAGAATTTCCCAGATATGTAGACCACCCCTTCTGGCCTACTCTTCATGATGAACTCAGCTCTACATCTCTTACCAAAAACGTATTCCCCAAGGGAATCAATGACAGGAACGAGTCTGTCTCTTACGGTTGTGCTCACGGGCTTTCGCCTCCTTTCCACCTAGTATTATAGCATTAATTGCTTTTTGCCTTTTTTTGAAAAAATGCTATAGTTTACCCCGTAAATAACGGCCCTATCGTCTATCGGTTAGGACATCGCCTTTTCAAGGCGAGAAGCGGAGTTCGATTCTCCGTAGGGTCATGGTGAAAAGAAAAGCTACCTGTATTCAGGTGGTTTTTCTTTTTACCAAATGATCGCTAGGTAGCGAAGAATCGAAAGTCAGAGCACGACGGTGCGAGACGGGGTCGCGCAAAATTTCAACAGAAATTTATGTGTGACCGACTCTCCGTAGGGTCACCTATAAAGGTTGTGAGCATCTGTAATTAGTATTAGACTTAACGAATGAAAAATAAGAAAATGGTAGTCTTCTCAATTTTGGTGCCGTTCTTCATTTTTGGATACGTAGTGTATACCTTAGATAAAAATAAAGTGTGCTTAGCAATCTATTCTCCTATTATGGCACAGAACATTTTTACTGGTGAAAAAAAGATATTTAGCAATAGCTGCGAAGTCCCTTTATGGTGGAGTAAAAAGTATAGAGAAGTACCCAAAGAACCTGTTCCAGTTATTTAAACAAAAGGAAACTTTTGTAACAACTTTTATAATGCATTCTCTCTCTTTCAAAAGCTCTGAAGGCCACACATTATGGTCACAGTTTTTAGGTTGTGCTATAATTTCCTTATGAAAATATTTGCTGCATTTTGTGGTTTCGTTCTATCGCTCATAATTAGTGCAATTTTTTTATATTTCAGTAAAGCTTGGATTCCACATGGAAATGGCGGCGTTTCAAAAGAGTTTGCGTATACAATGTTAGTACTTACCATTCTTTCGCCTGTTGTTGGAATTATATGGAGCATTTGGAAGTTAAAGAAAAACACATAACTCAAATTATTGATTTATTACATAGAACCAACCTCTGCTGATATAATATTTTTAACAAAAAAGGCAAAAACATAAACCATATGTCATTTGACAATACCTGGTAATAAATGTATTCTATGCGGGGAAATTATGCAAACAATAAGCTCTTTCATCCGTGCATATGACATAAAGCAACCTGAACGTCATGCCAGACTCACATCTAGAGCAAAAAGACGAATTCCTGGTGCTCTAAAATACCTTAACGAAAATCACAAGTATGAACTACTACTAGGCAATAAGCCTACTGGGGAATTCAAAGAGATGCTTGGTTCCGAGGCAAAGAAATTAAATGAGGCATTCGTCAAAGAGTTCTTCACCGAGTGCATGAACGATGTCCCTGGACGCGCTTTGAAAAAGTGGAAATTCATCCAAGAAGGGCAAAAGTAACCTATATTGGATTTTTATTTTATTTTTCGTATATATACTATTATTATTTACTATGAAAATCCTGGGTATAGAAACAAGTTGTGATGAGACGGCTCTGAGTATCGTTCTGTGCTCAGGTGATTTGGCTAATCCAAAATTTGAGGTCATTGACTGGGCACTAGATTCCCAAGCCTCACTACATGCAGAATACGGTGGAGTCTTCCCAACTCTCGCAAAGAGAGAGCACACCAAAAACCTCCCGATTCTACTTGATAAAATTCTTGAAAATAAAAACCTAAAAGATATTGAAGCTATCGCTGTAACCCAGGGCCCTGGACTCGAA
>CAYUDP010000037.1:0-2009 GCA_964443725.1 uncultured Candidatus Saccharibacteria bacterium
CTCTTCCAATATAGCAATGAGGAAATCCAAGGTTTAACAATCTTTGAACCATCGCAGGAGGAAGTATTAAACAGTATAGTTCCGTATTTGATAAACATCCTTATTTATCACGCAAACCTAGAACAAAAAGCCTCCGAATTCTCAGCTAGAATGGTTGCCATGAAAAGTGCAGGAGACAAAGCCGTCGAGGTGAAAAAGTTTTTAAACAGAAAATTTAACAAAATCAGACAAAGTAATATCACAAGAGAGGTTTCAGAGATTATTGGTGGAATCGAAGCATTAGCAAAATAATTTTAAAAATATGAATGAAGGAATAATAAAACAAGTAATCGGAACGGTTGTGGATGCCTATTTTGAAACCAATCTACCAAAAATCAGAAATGCTTTAACTCTTAAAAAAGAAACTGGGGAGACAATAACCCTTGAGGTAGTTCAGCATTTGGGATTAAACAGGGTGCGAGCAGTATCTTTGGGTGATACGCAAGGACTGACAAGAGGTATGAAAATAATCGACTCTGGTGCGCCTATTTCTGTACCCGTAGGTGAAGAAGTTTTGGGTAGACTGTTTAATGCAATAGGGCAAACAGCTGACGAGGGTAAACCTATCGAAAAAAGTGTCAGAACACTGCCTATCCATAGAAGTGCGCCGGCTTTCAAAGACCAAAGAACAAAAACAGAGATATTTGAGACAGGTATCAAAGCTATTGATCTCATGACCCCATTTATAAAAGGGGGGAAAGTCGGACTATTTGGTGGAGCGGGTGTTGGCAAAACAGTACTGATACAAGAATTGATAAGAAATGTGGCTACAAATCATGGCGGATATTCAGTTTTTGCTGGGGTTGGAGAAAGAGTTAGAGAGGGTAATGAGCTATACCATGAGATGAAGGATTCTGGAGTCTTGGCAAAAACAGCTCTAGTATTTGGACAAATGAACGAGGTTCCTGGGGCACGTGCTCGAGTTGGACTAACCGGACTTACAATGGCCGAACATTTCAGAGACTACTACGGAAAAGATATTCTATTCTTTATGGACAATGTATTTAGATTTATTCAAGCTGGATCAGAGGTCTCTGCTCTGCTTGGACGTATACCATCCGCAGTGGGATATCAACCAACCCTTGCTGAAGAAATGGGGCAAATGCAGGAGCGAATAACCTCAACAACAAAGGGAAGTATAACTTCAGTCCAGGCTGTGTATGTACCGGCGGATGACCTCACGGATCCAGCACCAGCAACAACATTTGCACACCTAGATTCTACTGTGGTCTTGTCGAGGCAACTTGCCTCTCTTGGTATCTATCCAGCGATTGATCCACTAGAGTCAGGATCTTCGGCGCTCGATATAGATATTGTTGGGAAAGAACATTACGAGACAGCTCTTGCGACCAGAAATATTCTTCAGAGATATAAAGATTTGCAAGATATTATTGCAATATTGGGCATTGAAGAATTATCCGATGAAGACAAACTAGTTGTTGGTCGAGCAAGAAAGGTCCAAAGATTTTTATCACAGCCGTTTTTCGTGGGAGAAGCTTTCACTGGGATACATGGCGAATATGTTCCACTACAGGAAACTGTAAAAAACTTTGCCGATATTATTAGTGGCAAATATGACGACAGAGGAGAGCAAGACTTCTACATGAAAGGGTCATTAAAATAAAATGCAATTAACCATCACATCTCTAAATAAAGTACTATTCCATGATGAGGTAACTTCCATCACGGTTCCAGGTATTGCCGGAGAAATGACAATACTTAAAAATCACATGCCAATAGTAAGTGCTATAAAAAGGGGGAGTATAATAATAAGAAGAGATCAAGGTGAGGAAAATATAGAGATTGATGGCGGAGTACTTGAAGTTTATAAAAATGTAGTTACTATACTTTCATAAATATGTTTAAAAATTTTTTAATGAAAAGCCTGCTTAAGAGCAAGCTAAAAGGGCTTCCGGAATCACAACAGGAGCTACTTATAAGCCTTATAGAAAAAAATCCTGAGCTATTCA
>CAYUDP010000038.1:0-1985 GCA_964443725.1 uncultured Candidatus Saccharibacteria bacterium
GCGCGACCGACCGGGCTTGAACCGGCAACCTCTCGCGTGACAGGCGAGTGCTCTAACCAGTTGAGCTACGATCGCAGATTTTAGAACATTAACAAGAATGTTCCCGTTTTTCAAACGGGTGTCGGCGGGTGGGAACGATCCACCGACCTTGGGCTTATGAGTCCCACGCTCTAACCAACTGAGCTACGCCGACAAGTCATAAATATATAACATAAAACACCCTATCTATCAAACTATCGTATAACACCAAATCGTTGATATTTGTAACAAATATTTGTATTATCGTATTGGTTTAACAATCACAGAGAGGATCCAAAATGCCACCCGACCTTAAATTGGTAGGAGGAACAGATTACGAAGCAAGAAGACTCGGAATACCGGAAGTTCATAGAGGAATCAATTTCGCACGCATCTTGCCAAACCAACACCCCCAAGAAAACACTCGCCTCGTAGAGGCTGCGTTCGTAGAGATTTGGTCGAGATTGGCCGAAGAGTGTATGTTGGAGAGATTGTTGTCGGCCGATGCAGATGATCCACGCCGTGGCGATCTACCAAAGACACCGCGTGAATGGAGAGTCGCGCACTTAGTCGCAGCAACAGTAATCCAATGGTTGCCTACAGCCGTCGGATGCGGATTTCTTCGTGAGGCTTTCAAAGTTGGCGGTGGAGATCTAAAATACCGGCTTCCTGACTGGGAAAGATTCTCGAACTGACGGAGTGGAATCGGCCCGCAATTGGTCGCCTTACGGGGCGACTTTTTTATTTATCATTTATACTTTTTGATATTCCAAGGTGTTTCAACCACCTATCAGAATATTCAGAAACATGTTTTAAATTATAAGTAGCATCAAACTTTGCCAATTCAGACATGGAAGTATCATAATCGAACTTCATGTAATTATCTAGAAAATCATCCCCAAACGTATCCCTAAAAAGTTCCAATGTCTCTTTGTGGAACAACTCTGGCTTTTCGAAATAGCCCCGCTTGAATCCTTCCCAGACAACATCTTTTGGGATTCCGGCATAATCACTGATACGCTCACAAATTGAATCTACTTGATTTTCATAAACTCTATACTGTAACGACGATGAACTACTATTAAACTTAGCCAAAAAAGATTTAACTTCTTCAGAAATACCTACTCTTTTTGAATATTCTAGGAAAACTTCTTCAGCAATTCGCTGTGTTACCCCCTCATTAAATACTTCAAACAACTTTACTGAGCTATCTAGCCCTCCATCTTCTTGAGAAATTGTCGAGATACTATAGCCAACATCTTGGTTATAAACAAAATTCTTTTCATCAACATCAGTAAAACTTATCCTCACTCTAGAAAAAGCATGACACACCTCATGAATAAATAGTAGCTGAACCCCCATCAAAACATCTGGAGGAAGCTCCTTATTATCTATCATTTGTTGTTTTAGTTCTATAAAAGATTTGCTATTAGCAGAAAAAGCTATTCTATTAATAAATGCGTAATACATTGACCCTATAAGATCATTGCTGTTCGGGAAAGCAATAATTTTATCCAGAACACCTATATTTATATTTTCTTCTGGTACACCTGATTTTCTCAATTCTTCAAGAAAAACACCTTTTAGTTTTTCAAAATCTAAAGTAGAAAGTATGTATTCGATAAGATGGGCACTTTCGGGGTTTTCAATTGCTTCACCATTATTCCAACCATCATTATATTCTTCATTTATTCGCCTTAAATCCTCACCACGTTGTGATAACCTAGACTCGTATCCACCAATTTTTTCACCATCCATGACAAAATGATACCACATTATTTAGTGGTCTTTATGTTTAGAATTGGCATATTAGTGAGAAATAGAACACCCACAATAAAAAATCTTTACAAACTTGTTGCGGGGGCTGGACTTGCACCAACATCTCAAGGTTATGAGCCTCGCGAATTACTATTACTCTACCCCGCTATTTAGACGGATATATTACAATATTTTTTCGATTAAATCAA
>CAYUDP010000039.1:0-1962 GCA_964443725.1 uncultured Candidatus Saccharibacteria bacterium
ATTCTAGGCCAGACATTATGTCTTCTTCGTGCTCACTTTTGGACCTAGCTTTGTCTGTGTCTTCACTACGTAAAATTATTTTACCATTATGTTTCTTGGCAAAAAGATAATTAAAAAGCATCGTTCGCGCTGTCCCAATATGCAAAAAACCCGTTGGTGACGGCGCCACTCTAACCACCACTTTTTCCTTTTTAAATAAATCGAAAACTCCCATTATTTTTCGTGAGTTAGACCAATCTCTACAATAACTTTAGCAATGAGACGAGCTGCGTCGGTTTTAGCGAATCTTTTTGCACTATCACCCATTTCTTTTATTTTCTCCGGATTATTCATAATACTTTCAATTTCAGCTAAGAGAACTTCAGGGGTTAGATTATTTTCTTCAATAACTATACTAGCACCACTGCGTGCATAATTAAAAGCATTTTTTGTTTGATCGTGACTTACTGATTCAGGTATAGGAATAATTATTGATGGTACACCCCAAGCTGCTATTTCAAATATTGTAGAACCCGCACGTGATACAACCAAATTTGCTGAACCAGCAGCCATACGCATAGCTAAAAGATTTAGATAATCAAATGCTTTATAACGATTTCGTTTTGGGGAAAGTCCTATAACAACATCTGCTGTTTTCTTAGCACTCTCAAAATTTTTCTTTCCAGTTTGATGAACGATTTGATACCTCTCTATAAGAGTTGGTAGACAGTCTAAAAGAATATCATTTATTCTTTCAGCACCTTGTGAACCTCCAAGTACAAGTATCACAGGAATATTGTCTTCAAGGTCAAGGAATTGTTTGCCTCCCTCCCTTGCAGGAAAGGCTATCTCTGGGCGAATAGGATTTCCTGTCCAAGCTGTTTTTTCTTTATCGAAAAACTCAACAGCATCTGGATATGACACCGCGATTTTCTTTGCAAATTTACTAGCCCAAGCATTTACCCTACCAGGTTTAGAATCTGATTCATGAATTACAACTGGTATACCAAGTACCTTTGCAGCAAAGAGTGTTGGGAAGCTCGGATAGCCACCTTTGCCAAAAACAACATCAGGGTAAATCGAAAACAAAGTAAATAAAGCCCTCACGCAAGCGATACTTGTTCTGAAAATATCAAAGAAATTTAGTATAGAAAAATATCTACGCATCTTTCCTGTATCAATTTGTTTGTAGGTTATTCCTTGCTCAAAAAGTGCTCTCGCATCGTATGGATCACTAGAAATATAGAATAGCTCTGGTTGAACTAACTTTTCATCTTTTGCAATCTTGCGAAGCTCTTCGGCAACTGCGATTATTGGATAGAAATGTCCACCTGATCCTCCTCCTGTTAATACAATTTTCATCCCGTAGTAGAAAATGACATAGCTCTATGAGCAAAAGTCACTTTTAAGGTTAGTTTTAATAATTTTTATCATAATAATTATTGTAGATTATATATTTTTTTCAAAATAATGTCATTTTTCACTACAGGATTCATGATAGTTTCTTTTGGTCTTTTGATATATTAAACACAATTCCGATTGCTCCTAGTGTTACAAGAAGTGCTGTCCCCCCGTGACTTATAAGTGGTAATGTCTGCCCCGAAAGCGGAATGATAGCAAGCATGGCACTTATATTCATAAACGCTTGTGTGGTAATGAGTATAACAATTCCGAGGCCAAGTAGTCTACCGAATTCATCTGGTGCCCTGATACTGATGCGCAAGCCTCTCAAGGCAAAAAACAGGAATAAGATAATAATTGCCACCCCTCCAATAAAGCCAAATTCCTCCCCCGCTACCGCAAAGATCGAGTCACCCACAGGTTCTGGTAGGAAGCCAAATTTTTGGACACTCTGACCGAAGCCTTTTCCGGTTAAGCCACCGGACCCAATTGCAATTAATGATTGTTGAATTTGGTAACCAGAAGTCTGTGGATGGCCCGCTGGATCGATAAATGTCATTATACGATTTCTGATATACGGCT
>CAYUDP010000040.1:0-1879 GCA_964443725.1 uncultured Candidatus Saccharibacteria bacterium
AACCGCCGATAAGAGAATAAATGACAGGATACCGCGACAAATGCCCCCTAACATGGTCTTCAAATTTATCAAAAAATTTAAGAAGGTTCTTCATAATCTTATTTATCTATATTATCACCCCTACTTTTATAAAACCTAAAACCAAAATATATGACAATTGAAAGTATAATCCCAATAAGAACCAGCTTTTCAAAGAAAAACCAGTAATGTAGCCTCTTGTAAATAAAGGCACCTACCCACCAAGCTATGATACTTACGGTAAGCACCCTAATCAACCCACCAAAAAAAGTAATAATCGAATACGACACAATCGGCCACCTGACAACCCCACAGAAAGCGTTAATAAGAGCAAAAGGAAGTATAGGTGTGGCACGAGCCAAAAACAACCACCATGAGTCAGCGTCACTTTCCTCCATTTTCTTCTCGGCTGCTTCGATTTGTTTCCAACTGACCCCAAAATATTTTCCAAATTTATTTATAAACGGCTTACCGAGATAATAAGTAAGTCCATAAATAAAGAAGGAACCAAAAAATATACCTAGAGCCGCCGGAATAGTCACTATAAATATCAGATCAAAAATCGATCCATAGTTTACTGATTGATTTGAAAGAACTGCAACACTTGTTGTGATTGCAATTAGAAGCGACGGGATTGATAACATCTCTTCTATAAGCGAAGCGACAAAAATACCCAACGCCCCATAGGCGTCTATAAGCCCCTGTAGATAATGTAATAACCACTCTATTTGCATTTATTTCAAAAGTGAGTCGATTGATTTCTCAAAGTCATCGACTGATTTAATTGATTCTATTTTTTTCATATTACTAGCATCACCCAAACCAACAAAGAAGCTGGGGGTAGCGTTTATCTTCAACTCGGATGCACTCTTGAAGTCAGCAATTATTCTCTCTTTTATTGTATTGTCGTTGTAATCAGATATGAACTTATTCGTATCTAGATTTATAGATTTGGCATAAGAAACAAAAGTATCCGATGGATTTGAAAGCTCCGACCATTCGGATTGTTTTTCGAAAAGTAAATCATGCATCTCCCAGAACTTGCCTTGCCTACCAGCTGCTTCAGCAGCTCTTGCGCCAGGGATAGCATTAAGATGTTGCGGCAATGGAAAATGTCTATAAATAAAAGTTATATCTTTTCCTCTTTTAGCAAGAAGTTGTTTTACAAGAGGATGGTACGCACCACAAGCTGGGCATTGAAAATCAGAATACTCCATAAGCACAATCTTTCCCGATCCAAGTTTCCAATCATTCAAACTAATAGCAAGAGTCGGGGTTGGCATAGAACTAGTTGCGGACGATAGAGAATTATATTCATTATTACTTGCAGGATTTGCATTATTATTTTTTGCCAACACAGCGACACCGACAACCACTGCAAATATCGCTATTACAAAAGATACAGCCAAAATACTCTTATTCATATTAATTTAAATTAATTAGATTTTGGCTTTGATTTTACCACGCAAAACTATTCCTGTAAAAAACCACTACTCTTCTCCAAAAAGAAAAGCCGCGCATATTTCGATTTTAAATTAAAGTATATTTACAAGCCACCTGCAAATTCTCTCTCTATTTCCAACAGACGGTTATACTTTGAAACCCTTTCCCCTCTCGCTGGAGCACCAAGTTTTATACCGTCTGCGCCAACCCCAACTGCAAAGTCTGCAATAAAATCGTCATTTGTTTCCCCACTTCTGTGAGAAACGACCACCGAAATATTATTTTTTCTAGCTTCTTTTACAGCCTCTATTGCTTCGCTTATGGTCCCTATCTGGTTTGGCTTAATAATAACTGCGCTTATTGCCCCTTTCTGAGAAAGTCTGGATATTCTCTTTTTGTCTGTAACAGTAATATCATC
>CAYUDP010000041.1:0-1834 GCA_964443725.1 uncultured Candidatus Saccharibacteria bacterium
GATCTGCTCCAATATTTACAGCGTTTGCAATAAGTAATAATAGAACTGCAAAATACAATACTTTCTTGCTGTAATTTTCTTTCAAAACTTGAGATAAGCCCTTTCCTGTCACCAACCCTATCCGGCCACACATTTCCTGGACAATAACCATGAAAGGAAAATTAAATAGAGTCGTCCAAAGTTGTCCCAAACCAAACATTGCCCCTGTCTGAGAATACGTAGCAATACCAGAGGGATCGTCATCAGCTGCACCAGTTATAAATCCAGGACCAATAGTCTTGAAGAGTCTCTTTAGATGATTCATAGGATTATTTTATCATCCACTTAGCAAAATCCCATTTAATAATTGGCAAATTCCCACTCATTTCTATAAGTAGAAGTTTGTATAATTTATACTAATTAGAAAAACAGAAATCGCCCGCAAGAGAGGGCGACTCTGCGGGCGACATTTCATTTAGGACGAACGTATCCTCCTTTCTCTGGCCTCCATAGCTTCCTTGGTTGCTGATATTTTGAACAACCCCATACCGATGAACATTTCGAAAGCCTTGAGTGGAACTTTGAACCTGGTCCTGGGCTTCACAGGTTTGGGGTTTACGAACTGAGAATGACCTCCCTTGAAACCATCTGGTGGGAAGGCGTGTATATATCCCCCGCCCCTCTTGAGATGAAACCCATCAATTGGAGCAAAGAGGACAAGCCTCCTGCTTTTTTTGTGGACCTCCCAGTTGCAGTGGTCTCCCAAGATAATGGCGTGCACAACTGCAATGTCAATCCTCCCAGTTGCAAAAACGTAAGGCTGA
Source organism: uncultured Candidatus Saccharibacteria bacterium (assembly GCA_964443725.1). Taxonomy (GTDB): domain Bacteria; phylum Patescibacteriota; class Minisyncoccia; order Phycocordibacterales; family JAKFXT01; genus CAYUDP01. Next base: position 804 of record CAYUDP010000041.1, read on the forward strand.
TTAATAATTTTTTTGTGACATGTGACGACCTTCATGGGACGAAGCATCCTTCTGGGAGCCGACGAACCATGAAAAATGAACCCCCTCCTTCGGCAAACCTTCCTCCAGAAATCAAGCTTCTCAAACGCTTGAATATGTCCAGCAGTGAACCCAAGTGGATATTTGGGCATGGCTCTCTCCAAGAAAAAACTCTTTTGGATTTTTACCACAAATTCCATATAAAGCAATAAAACAACACACCAGGACATGGCTCCACCTGTTCAAGCCCGACGCATGCAAAGCAGTTTGCATGCTGTCGAGCACCAAAAATTAAAACCCCTTGCGAGGTTTTAATTTGGCGCGACCTAGTGGACAAAGTCAGAACTGCGATAATAGTTTCAGGAAAACCTCATCTCCCTCAGTTTCCTCAACAAAATTCTCAGGGTGAAATTGCAAACCATAAATAATTTTTTCTTTATGTTTGATTATCTCTGGACCATCATTGGAAACAGCAAGTACTTCAAAAATATCTGGTAGAGTATCTACTATCCATCTGTGACTTTCATATACTCGTACTATTCCCTTACCTAACACCTCATCAAAAACTTGTACTTCATACATTCCTTTTTTATTTTCAGATAATTCTTTAAGAGTGGCACCGAAAGCTATAGCAATAAGTTCGTATCCAAAACAAATTCCAACAATAGGGATTTTTGTAGTTTTTATAAAATCTATTTCTTTTTGAAATTTGTCTTCATTACCCATAAGTTGATACTTACTTCCTCCAGACAAAATAACCAAATCAAAATCTGTTGTGTCAGTATCAAAATTATCAAACGTATGAGTAATTTCTTCTCCAGGAATTAGTTCTCTGAGTTTATTCAAAAGAGTTGTTCCATTATCTATAAGCAAAATTTTCATACTTAAAGTATATCAGTTCTCCCGTCCAATCAGTATACAAAAATAGAGCCAGTTTTATGGCTCTATTTTTTCTGATGCGCGACCGACCGGGCTTGAACCGGCAACCTCTCGCGTGACAGGCGAGTGCTCTA
>CAYUDP010000042.1:0-1779 GCA_964443725.1 uncultured Candidatus Saccharibacteria bacterium
AATTATTAAGGTCGGTTAATTATACATATTTTTAAAGTCATTTTTTGTGGATAATGGTACTAACCGAGCATTTAATAATGCTTCCTCATACATGTAAAGGGTGTGGGAAATATAACCCATTCTTTAGCCACTTTTATGGGCCCATGTGGGAAATTAATATGGATATCAGCTTCTTTTTTTTGTCAAAGTGGATAACTTTTTATGAATTTTACGACTTTAATCGTTATAAGAAAGTTTTTCCAAATTTTAATACCAAAAACTATGTAGTTTGTTTGATTTTGAACAAATTCTAAACATTTTTAATCAAATTACTCAATAATAAACGATCTCATTCCCACTGACCCGTAGACAAAACCTTCATTAAAAAAAGAAATCTTGTCGTCCTTATCCGACATAGCAAGCGAACCAATAAATGGTCTGTAGTGATCATCTGTTGGAACACTAAATCTTGCTTCCTTATCAATTGTCTTATAATCAATCAGAGCTTCGATATCCCTTTTTGAAATTAAATTAGCAACCTTGTCATCAAATGTCTGTGCAAAATCAAATGGACCCTCTATTATTTTCATTAATGCCAAATTATGGACTATATTCCCACTCCCTATAAATAACACCCCTTCGTCCCTTAAGTACTTTAATTTTTCTACAATTTTGAATTCTTCTTTAAGGTTTTTTCCATAATTCAAACTTAATTCAATGACCGGAATATTGGCATCTTTATACATTCTTACAAGAGGAACCCATGCCCCATGATCTATACCCCAAGTGTCATCCAGACTAAAATCTTTTTCTTTCTCGACAATACTTTTTGCCAAGTCTTTGTCCCCGTGAACATCATACCTTATTTCGTACAAATTTTTGGGGAACCCAACAAAATCATAAATAATCTGTGGTAATGTTTGCCCAGTCAAAAAACTCCCGTTACTCGTTGAGAAATGAGCCGACATCACTATAATACTTTTTGGCTCTGGTATTCTCTTTGCAACATTTTCCCAACCCAAAGAGTATTTGTTATCTTCTATAGCGTTCATTGGGCTTCCATGCCCAATGAAAAGAACCGGCATCCTACTTTTAGATTTCATCTCATTCACTTAAAACACCATCAAAGTGTTCATGATTGGCTTCGGCGTCTTCTTTTGTCTTGTGAATCGTTTTATCCTTATGTTCTTGTGGAGAGTATAAACTATATAACTTCATCTTCCTGTCACCCTTATTTATGACGTTGTGCGATACTCCCTCAGGAATAACAATCGCAAAATCATCTCCAACACGACTCTCTACTCCATTTAAAACCACAACACCATCACCTTCTTCTATCCTTATGAATTGATCTAGATCGTGAACCTCCTCGCCTATTTCTTCGCCGGGGTTAAGACACATCAAAACAAGCTGACAATTTTTACTAGTGTATAAGACCTTTCTATAAAATTCATTTTCTAAAGTATCTTTTTCTATATTTGTTATAAATCCTTTCATATTTTTATTTTAAGCTCATAAGTATCGCTCCTATAGTTAGAAGTACCGCACCCAAACCTGATTTCCATGTTAGGCTCTCCCCCATAAACAAAGTAACAAGTATAAGAACAAAAACAACACTCAACTTATCTACAGCAACGACTCCTGTTGCTGGGCCATATTTAAGCGCAAAGAAGTAAAACAACCAAGACATCGCCCCGGCAACACCAGAAAGGACAATAAACATTAGGGCTTTACTGTCTATAGTGTTAAGTAGTTTGATTTTCCCCAGAGAAATAGAGACGACCAAAAGAAATATCGCCA
>CAYUDP010000043.1:0-1669 GCA_964443725.1 uncultured Candidatus Saccharibacteria bacterium
TGTTCCAAAACATCTTCATAAACTTCAAGATAGGCATTTATCTTTCCATTTTTTTCTTCAATATTTTTTAATACAGCTTTAGTCAAATCAAGAGAGGTTATTTCTCCACTTTTCAACTTCTCCCTAGCCTCTTTGATTGAAAGTTTAGACAAATCCATAAAAATTAAAATATCTTTTTAACAGCAAAATAATCTCCCTCACGACTTGGCGATTCACTTAACAAATCTTCTGTATACTCTCCACCCAAGTGCCCACCTTCATCTTCACGCATAATATTAGACGGTTCGTGGTCAAACGTCCTCAAGTTAAGGTCTGCTGATACCTCTTCGAGTTCGGCAACGTAGCCCAAAATACCCTCCAAATCGCTTAGTAATTTATCCTTTTCTTCCTCCTTAACCGCAAGGCGAGACAGCTCTGACAATTTGTTTATATCATCTTTAGAAATCATACTGGCTAAATATACCCTATTTGCGAATTTCTTTCAAAAAATCACCCTCTTTTAAAACCTTAACACCAAGACGGATAGCCTCATCATATTTTGAGCCGGGGTTTTCGCCAACCAAAACAAAAGAAGTATTCTTCGAAACTGAACTAGAAACATCCCCACCATTTTCCTTTATCAACTTCTTGGCCTCATCTCTAGAAAGGGATTTTAGAGTTCCAGTAAGCACAAATGTCTTATCAGAAAAGAATTCATTTGAAACTTTACCCTCTTCTCTATAATCAGAAACATCTACAACTTCAAGCAAATTGTCTACTGCAGAAGTATTTTTTTTATCTTTGAAAAACTCCGCGATTGATTTTCCAACAATTTCTCCCACTCCAAATATTTGGGATAACTCTTCTTCATTTGCCAGCCTAAATTTTTCAAAACTACCGAAATGTTTAGCAAGATCATAAGCCGTCTCTTCACCAACGTGAGAAATAGACAAAGCTATTATAAATCTTGGCAACTCAACTTTTTTTGCCTTATTTATGGACTCAATCAAATTCTTGGCTGATTTTTCCGCAAACCTAGGCAGGGATATAACATCTCCATATGTAAGTGTGAAAATATCATCGTATGAAGATATAAGATTGTTATCGAGAAGAAGGTCTATAACTTTGGGCCCCAGACCATCTATATCAAAAGCTTTCTTTGAAACGAAATGATAGAGTTTTCTTTTCCATTGAGTAAATGAGTCCTTGTATACACACCTCCATGCCGCTTGGCCTTCTATCCTCTCTATACTTCCATCGCCACCACAAAGCGGTATAGTCTTCGGCCAAACAAAAGGTTTCTCTTTACCAGTTCTTAAATCTTTAACCACAGAGACTACTTCTGGAATAACATCTCCAGCTTTCTGCAAAATAACAGTATCCCCAATACGAATATCTAATTTCTTTATTTGATCCTCATTGTGAAGTGTTGCCCTAGAGACAGTTGAACCATAAACCAAAGTCGGCTTTAAGTGAGCTACTGGTGTGATAACTCCAGTCCTGCCAACTTGGAAACTTATATCCTCGAGTACCGTTGTCACCTGCTCTGCTTTAAATTTAAAAGCAATACCAAATCTTGGAGCCTTACCTGTATAACCCAAAACCTCCTGCAACTTTCTTTCATTTACCTTGACGACAACTCCATCTATAAGATAATCTTCTTTTTCTTTTCTCTTTTGCCACTCTTTCC